>CABVBV010000033.1 GCA_902496595.1 uncultured Eubacteriales bacterium | reverse complement strand
TGCGGCGCCATAGCCAAGTGGTAAGGCAGGGGACTGCAAATCCCCGATTCTCCGGTTCAAATCCGGATGGCGCCTCCAAAATCGGCAAGCACGATCGTGCTTGCCGATTTTAGCTTTACCTCTGTGGAGCTCGCAGTACGGCGCGACTTTCAGAGCAGTCTGGGTGAATATGTAGGGTATCAGGCCCGACGAGCCGGTCGAGTTCCCATTCACTGAGTCTACCTGGGACGACTGGTACTATGGCGCGGTTTATAATGTCTGGGCGAACGGCCATGACCCGGCCGATACCGCCACAAGAGCTCAGGCCGCAGCGATGTTTATGCGGTATCTGGAACTGTGATGTCTATACCAAAAATCCGCCGGACGGGTACGACCGGCGGATTTTTCCTGTTTGCGCACCGTTATCTATAAAAAGAATCACGATATTGACAAAAAAATTACACATCACCCCTTGTACTTTTAGGGAGATTATAGTATGATTAACTAAAAGAATTTGTGCTTGAATAAAAATTATTATGCCAGAGGTGGAAGGGGCGACTGACAATGGCTCAGAGGGCTGGAAAAAAGGTTGCGGCTGTCGGCTGTTCCGGGGGTGTGCTCGCGCACAGGAAGGTTGCGCGGGAGTTGCTCACGGGCGATTGCCGTCAGGCGCTGGCGGACTATCCCGGTGGGATACTGGAATGTAAGTATGGCTGCCTGGGTCTCGGCAGCTGCGCTGCAGCCTGCAAGCTGGGCGCGATCAAGGTCGGTGAGAAGGGCGTCGCCGAGGTGGACAGGGAGAAGTGCGTGGGCTGCGGCCTGTGCGTGAAGACCTGCCCGCAGGGCATCATAAGGCTCGTGCCGAGGGAGCAGAACATAGTCGTCGCCTGCAGCAACGAGGATGCGGGCGCGGTTACAAGGAAGCTCTGCGACGCGGGCTGCATCGCCTGCGGTCTCTGCGAGAAGAACTGTCCCATGGGAGCTATCAAGCTCGTCGACAACCATCCGGTCATCGACGAGGAGCTCTGCGTCTCCTGCGGTATGTGTGCGTCCAAGTGCCCGAGGGGCGTTATCAAGGACGTCTACGGCATACTCGGGCCGCAGATCTGAAAAACGGAGGTGGGCAAAATGGCTGAATATGTTTTCAAAGTAAACGGCATTACGAGGAGCACGACGGAGGACAAGCCCCTGCTCCGCTACCTTCGCGACGATCTGAACCTGAAATCCGTGAAGGACGGCTGCAGCGAGGGCGCCTGCGGAACCTGCACGATAATTGTGGACGGCAGGGCCGTGAAGTCCTGCGTGCTGACGACGAAGAAGGCCGTGGGCCGCAATATAGTCACGGTCGAGGGCATGACGCATGAGGAGCAGGAGGCGTTCGTCTACGCCTTCGGCAAGGTCGGCGCGGTGCAGTGCGGCTTCTGCATCCCGGGCATGGTCATGGCGGGCAAGGCGCTCATCGACAAGGTACCCGACCCGACGGAGGAGCAGATAAAGGTCGCGCTCAGGGGCAATATCTGCCGCTGCACGGGCTATAAGAAGATAATCGAGGGCATCACGCTCGCGGCGGCCATCCTGAGGGGCGACGCGGAGATAGACCCGATGCTCGAGAAGGGCGATGAGTTCGGCGTGGGCCAGAGGGCGTTCAGGACGGACGTGCGCCCGAAGGTGCTGGGATACGGCGAGTATTGCGACGATATCGAGATGGAAGGCATGGTCTACGGCGGCGCGGTTCGCTCGAAGTACGCCAGGGCCAGGATACTGGATATCGACACCTCGAAGGCCGCGGCCCTGCCCGGCGTGCTCGCGGTGCTGACTGCCGAGGACGTGCCGAACAACAAGGTCGGCCACATACAGCAGGACTGGGACGTGATGATAGCCAAGGGCGACATCACGCGCATGGCGGGCGACGCCATCTGCCTCGTCGTGGGCGAGACGCAGGAGATAGTCGACAAGGCGAGAAAGCTCGTCAAGGTAGAGTACGAGGTATTGGAACCGGTGAGGAACGTAAAGGAGGCCATGGCGCCCGACGCGCCGAAGCTGCACCCGAACGGCAACCTCTGCCAGCAGCGCCACGTCGTCCGCGGCGACGCGAAAAAGGCGCTCGCAGAGTCCAAGTACACCGTCACGAAGAATTTCGTTACCCCGTTCACGGAGCACGCCTTCCTGGAACCCGAGTGCGCCGTGGCCTTCCCGTACAAGGACGGCGTGAAGGTCTATACCTCCGACCAGGGCGTCTACGATACCCGCAAGGAGATAGCCATCATGCTCGGCTGGGAGCAGCGCCGGGTCGTCGTTGAGAACAAGTACGTCGGCGGCGGATTCGGCGGCAAGGAGGACGTCTCGGCCCAGCACGTGGCCGTGCTCTGCGCGCTGAAGGTGGGCAGGCCGGTGAAGTTCCGCTTCTCCAGGCAGGAGTCCATAAACTTCCATCCGAAGCGCCACTATATGGAGGCCACCTTTACCCTCGGCTGCGACGAGGAGGGTATGTTCACCGGCCTCGACTGCGAGATATACTTCGACACCGGAGCTTACGCCTCGCTCTCCGGCCCCGTGCTCGAGAGGGCCTGCACGCACTCCGTCGGGCCGTATACCTACCAGAATACGGATATCAGGGGTTACAGCTACTATACGAACAACCCGCCCGCGGGCGCATTTCGCGGCTTCGGTGTGACGCAGAGCGAGTTCGCGCTGGAGAGCATCATAAACCTTCTGGCCGAGAAGGTAGGCATTTCGCCCTGGGAGATCAGGTACAGGAATGCCATCGAGCCGGGCAAGGTGCTGCCGAACGGCCAGATAGCGGACGTATCCACGGCGCTGAAGGAGTGCCTGCTGGCGGTGAAGCCGGCGTATGACGCGAACCCGGGCCGCGTGGGCATCGCCTGCGCGATGAAGAACTCGGGCGTCGGCGTGGGCCTGCCGGACAAGGGCCGCTGCCGGCTCGAGGTACACGACGGCAAGGTGCAGCTGTACTCGGCGGCTTCGGACATCGGCCAGGGCTGCGCGACGATTTTCCTGCAGGAGCTGGCCCAGACCACGGGCCTGCCGCTGTCGCAGATGAAGAACATGGGCAGCAACTCGGAGCTCTCGCCCGACTCGGGCACCACTTCCGGCTCGAGGCAGACGCTCATCACCGGCGAGGCCGTGCGCATGGCGGCTGTGGATCTCAAGAAGGATCTCGACGAGGCGGGCGGCGACCTGTCTAAGCTCGAGGGCAAGGAATACTTTGCCGAGTTCTTCGACCCGACGGACAAGCTGGGCGCTGACGTGCCCTTCCCGAAGAGCCACGTGGCCTATGGTTTCGCGGCGCACGTCGTCGTGCTGGACGACGACGGAAAGATCAAGGAGGTCTACGCGGCGCACGACTCGGGCAAGGTCGTGAACCCGACCTCCATTCAGGGCCAGATAGAGGGCGGCGTGCTCATGGGCATGGGCTACGCCCTGACGGAGCACTTCCCGCTCGAGGACTGCATACCGCAGGTCAAATACGGCACTCTGGGCCTGCTGCACTCGACGCAGATACCTGATATCCACGCCATCTACGTGGAGAAGGACGAGCTGCTGCCCTTTGCCTACGGCTCGAAGGGCATAGGCGAGATCTCGGCCATACCGACCGCTCCGGCGGTGCAGGGCGCGTACTACTTCCGCGACGGCAAGTTCAGGACGAGCCTGCCTCTGGAGGACACCTGGTACAGCAAGAAACACTGAGAAATGCGCAAGAGAAGGCCCCCGACCTGACGGCCGGGGGCCTTAGTCTGCCGAAAAGCCCACAGAGCTCAAGGACACAGCGGCAGATGCTTCTCGCGGAGCCTTGTTCGATAAGCTGAGGCCGGAGCAGAATGCTGCGGCCTTTATTCAAAAACAGTTGCGCCGGTAAGGTGAAATGTAGTATAATTATATGATTTCCAGGGGAGCGCAGGGCGGGTGCCCCGCGCCCCTATATGAAAGCGAAGGCCGGCGCGCCGTTCCGCTGAGTTATCTTATGTTACAGACCTGTACACAGTTACGAGGAGGCACAGTATGGACATCAAGCTCGCACCATCAATCCTCTCAGCAGACTTTGTCAATCTGGAGAGTGAAGTAGCGGAGATCAAAGCCGCAGGAGCCGACTATGTCCATGTGGACGTAATGGACGGGCTCTTTGTGCCGAATATCTCTATCGGCATACCTGTGGTGAGCTCACTCAGGAAGGCCACGGATATGTTCCTCGACGTGCATCTCATGATAAGCAAACCGCACAGATATGTCGGCAAATTCTGCGACGCGGGCGCCGACCTGGTCTGCTTCCACGTCGAGGCCGACGAGCCGCAGGATATCCTCGCTGCTTTGGACGAGATAAAGGCCAAGGGTAAGAAAGCGGCGTTGTCCGTAAAGCCGAAGACGCCGGGCTCAGTCATATTGCCGTATCTTGACCGGCTCGACATGGTTCTGGTAATGACTGTCGAACCTGGTTTCGGCGGCCAGAGTTTCATGGCGGATATGCTGCCGAAAATACGGGGTATCCGTGCGCTCATAAACGAGTACAAGCCCGGCTGCGAGCTCGAGGTGGACGGCGGCATAGACGAGAGCACCGCCCCACTGGTAGTTGACGCCGGAGCGAACGTGCTGGTCGCGGGCAGCGCCGTGTTTGGTAAGCCGGACAGGGCGAAAGCGATAGAGGGAATACGCATGGCGGCTGCGGTAAAGCCGTAAATTCAGTTCATACGAGGTAGAAGAAATATGTCCTTTTTTCCGGCCGCGCTTGAGAACCTGATAGATAAGTTCGCCATGCTTCCGGGCATAGGCAAAAAGAGTGCGCAGAGGCTGGCGTTTTTCACTTTGTCGCTGCCGGACGCGGAGGCTGAGGCCTTTGCTAAGGCGATATCTGACGCGAAGAAGTCAATAAAATGCTGTGCCGTGTGCCAGAACCTGACCGACGCGGAGGTCTGCTCGATCTGTGCGTCGAACAAGCGCGACAGGAGCGTCATCTGTGTGGTGGCGGAGCCCCGGGATGTGCTGAGCTTTGAGAGGGGAAGGGAATATAACGGCGTGTACCACGTGCTGCACGGGGTGCTTTCGCCGATGAGCCACGTAGGGCCGGACGACCTGAAGATATCCGAGTTGGTGTCACGGGTCGCGAATGGCGACGTGGAGGAGGTCATCATGGCCATGAACCCCGACACGGAGGGGGAGACCACGGCCATGTACATTTCAAGACTGCTCAAGACGTTCGGAGTCAAAGTGACGAGGCTTGCATATGGGATACCCGTCGGCTCGAACCTTGAGTTCGCCGACGACGCTACGCTTACCCGCGCCCTCGAGGGCAGGGTGGAGATGTGACTTAAACCTGGCCTTAGCGGTTATACTGTTGGATAGCCGTTGTACATAAGACAATAAAATATAAGGAGTTTAATATGGCAAAATTGAAGATAATCCCGCTCGGCGGCCTCGGTGAGATAGGAAAGAACCTCACCGTGTACGAATACGGGCAGGACATTGTCGTCGTGGACTGCGGTCTGGGGTTTCCGGACGAGGAGCTCTACGGCATTGATGTCGTTATACCCGACATCACCTATCTGAAGCAGAATAAGGAGCGCATACGCGGCATCGTGATCACCCACGGGCACGAGGATCATATCGGCGCGCTGCCCTACGTAATGAGAGAGCTGGACGTGCCCATCTACGCTACCAGTCTCACGGCGGGCATCATTGAGCTGAAGCTGGAGGAGTTCGACCTCCTCTACAACACGCAGATCTTCACGAAGAAGGCTGGCGACCGCTTCAAACTCGGCTGCTTCGAGATAGAGTTCATCCACGTGAACCACTCGATCGCGGACTCTGTGGCTCTCGCCATCAAGACGCCCATAGGTACCGTCCTGCACACCGGAGACTTCAAAATAGATGTGACTCCGATACAGGGCGAGATGATAGACCTGGCAAGGATCGGCCAATTGGGCAAGCAGGGCATTCTGGCTCTGCTTTCAGACTCGACTAATACGGAGAAGCCGGGGCATACCGAGTCCGAGAGCCGCGTGGCCGAGCGTTTCGACGAGCTTTTCAAGGGCTGCGAGAAGCGTATAATAGTAACCACTTTCGCCTCGAACGTGCAGAGGATCCAGCAGATAATCAACGTTGCGGCGAAGTATAAACGCAAGGTCGCGGTCGCGGGCCGGAGCATGGAGAACATGATTAAGGTCGCCATCGAACTGGGATATATGGACATCCCGGAGGGAGTTCTGGTCGACCTGAACCAGATAAAGGGCCAGCCGAAGGACAGGATAGTGATAATCTCAACCGGGAGCCAGGGCGAGAGTATGTCTGCCCTGTACCGCATGGCCTTCTCCGAGCACAAACAGATAAATATAGACGCCGGAGACAGGATAATCATCTCCGCCTCGGCCATACCCGGAAATGAGCTGACTATTTCCAGGGTGATAGACGAGCTGTTCCACAAGGGTGCAGAGGTGATCTACGACCGGCATACAGACCTGCACGTCTCGGGGCACGCCTCGCAGGAGGAGCAGAAGATGATGCTGGCTCTGACGAAGCCGAAGTTCTTCATCCCCGTACACGGCGAGTACAGGATGCTCTGCAAGCACGCGGAGCTGGGCCGCATGATGGGCGTCGCGCCGAACAATATCGTCATCGCTGAAAACGGCCGGGTCATAGAGCTGAGCCGCCGTAGCGTCAAGGCCGAGGACAGCGTGCCCGCGGGCCGCGTGTTCGTGGACGGCACTGGCGTGGGCGACGTGGGCAGCGTTGTGCTCCGGGACAGGAAGCACCTGGCGCAGGACGGCATGATAGTCGTGGTGCTCGCGCTCTCCGGTGAGGATGCCTCTCTGTTGGCGCCTCCGGAGATAGTGACCAGGGGCTTTATATACGAGAAGGAGTCGGACGGACTCATGGACGAGATGAGAAGGGTCATAAACGAGAGCCTGGCCAGCTGCCGCCACCAGAGGATAAACGACTGGGCGGGCATCAAGAACAAGGTGCGTACTAACCTTACGGGCTATCTGTATAAGGCCACGAAGCGGAGCCCCATGATAATTCCCGTCATCACCGAGCTGTAAGGAGATGCGATTATGTACGATTTTGAGAGCCTGCACCCCGCTTTCGGCACTGACACACCTATGTGGCGCAGTCTTGCGGAATATGGGACGCCGGAGCCTGACTGCATAGACTTCGGCGTGGCAGAGATGAAGTTCAAGCTGGCGCCAGAGATCGCTTCGGGCATAGAGAAGCAGCTGCGCGAGGGCAGCTTCGGTTATTCCGGCGCGCCGGAGAGCCTCAAGGGCGAGATAAAAAGCTGGATGTCCCGCCGCCACGGTTGGGAAATAGATACCGACTGGCTCAACCAGACCTACGGCCTCGTGTTGGGAGTGGGCTGCTGCATCAGGGCGCTCTCGGAGCCGGGCGACGCCGTACTTCTGCATTTCCCGAGTTACCCTCCATTCTATAAGTCGATTGAACAGAACGGCCGGAAGCTCGTCCGCACAGACCTGGTGGAGACGGAGAACGGTTACGTCATGGACTTCGAGGACATGGAGCGCAAGATCGTCTCCGAGAACGTGAAGCTCCTCATCCTCTGCAGCCCGCAGAACCCCACGGGCCGGGTCTGGACGCACGAGGAGCTCCGGCGGGTGGGCGAAATGTGCCTTGCGCACGGCGTCCTCGTCGTCTCGGACGAGATACACTTCGACATCAGCTATACCGGGCACGAGCACACGGTCTTTGCCGCGATATCTGAGGACTTTGCCGCAAACAGCGTGGTGCTCACCGCACCGAGCAAGACCTTCAACATTGCGGGCATGACGATATCGAATGTGCTCACACCCGACCCGGCGCTCCGCGAGCGGGTGCGCAAGGCCATTGCCCGTGATATGGGCGGCTACTTCAACGCCTTCGGCTACGCAGCCTGCGAGGCAGCGTACAGAAACGGCGAGGGCTGGCTGGACGAGTGCCTCAAGGTGCTCGAGGGCAACTGCCGACTGTTCACGGACTACCTGCGCGAGCGCATACCCGCCCTGCGCTGCCATATGCCGGACGGTACATACCTCGCGTGGATGGACTGCCGCGGTACCGGACTCGACAGGGAAGGGCTCGACAGCTTCCTGCACCGAGACGCGAAGTTCTATTCCGAGAGCGGCGCCGTGTTCGGCGAGGGTTATGAACTTTTTCACAGGGTGAACCTGGCTTGCCCGAGACACTACGTGGAAGCCGGACTGGAAAGGCTCGAGAGTGCGGCAAAGAGGCGTGGAATCATATGATCCCGTACTTCGACGCACACTGCGATACCATAACCGCCGTGCTGGAGCGCGGCGGCTCGCTTTTGGAGAACAGATACCAGCTTGACCTCGAGCGCCTGGAGAAATATGAGCCGAGAGCCCAGTTTTTTGCTGTTTGGGGCGGCAGATATGAGGAAAAGGTCGCGCTGCTCAAAAGGGAGTTGGAGCTCAGCGGCAGAGGACGGCTGTGCCGGGATATGCGCGAACTCAGACAAACGGCGAAGGAGGGCCTCCTGGCTGCGCTGCTGTCCCTCGAGGGAATGGAGCAGTTCAACTGCGATATCGGGAGGCTCAGACGTGCTCACGAGGAGGACGGCCTGCTAATGGCCAACCTCTGCTGGAACTCGGACAACGTACTGTGCGGCTCGGCCATGGACGGCGGAGGCGGCCTGACGGACAGGGGATGCGTTTTTGTGCGGGAGGCACAGGAAATGGGAGTCGTGATCGACCTCAGCCACGCCTCGGAGCGGGCCTTTTGGGACGTTCTCGAGGTCAGCGCACGGCCCGTGCTCGCCAGCCACTCGGACTCTGCGGCGCTATGCTCGGATTTCCCCAGAAACCTCACCGACGAGCAGTTCATAGCCCTGGAGAAGCAGGGAGGAGGCGCGGGAATAAACCTCTGCCCTGACTTTCTGGGCCTCACCCGGGACGTGGACGCCGTCTGCGCCCATATTGAGCGCTTCCTCTCACTTGGCGGAGAGAAGGCCGTGTTCATAGGCGCAGACCTGGATGGTATCGACGACTGCCCGGATGGCATCGATGGAGCCGGGGGTGTCTATAAGATCTACGAGGCGCTGCTGAGAAGAAATTACCCGGAGACCCTGGTGAGGAATATTTTCTGGGATAATCTTGTTGAGATATTGGAGCGAGCCACATGAATATTCAGATTTTCGGCAAAAACAAATGCTTCGATACCAAAAAGGCCGAGCGCTACTTCAAGGAGCGCAGGATAAAATACCAGTCCATCGATCTGCCCAGATACGGCATGAGCAAGAAGGAGTTCGAGTCTGTCAGAGCGGCGGTCGGCCTCGACGATATGATAGACCCGAAAGCCCCGGACTACGACCTGCTCAAGTATATGGCAAATGACCAGATGCGTATCGAACGGCTGCTCGAGTACCCCGACAATATCCGCACACCAATAGTCAGAAACGGAAAACAGGCCACCATAGGCTACTGCCCGGAGATCTGGAAGACCTGGGATTGAGTTTACCCCTTTACAAATATGACGGGATTTGATAAAATCAGTATATGGCTAGCAATAATATATATTAGAATAATATGACTCGTGGGGGGTGCAGTCTGTGCGGTTTACTGAGTGGGACGAGTTTGAGGCGGATGTCGAAGGCTTTGTCCGCTGTGCGTGGATCGAGGATAACTGCATCACCATCAGAGGCGAGCCTGCAGCTGTGTTGAGGAGCACCGAGCGGCTGAACAAATGCATATCAAAAGTGAGGTCGCGCTGCCGGGAGATGGGATTTGATATGGAGCATCTTGAGTGTATGAGCGCGACCGAGTGCTGAAACATAGAGACGCGCCCCAAGTTTTTTGGGGCGCGTCTCTCTTTAAATTTACGGTTCAGGGGCTGTACAAGAGGGTGACATTGGTTATCTCTCCACCGGAGACGGATATGAGTGAGGAGCCGTACGGGTATGTGATGTAGTCCGGTGGAGCAAAGAGCTCGGGAAGCGTGTGGACTTCACGGGTAAGGCCGAACATGATGAGGCTCATGCTGTCTTCAAATGTCGACGTGCCGGGTACGAATATGAAGCCGCGGCCGACTGTTTTGGAGACTACGATGGCGTCCTCCAAGACGTACCAGGGGTCGGAGTCGTCGCCTCTGGTATAGCTGAGAATATCGTCGACATAGATATCCTGATAGCCTTCTCCATACGATATTTCGTATTTGTCACCGAGAGCAGCTCTGAGCTCGTCATCCGGGATCGTCACGCTGCTCTCCATCTCTGCGTAGGCCAGCCAGCCGCCGTCCTTCTCGGTTATCATGTCCGCGTAGAGCGTGAGGACGTAATCCCCATCCTCTTCGATGCCCTGGAGCATATCCATGCTTTGGGAGTTGAGCTCGCGCATCTCGACTCGATTCTCGTAGCTGTCGTCCTCGAATTTAAAAATAGTGTCTCCGTTGTTGGAGAGCAGCAGCATGGCGCTGTTGCCGTACATACGGGCGTCGTCCATCTTGTACTTGCTCACGAGTGAGCTGCCGCCCTCATAGTATTCAGTATTGAAGCTGTCAATGCCGCAGACGTCGCCCATAATGAGGTAGTAGTAGTCCAGAACGCCGTCCCCGTCAATGTCGCCGCTGATGTATTCCCAGACGAAGGGAAGCTCGCTCAGCTGTCGGGCAAATATGTCCAAATCCCCGCTCTGGACGTCCAGGTCGAACTGAGTCCAGCCGCCGACATCCTGGAGTTCTCCAGGTTCACACAGTTCCAGAGAGTTTATATAATCCTGCAGTTTTTCGGAATCGGCATCGCTGCCTAAGACCTGGTAGGTGTTTTCAACAAAGTCGGAAAACAGCCACTGTCTGGTCGAACTCGCCACCAGGTCTCCCGGCTGCCCGTCGTATATGATGTAATCGGACATACTGTAGCCCGCGGTGCTGAAGAACTTGTTCACAATTGCGCAGTCCAGGACGGGCGAATAGTAGATGCGCACGTCTCCGGCGGCGCTCCGGTCGAAGACCACATCCGCCTCAGCATAGGGATCGCCTCCGGCCAGCAGGAGCCAGGCCCCGTGCGGATCGCTGCAGGGCTTGTAGACCAACCAGTCGTCAATATCGTCTCCGTTAAAGTCGAACCGTGTCAGCTGTGTGCCGTCTTCCATCTCGGTGTAGAGGTAGATGCAGCATATATTGGAAATGTAGGCCAGCTGTTCGGTGAAGTCCGGGCCGGGAGTAGGCAGCGGCTCCTCACTCTCGACCGCAGCGTCCGCAACCGTGGCTTCCGGCAGCGCCGGATCCTGCAAGCTGCCGCAGCCGGAGAACGATGCGGCCAGGCAGAGGCAAAGCAGCGCTATCAATATTCTTTTCATATCTCCACTCCTTTTTATTTATCGTAGAACAGCTCCAGGTCTGAGACATAGTCCACATCTTGCAGCTCGAGTTCATCAGCCTCGACGGTCAGCAGAGCTTCCGGATGCCTGCGTATAACCGCAGAGCCGCCTATGTCGCCTTCGAGGCTCAGCAGCTCTCCGAAGTATTTTTCGGGAAATACGACAGGGTTGCCCCGTCGCCCCTTGCTCGCCAGCGCGGCAATAGAGCCGGGGTTTGCCTCCCAGGCTTCAAGCAGCCGTTCCACGCTGAAGCGACTGAGCATCGGCTGATCGGCGGCCATGAATAGCGCAGCATCGCAGGGTATGACCGCCTCGAGCCCCAGCCTCACCGTGAGGCTGGCCCCAAGTTCCGGCCTGTTGTTTTCCACTGAAACGAAGCCGAACTCCCGGGCAAGCTCCCGGCCCTCAGCCCTAGATGTCACAAGCGCCGTCTTCCACAGCCTGGCCGCGGGAACGGCCAGCGAGGCCCTCCGCAGCAAGCTCTGACCACCGAGCCTGACCGCCAGTTTGTCCGAGCCGAACCGGGACGCAGACCCGGCAGCCATGAGCACGCAGCCTATGCGCAACGACAAACCGCACTCTCCTCCTTACAATTGCTGGTCAAAGTATATGACCAAACCAGAGGTCTCGTCAAGGATATTGTTGCAGTACGAAGACAATGCGTCTATAATGTGGATATGGAAGGGGGCCTGAGCTTGAGTTACGTAGGAAAAAGCGTGCCTCGGGTGGACGCAAAGGACAAGGCGGCAGGAAGAGCCATGTACGCCGCAGACCTATGCGACAGGAATGCGCTCGTGGCAAAGATACTCCACGCGGAACAGACGCACGCGAGGGTCAAAAGTATAAATATAGAAAAAGCGTCGAAGTGCGAGGGCGTGGAGGCGGTGTTTACCTGCTTCGACGTTCCGAAGAATTACTTCCCGACGGCAGGACACCCCTGGTCTACCGAGCCGGAGCACCAGGACGTTGCAGACCGTCTGCTGCTGACTGACGAGGTTCGGTTTTGGGGCGACGACATTGCAGTTGTCGTCGCAGTTGATGAACTGACGGCGTTAAAGGCGCTTGGGGAGATCGAGGTCAAGTACGAGCCGCTGCCCTTCGTGCTCGACGCGCAGAAGGCGATGGAGCCGGAAGCGCCTCAACTGCACGAGGCCTTTCCGGGTAATGTCCTGGGCCACTCCAGCATCAGAACCGGCAGCATTGATGAGGCGATAAAAGAGCCCGGCCTCATCAGAGTCGAAGGCTGGTATGACACTCCGACAGTGCAGCACTGCCATATCGAGAATCACAACTGCTGGGCATACATGGAAGGCGGCCGGGTCACGGTAGTCACGTCCACACAGATACCGCATATCGTGCGGCGCATAGTGGGGCAGGCGCTGGGCAGGCCCTGGGGCGACGTGCGCATCATAAAGCCCTACATAGGCGGAGGATTTGGAAACAAGCAGGACGCGCTCTACGAGCCGCTTTGCGCCTGGCTAACCACCATGCTGGGCGGCAGGCCCGTGCACATAGAGTGTACGAGGGAAGAGACCTTCCACTGCAACAGGGTGAGGCACGCCATCCGGAGTCACATCATATCCTGGGTGCGTCCCGACGGGACATTCGCCGCGAGAAAACTGGAATGCTGGTCGAACCAAGGCGCCTACGCCTCGCACGGTCACGGCATCGCGGCAAAGGGCATGAACTCCTTTCCGCAGATATATCCCTGCGAGAATCTGGAGTGCGACGCCTGGACGGTGTTCACGAATCTGCCGCCTGCAGGAGCCATGCGCGGCTATGGAATCCCGCAGGCCACATTTGCCGGAGAGGCGCACATAGACGATGTGGCCAGAGCCATCGGCATGAGCCCGCTGGAACTCCGCAGGAAGATAGCCATGCCCAAAGGTTACAGGGACAGCTTTTCCGGCAACGTAAACTGGTCTGACAGTTTCAGAGCCTGCATGGAGGCCGGAGCTGCGGCAACCGACTTCGAGCGGAAGTTTGCAGAGTATTCAAAGCCCCAGACGGGGAATATCCGGCGCGGCGTGGGTATGGCGCTGTATTGGTACAACACCGGCGTCTGGCCCATCTCGCTTGAGTCATCGTCTTGCAGGATGGTTCTTAACCAGGATGGCTCGGTGCAGGTGCAGACCGGAGAGACGGAGATCGGCCAGGGCTGTGACACTGCCTACGCCCAGATGACGGCGGACGCGGTGGGGATACCGCTTTCAAGCGTACACGTCATGACGGTGCAGGATACGGATACTACGCCCTACGGCAGCGGAGCCTACGCCTCGAGGCAGACCTACGTGGGCGGTTTCGCCATTGCGAAGACAGGGAAGATACTCAGGGGAAAGATACTGGACTATGCCTCCAAGCTCAGCGGCAGACCTGCGGACGAGCTGGAGCTGGTGGAGGGAGCGGTGTGCGACGTTTCCGGCGCGAAGCTGATGTCATTGGCTGAACTTGCGACCGAGGCTCTCTACTCGATGGAAGACAGCCGCCACATAACCGCCGAAGCGACGGCGCAGATAAAGTCCAACGCCTACTCATTCGGCTGCTCCTTCGCTGAAGTGGAGGTTGACATGAAGTTGTGCAAGATAAAAGTCACGAGGCTGATGAACGTCCACGACTGCGGCAAGCTGGTGAATCCCAAGCTGGCCGAGGCACAGGTACACGGGGGTATGTCCATGGGCCTGGGCTACGCCCTCTCGGAGAAGCTGCTTTTTGACGAGAAGACCGGCAGACCGCTCAATGGCAACCTGCTTGATTACAAGCTGCTCACCTTCACCGACCACCCGAGGCTCGAGGCGCTCTTCTGTGAGAACGCAGAGCCCACAAGCCCCTTCGGAACCAAGGCCCTGGGCGAGCCTCCGGCCTGTCCCCCGGCGCCCGCAATACGAAACGCCGTGATGCTGGCGACGGGCATAGCCTTTGATTCCATCCCCATAACGGCGGAGAGGCTCTTCGAGGCCATGGAAGGAGGTAAGGCAGATGTATGACATCGGCGCACTCTACGAGGCGCATTCAGTTGAAGAGGCCTTGGCACTGAGGCTGGAGCACCCGGAAGCGAGGCTGATCGCCGGCGGCTCCGACCTGCTGGTGAAGATCAGAGATGGAAAGCTGCCAGGAGTGGAGCTCATATCGATACGGGATATCCCTGAGCTGCACGGAGTCTGCCTCAGGGATGACGGAACGCTCAGGATCGGCCCGCTGACCAGTTTTTCGGAGCTGACAGCAAACGAGCTGATAGGCAAATATATCCGAGTTCTCGGCGAAGCCGCCGACGAGGTAGGAGGCCCGCAAATACGCAATATCGGTACGGTAGGCGGCAATATCTGCAACGGGGCCACCTCAGCCGACACTGCAACGACCCTCTTTGCCTACGACGCAGAGCTTGTGCTGAGGGGCCGGGACGGGGCGAGGAAGCTCGATATCAGCGACTTCTATCTGGGCCCAGGCAAGACCGATGTAAGGCCCGGAGAACTGCTCACCGATATCCTGATCCCTTGGGACAGCCTCGAGAATACCCACGGCCGATATATAAAATACTCCGCACGAAATTCTCTCGATATCGCCACACTGGGCTGCTCCGTCAACCTCAGACTCAGCAGCGGGCTCGAGACGATAGAGCGGCTCCGGCTCAGCTACGGGGTCGCCGGCCCTACACCTTGCCGCTGCCCTGTGACTGAGTCACGCTCCGTCGGCATGAGCTGCACCGACTCCGCCCTGCGCGAGCTTGCGGCCTCCGCCGTCGCCGAGATCAGC
Source organism: uncultured Eubacteriales bacterium (assembly GCA_902496595.1). Lineage (GTDB taxonomy): Bacteria > Bacillota > Clostridia > Oscillospirales > Oscillospiraceae > Scatomorpha. Next base: position 793 of record CABVBV010000033.1, on the reverse strand, counting down.
CCGCGTGATTCCTGGAGGGCGAGCAGGGCTTTCAGACTGCATATAGCTGAGGAATGCGCGTACAGAGCCATGCGCGACTGCGTTGAGAGAGCGGGAGGTGCCATATGAACGTTCCGCAATATAAACATATACGCTGTACGATAAACGGCAGAGCGGTGGACAGAATGGTCGACGTCCGCGCCTCGCTAACCGACTTGCTGAGAAACGACTTTTCGATGACCTCCGTGAAAAAAGGCTGCGAGGTGGGAGAATGCGGGGCCTGCACCGTCCTCATTGACGGCAAGACCTATAACTCCTGCATCTACCTTGCCGCCTGGGCAGACGGGAAGGAGATAGTTACCGTCGAAGGGCTCACATCGCCTGACGGCAGCTTATCAAAAGTCCAGCAGGCCTTCGTTGACGAGGGCGCCATACAGTGCGGTTTCTGCAGCCCCGGCTTCATAATGAGCACCCAGGAACTCGTAAGCAGAGGTGAAGAACTCAGCGACGAAGAGCTCCGCAAAGCCCTCTCCGGCCACCTCTGCCGCTGCACAGGCTACGAGAATATCTTCAAAGCCGCCAAACGCGCCCTGACCGAGAGCCTGGAAAAGTAAAATACCTCTTGACAAGCCTCCTCTAATCTGTTAGACTAATATCACTCTAACAGATTAGAGGAGGTATTTGCATATGGATACACCGAAGGTGTTTGAGAGCGAGTACAGGTTCTGCCTGATACTCTGGGAGCACGAGCCGGTGAAAAGCAGCGAGCTTGTGGCGCTCTGCCGCGAGCAGCTGGGCTGGAAGCCGACGACGA
>CABVBV010000032.1 GCA_902496595.1 uncultured Eubacteriales bacterium | reverse complement strand
ATCGTCGCCGCCGGTCACGGGCGCTTCGGATTCGGGCGGGGCCGAGGGCTCCTGCACGTCTTCGCCGCAGCCGGCGAAGCTGCCGAGCACGAGCACCGCCGCAAGCAGCAGGGCAAGAATTTTGAGCGCTTTCTTTTTCATTTTTTCAAACCTCCATATCGAATATAATGATAGTGAATTTACACAATTAACGCAAGTAAAATCTACTTCTTTGTATGCAATATTACGCCCGAAAAGCCGCCTTTGTAAATTGACGCAGGCGACTTCGTTTGCACAATACCGACTTTTACACTTTTTTCACAGGAGCGACGTTTTTATCCGGTGTAAAAATGCTTTCGCATATCAATGAAGCATTTGCAATTTTCCGCCGTCGGGGCTAAAATATAGGCAACACCGGCAGGGGAGGGAAGCCTTTGGACGAGACGCGCTTTTCCGGGGAAAACTACAGCTTCATCAGTTCCTGCATCATACGCCAGGACGCGGACAGGAGCGACTGGGACGCCGTGGGCACGCTGGAGCGCTATCCCAAAAACCACGTGCTCCTCGAGCGCGATGCGGTGCCGGACAGGTTCTATATTGTAAAAAGCGGCACCGTCGCGGGCTATGAGGAGCTCGCCAACGGCAACGAGCTCATCTGCTACGTGATGGAGAAGAACGCCATGCTGCTCGAGGCGAACGTACTGCTGTCAAGGCCCTCGGCGGTGAGTTTCCGCACGCTCGAGGCGTCGGAGCTGCTTTGTATAAGCCGTGAGAAGCTGCTCGAGACCATACAGGCCGAGCCGAGGGCGCTGTTCGCGCTCTTCTGCTCAGTCTCGGACAAGTTCCTTGAGGCGATGGACGAGCTGCGCGAGGCCAAGAGCCACGGCGCGGAGTGGCGGCTGTGCGAACTGCTGCTGGAATTTGCCGCTCGCTACGGCGCCGCCTACGACGGCAAGGTGCTCATACACAAGCGTATCAATATCCAGCTGCTGACCCAGATGCTCGGCATAAACCGCTCCACCACCGTCCGCTCCATGCGCACGCTGCGCGACCTGGGGCTCATAGAGCACATAAACGGCTTCTACTGCGTCCGCTCCGTCGAGTCCCTGAGACGGCATCAGGAACTGCTGGAGGAGTAGACGGCCGCCGAAAAAATGAACAAATTGTAAACATACGCAGGTGCATTTGCGCCTGCGTATGTTTTTGCGCATTGCCAGATTTTCCGGCTTCGTGAAATAATAAACACGCTCACGGAATTAGGCTCCAAGCCAACTAAGGAGGAAAAATTATGGCGTTACCTGAATTCGACTACGTTGCCGCCAAGTCGCTGGAGGAGGCCTCGGGCCTCATGGTGTCGCTCGGCAGCAAGTGCGTCGTCATGTCGGGAGGCACGGACGTTATATTGCAGATACCCAAGTCCGTCTCGCGGGGCATGACAACTGTTATCGACCTCAAGACTATCCCCGGCCTCACGCGGCTGGACTTTGTGGAGGGCGAGGGCCTCTACGTCGGCTCGAACACCAAGCTCTTCGACATCCAGTCCTCACCCGTAGTGAAGGAGAAGATGCCCGCGGTGGCGAAGGCCGCGCACTACGTGGGCTCGAACCAGGTGCGGCGCAAGGGCACCATGGCGGGCAACATCTGCAACGCCTCGCCCACGGCGGACACCTCGCCCATCCTGCTGGCGATGAACGCGAGAGTCACCGTCACCGGCCCCGAGGGCAGCCGCAAGGTGCCCATCGACGAGTTCTGGACGGGCTTCAAGAAGATAAACGTGGACAAGTCGAAAGGCGAGCTCGTGACGGAGATCTTCATACCGGAGCTCGGGCCCGGAGAGGGCTCCTCGTACTTCAAGCACTCCGTGCGCAAGGCCATGGATCTCGCCATCGTCGGCGTCGCGGCCTGGCTGCGCATGAAGGACGGCAGGGTCGCGGACGCACGCATTGCCGTTGGCGGCGGCGACGTCATAACCGTTCGAGCGAAGAAGGCGGAGCAGCTGCTCATAGGCAGCGAGATAAATGACGAGGTGCTCGAAAAGGTCGGCGTCCAGGCAGCGGACGAGATGAACCCGCGCTCGAGCCTGCGCGCCTCGGCGGAGTACCGCTACGACATGATCCGCGTCTACACGAAGCGCGCCATCAACGAGGCCATAGCCACGATGAGGGCCGAGTAAGGAGGACGAAGAATGAAGAAGATTATCCATTTCACCCTGAACGGCGAGCCCGTTGAGGCCCTCGCGCCCGTGAACATGACCATGGTGGACTTCCTGCGCAAGGAGATGCACCTGACCGGCACGAAGCGCGGCTGCGAAGAGGGCGAGTGCGGCGCCTGCACCATCCTGCTCGACGGCCGGGCCGTGCCCTCCTGCATCATGCTGGCGGTCGAGGCCGACGGCCATGAGGTCACTACCATCGAGGGCGTGCGCGTGAACGGCGTGCTCCACCCGCTGCAGCGCGAGTTCATGGACAAGTGGGCGCTCCAGTGCGGCTTCTGCACGCCGGGCATGATCATGTCCGCGCTCTCCCTGCTCAACGAGAACCCGAACCCCACCGAGGAGGAGATCCGCGACGGCATCGCGGGCAACCTCTGTCGCTGCACCGGCTACGCCAAGATAGTCGAGGCCATAGACGCCGCCGCTAAAAAGCTGGCGCGTGCAAAGGAGGTCAATGCGTAATGGCGATAATGTCCAAGGAATACTACGCCGACATCGAGAGCGTATACAAGAAACCCGAGGATTACGAGCTTGCCGGCAAGGGCAACGCCTACATCCGCATCGACGCCGAGGCGAAGGTCACGGGCACTGCCGTCTACACGGACGACGTGGATCTCCCCGGTATGTACTACTGCAAGCTGGTACACTCGCCCTACGCCCACGCGCTCATAAAGAGCATCGACTTCACCGAGGCGCTCAAAGTCCCCGGCGTCAAGGGCGTGCTGACCGGCCAGGACTTCCCCGAGGGCCACAACCTCGGCAACCCGGAGGCCTTCAAGGAGCTGGCCGACAAGGAGCCGCTCTGCCGCAAGAAGGTGCGCATGGTGGGCGACGAGGTCGCCGCCGTCTGCGCCACTACCGAGGAGGCAGCCACCCTCGCCGCGTCCCTCGTCAAGGTCGAATATGAGCCGCTCGAGCCGGTGCTCGACCCCTTCTACTCCATGCAGCCCGACGCCCCGGCCATACACTACCCCGGCACCAGCAACCTCTCCATCTTCACCACCATGAAGGCCGGCGACCCGGACAAGGCCTTCGCCGAGGCCTACTACACCGACAAGCATTACTACCGCACCCAGCAGATGGTGCACGCGGCCATCGAGCCCCACGGCGCCGTCGCCAAGTACGAGAACAACGAGTGGACGGTCTGGACCACCACCCAGGGCGCCTACGTCAGCCGCTACTGGATAGCCTGGGGCCTCGGCGTGCCCGAGAGCCAGGTGCGCGTCATAAAGCCCATGATAGGCGGCGGCTTCGGCGGCAAGCTGGACGTCTTCGCCCACGAGCTGTGCCCCTGCAAGTTTGCGCAGATGACCGGCCACCCCGTCAAGTGCATACTCAAGCGCGACGAGGTCTTCATGTGCACCCGTACCCGCCACCCCATCTCCTTCGAGATAGAGTCCGCCTTCACCAAGGAGGGCAAGCTGCTCGCCAAGCGCTGCAAGCACATCCTCGACGGCGGCGCCTACGGAGGCTCGGGCATCGCGGCGAACACGCTGTCCCTCATCTGCGCCACCTTCCCGTATAAGGTCGAGAACATCGACATGACCGCCCGCCGGCCCTACACGAACCACCCGGCGTCCGGCGCGATGCGCGGCTACTCGGCCTGCCAGGTACACTTCGCACACGAGATACACATGGACGAGGTCGCAAACGAGCTCGGCATCGACCCGCTGGAGCTCAGGCGCAAGAACGAGATAACGCCCTACTACACCGGCCCCACGGGCCTCGAGTTCACGAGCTGCAAGTTCGACGAGTGCATGGTCGCCGTCGCCGACTACATCGACTGGAAGCACCGTGACCGCTATCCCATCGGCAGCGGCCAGGGCGTGGGCCTCTCCGGCTCCGGCTTCATGTCCGGCACCGGCTTCCCCGTGCTCTCCACGCCGCATTACTGCTCGGCTTCCACCATCGTCCGCCTCAACCGCGAGGGCTACGCCGTGGTCTTCTCCGGCGCGAACGACATCGGCCAGGGCTGCGACACCGTCATGACCATGATAGTCGCCGAGGAGCTGGGCCTGCGCATGGACGAGGTCAAGCTCATCCAGTCCGACACCACCGCCACGCCCTGGGACGCCGGTTCCTTCGGCTCCCGCGTGACCTTCCTGGGCGGCAACGCCTGCCGCCGCGCCGTCGGCGACGCCAAGTTCAAGCTGCTCTCCCACTGGGCCGAGGAATGGGGCTGCAAGCCGCAGGACATCACCATGAAAGACCACCGCGTCTTTATAAAGGGCGACCCGGAGAAGAACATCTCCTTCAACGAGGCCTGCTTCGGCTACGAGGAGAAGAACTTCGGCCGCTGCGTCGCGGGCGTCGGCTCCTTTGCCCACGAGGGAGACAAGGACATCTACGTCAAGAACGTCGGCAACTACGCCACGGCCTATTCCTTCTCCGCCTCCGCCGCCAAGGTGACGGTGGACATGGAGACGGGCGCCGTGACGCTCGACGACTTCGCCTTCGGCCACGACTGCGGCAGGCCGCTGAACATCCGGGCCGTCGAGGGCCAGATAGAGGGCTCCGTCCTGCTGGGCTTCGGCTTCACCTGCTACGAGGAGTGCGTCTACGACAAGGACGGCAAGCACCTGAACCCCTCTTTCCGCGACTACCACTTCCCGACGGCGCTGGATATGCCGAAGATAAAGACCTTCGTCTGCTCCGAGTACGACCCCGAGGGCCCGCTCGGCGCGAAGGAGGCGGGAGAGGGCTCCACCGCGCCCGTCGGCTCTGCCATCGGCAACGCCATCAACTACGCCACGGGCCTCGTGCTCAAGGAGCTGCCCATCACGCCGGAGAAGCTCTGGCGCTGCCTGCGCGAGCATGAGCGCACGGGCAAGACCGAGTTCGGCGCGGAGGATCTGCCCGAGAAATTTGCCAACATACCGCCTCTGCCGCCTCGCGACTGAGTTTGCGGCAGGATATTGGAGAGGGAGGAGGCCCGTTACCGGGCCTTCTCCCGGCTGAAACGGAGGACACATGCCCGGACTCGACGAATGGGATGTGAGCTCAAGGCAGCTCGCCAACGCCCACGGCTACGCGGCCAGGGCAGATTACCACAGGGAAAATGAAAAGACCCGGGAGACCATGCGGCTCGCACGCGAGATCCTGAAGCTCGCACGAAGCACGCTGCTCATACACCTGCGCTTCATGGAGCCGGCGCTCCTGCGCCTGCCCGCGAACGGCGACGAGACCGTTACCGCCGAGCTCGCCACGGACGGGCGCTATCTCTACTACAACTCCATCCACATCTGCCGCCTGTTCAAACGCACACGCGAGCAGCCTGCGCGGGACTATCTCCACGCGACGCTCCACTGTGTGTTCCGCCACTTCTTCGTGGGAAGGAAGCTCACAGGCGACCTCTGGGATCTCGCCTGCGACATCGCGGTCGAGAATCTCATAAATGAACTAGACATCAAGAGCCTGTACTGCGAACGTCAGGAAAAGCAGCGCTGGCTCATAGAAAAGCTCCGCGAAGCCCTGCCCCGGCTGACCGCGGAGCGCATATACCGCTGGCTCATAGAACAGGAACTGCCGCCGCAGGAGGTGGGCCGCATCCGGGGCTATTTCTACGCCGACGACCACCGTATCTGGCACAACCCGCCGGAGCTCGATTCCGGCGCAGGCGGCGACGACCGGGACGCGGGCAAGGGCGGCGAAAAACCCGATATCGGCGACGCGCCCGGCGGCGATGAGGAACTTCCGCCGCCCGATGAGACGGAGGGCGAGGAGCAGTCCGCCCGGGGCGGCCGCGCGACCGGCGAGAAGCGCGACCACGGCGACGGCTCCGGCGAGGGTATGCCGGGCCGCGAGAACGCCGAGCCCGGCGAGAAAAATGCCCTCACGCCGCAGGAGACCGAGCGCATGTGGCGCGATATAGCCGAGCGCATAGAGGTGGACCTCGACACCGCCGCATCCTCATACGGCGAGAACGCCGGCGGCCTCGTCGCCGCGCTGCGCGAAGTTGACCGCGAAAAGGTGGACTACGCCGCCTTCCTGCGCCGCTTCGCCGTCCTTGGCGAGAACATACAGGTCAACGACGACGAGTTCGACTACATCTTCTACACCTACGGCATGAAGCTCTACGGCAAAATGCCCCTCATAGAGCCGCTGGAGTACAAGGAAGTGAAGCTCGTGCGCGAGTTCGTCATCGCGCTGGACACCTCGGAATCCGTCGCGGGCGAGCTGGTGCAGAGCTTCGTGACGAAGACCTGGAACATACTCAAGCAGACCGAGAGCTTCTTCACCAAGGTGAACATCCACATCCTCCAGTGCGGCGCGAGGGTGGAGGAGGACGCCAAAATACGCGACCAGGACGAGTTTGACGCCTACATGCGGCGCATGGTGCTGCGCGGCTTCGGCGGCACGGACTTCCGGCCCGTGTTCGAGCACGTGGATTCGCTCATACGCCAGCACGAGTTTTCAAACCTGCGCGGGCTCATCTATTTTACCGACGGCTACGGCACCTTTCCCGCCATGCCGCCGGAGTACGAGGCGGCCTTTGTGTTCGTGGACACGGGCCGCGAGCTGCCCGAGGTGCCGCCCTGGGCGATAAAGATACTGCTCGGCCCGGAGGAAATTGAGGATATTACGCCATGACGGACTTTGAGTTAGAGGGCACGAAGCTCATACGCTACCGAGGCTCCGCCCCCTGGCCGGAGCTGCCCGCGGGCATCACCGAGATAGCCGAGGGCGCTTTCCGCGACTGCCGCGACGTCTGCGAAATAGCCATACCCGAGGGCGTTGCGCGCATAGGCGCGGAGGCCTTCCAGTGGTGCGCGAATCTCGAGCGCGTCACAGCGCCCGAGAGCCTCGCGGAGATCGGCCCGGACGCCTTTTCGGGCACGCCATTTTACCGCTATTACGACACGAACGAGACGGACTGGAAGGAGGACTTCCTTGTCCTCGGCCGCGTGCTCTTCAAGGCGCGGCGGAATATCAGGCGGGCGGACATCCCGGAGGGCGTCGTCTCCATCGCGCCGGACGCCTTCGCGGGCCGCGTGCTGCTCGCGGAGGTGAAAATCCCGGACAGCGTCCGGGGCATAGGCTGGCGTGCCTTCTCGGACTGCTCGGCGCTCACTAGGATTGACATCCCGTCCGGTGTGCGGCGCATCGGCTGGCACAGCTTCAAGGGCTGCGCAAGGCTCGCGGAGGTGAACTTCGCCGAGGGAGTTGAGGAGATCGAAAACGGCGTCTTCGCCAGCTGCCGCTCGCTTCGCTTCGTGGATTTTCCCGCCAGCCTCAAAAAGCTGCCCGGCTGGGCCTTCTTCGGCAGCAACAACATAGAGCGCGTGCGCTTTGCCGGGCCGGTGGAGGCGATAGGCGAGAGGGCCTTTTCCGGCTGCGAGAACCTCCGAAGCGTGGACTTTCCCTCAGGCCTGCGGACGATAGGAGTGGACGCCTTCGCGGGCTGCATCTGCCTCGAGAGCGCCGTGCTGCCCGAGGGGCTTGAGGCCATTGAGCGCCGGGCCTTCAACAGCTGCCGCTGCGTCGAATACGCGAGCATACCGTCCACGGTGACATACCTCGGTGACAGCGCCTTTTCCGGCTGCCGCCTGCTGCGCGAGATCGAGATACCCGCAGGCATGGGCGTGCTGCCGGACGACAGTTTCTTCGGCTGTGACGCGCTTGAGCGGGCCACGCTCGCCGAGGGCATAGGGAAAATCGGCTCCCGCGCCTTCGGCGGCTGCAAGCGGCTCACGAGCCTCGAGCTGCCCGACAGCGTCACAGAGCTGGACGCCCGCTCTTTCAAGGGCTGCGCGGGCCTGAAGCGCCTGCGGCTCTCGCCCATGACCCGGGAAATAGGCGCGGAGGCCTTCTCCGGCTGCCGCAGCCTTGAGAACATAGAGCTGCCCGGGGCGCTGGAGCGCATGGGCGCGGGCGCCTTTGACGGCTGCGAGGCGCTCGCCGACGAGAGCGGTTTCGTCGTACTCGGCGGCGTCTGCTGCGGGAACATCACGCAGGATACGGACTTGCGCGTGCCCGAGGGCGTGCGAACCATAGCCCCGGGGGCTTTCAGGGAGAAGCAGAACCTCATCTTCCTGACGCTGCCGGAGAGTGTGGAGCGAGTCGGCGGGTCGGCCTTTGCAGGCTGCCGTGCGCTGAGAGAGATTGTCCTGCCGGGGAGTGTGACGGAGCTCGGGAAAGCGCCCTTTGAGGGCTGCGACAGTCTCATCTCCATAGTCGCGCCGGGAATACCGCCGGAGGGCTTCGGCACGGGGCGCGAGCGCGTCTCGGCCGCCCTTGGCTTCTGCAGAAGGGTAGAGAGCTATGCGGAGCGCACGCGAGAGGATTACGAGCGTTTCCTAGGGGCCAACTGCGCGGACATACTCGAGGCGGCCGTCGAGCGCAATATGCCGGACGCCCTGAGCTATTTCACCGAGCGCCGCCTCATAGGCCGCGCCGACTTCGAGCGTGTGCTGGAAAAGGCTCAGCGCTCGCGTGCCATGGAGATCGTCGCCCTGCTGCTCGACTACCGCGCCGGAGGCTTTGAGGAGGACGCTTTCGACAAATTTGACCTCGACATCTGAAAGGAGGCTGGATTTTTGAATATCGCTCAGGCGAAAGAGCAGATAGAGTCGGCCATGCGGGCCTATTTCACCAAGGACGAGTTCGGCGCCTACCGCATACCCATTGAAAAGCAGAGGCCCGTTTTCATGATAGGCCCGCCGGGCATAGGCAAGACCGCCATAATGGAGCAGATAGCCGCGGAGCTGGGCGTCGGCCTCGTGTCCTACTCCATGACCCACCACACGCGCCAGAGCGCCCTCGGCCTGCCCTACATCACCGAGAAGGAGTACGGCGGCAGGCGCTACCAGGTCTCGGAGTACACGATGAGCGAGATAATAGGCTCCATCTACGACCTCATGCGCGAGACGGGCATAACGGAGGGCATATTGTTCCTCGATGAGATAAACTGCGTCTCCGAGACGCTTGCGCCCTGTATGCTGCAATTTTTGCAGTACAAGGTCTTCGGCCAGCACCGCGTCCCGCCCGGCTGGATACTTGTCACGGCGGGCAACCCGCCCGAGTACAACAAGTCCGTGCGCGACTTCGACACCGTCACGTGGGACAGGCTCAAGCGCATAGACGTGGAGCCTGACTACGAGGTTTGGAAGGAGTACGCCTACAATAAGGGCGTCCACGCCTCTGTTATGACCTACCTCGCCGCGAGGAAAAAGGACTTCTACAAAGTGGAGAACACCGCCGAGGGCAAGCGCTTCGTCACCGCACGGGGCTGGGACGACCTCTCGGAGATGATAAAGCTCTACGAGGAGAACGGCCTGCGCGTGGACGAGTTGCTCATAGGCCAGTACCTGCAGGATCCGCGCACGGCAAAGGACTTCGCCGTATACTACGACCTCTACAACAAGTACCGCAGCGACTACGAGGTGGAGAAAATAGTTGACGGCACGGTCTCGGAGAGCGTCGTCCTTCGCGCCCAGCGCGCCCCGATGGACGAGCGCCTCAGTCTGCTGGGGCTCATCTTCGACTGCGTGACGGCAAAGCTCAAGGCCGTGTGCGAGAGCGAGAACGTGCTCGAGCTCGTGACGGAGCGGCTGCGCGAGATAAAGCCGCAGCTTGGCGAGGGAACGAACGCTGCGGAGCTCATAGAGGCGCAGATTGAGCTGCAAAATGAGAAACTCCAGACCGGCCAACGCGCCTGCTCGCTCTCGCCACAGCGTCAGCGAGAGATGAAACGGATGCTGCTGATGCTCGAGGACTTCCGTGCCGGGCTCATGTCGGCACAGGAGCCTGACTTTGCGCTCGTGCGTACACAGTTCGACGAGGAACTTCAAAAGCTGCGCTCTGCCGCCGCCGAGGGCAGCCGGGGCCTGGACAACTCCTTTGCCTTCTGCGAGCGGGCCTTCCCCGATGGAGACGAGACGCTCATCTTTGTAACGGAGCTCACCGCGAACTATTACAGCGCACGTTTCATCGGGCGCTACGGCTGCGACAGGTACTACCTGCACAACAAGCAGCTGCGTTTCGGGGAGCGACAGCAGGAGATAATCCGCCGCATGGACGAGCTGGATTTGAGCGTCTGAAAGGAGCTGGAATATGGACGCATACGCGGAATATGAAAAAACGGCCTCGGGCCTGCTTGGCGAGGGCCTGGCCGAGCTGCAAAAGGAGCGGCTGCTGCCTCTCATCATGGAGGAGAAGGCCGCCTTTGTGAAGGCGGAATACGGCCGGCTTCAGCAGATAATGGGCACTGAGTACAGCCTAGGCGGCGAGATGCGCATTTTCCACCCCCTGCCGGAGTCGAAGCGCAGGGGAGACGAGCGGGCCTACGGCGACCCCGAGGAGCTGACGCTGGAGGAACTGGCCATGCTGCCGCACCTGCGGCACAACATACCGCGCCTTGGCACCATGACCGTCATGCCGCTCATCCGCTACTACCCGGAGGACATCAGCCGTTTGCGCCTGCTCGCGGATATGTACCAGGAGCTCATGGTGGGCCGCGCCTGCCCCGACGCAGAGGTCAGGGCGCTGCTCACGGGACACAGTGAATACCTCCTCTTCAAAAAAGGCGAGGAAGTCAGGATAATTACTTGATTGAGGTGAACAAAATGAAAACCATCGAGATCCGCAGCCAAAGCCTGAAACCGGGCGACAAGATCGCGCCCATCACCGAAAAAAGCCGCGAAGCCGTGCTCAAAAAAGCCGCCGCGCTCGCACAGGACGGCTCCGTTGCCGCCGTCGAGTGGCGCGTGGACGAGTTCGAGGGCGTGTTCGAGACGCGCTTCGTCGTCATGCCCGAGATGATAAAGGAAGTGCGCGAGGCGCTTGGCGGCAAGATATTCATGTACACCTTCCGCGACAAGCGCATGGGCGGCGCTCACCCGGCCACCTGTATGTATGTCACAAGGCTCAACGACCTCGCTTCCGCGCCAGGCCTCGCCGACATCGTCACTGTCGAGTGGTACGCTGAACCGGACGCCGCCGCGGCGAATATAGGGAATATCCACGCTGCGGGCAAGCTCGCCGCCGCGTCCTGGTGCGCCCAGGGCGAAGTCGGACGCGACGATATCGTCAAGAAGCTGGAATCCATGCTGGAGAGCGGAGCCGATATCCTTGAATACGGTATCGAAGCAGAATATGCCGCCGAGCTTGACGCAGCCGTCGCCGCCTTCAAGCTCAGAAACCCCGATACGCCCATAATCCGCAGCATAATCTCCGAAAGCGGAGAGGACAAGACCGTCTGCTGAGGCCGCGTGGCCATATCCTTGTACCTCAATTGATAAAGGGGGAAATCGATATGAAGAAACTCACCAAATTCGACGTCATACTCAGCCTCTGGATATCGCTCATCATCAACGTCGCCCTCAGCATAGTCCTGCCCGCGCTGAACGGATTTCTCACGCTGAAATCCTTCCTCGTGGGCTTTGCAATCGCCTATCCTGTGAGCACCATCTTCGTCTTCATCGTGCCGGTCATCGCCTGGGGAGCTAAGTTTGCCGCCTCCCTCGGGCTCAAGCCGGACACGCCGGGCTACACAATTGTCTCCACAATAATCCTCGCGCTCGTCATGGGCACCTTCATGACCCTGCTCATGACCGCCGTGAACGCGGGCGTCGGGCCTCACTTCTTCGCAGCCTGGTGGAGCTGCTATCCCATCGCGCTCGCTACGGTGTATGTCTCGGCTCTCGCCGGCATCTTCTCCGGCGTGCCTCTCACAAAGGCCCTTGTGAAGCCGCCGAAACAGTGAATCGACCCGGGGCGCCTTCGCGGCGCCCCACCCGGCAAAGGAGGCCGCAAAATGCTTGAACTGGCAAAAAACCGCGACGGCGACAGGCTCACCGTCACGCTGAGGATAGAACCTGATGAGTTTGCCCGGGCGCTGGAGAACGCATATGTCGATAATTCCGAGCGCTTTCCCGTACCGGGCTTCGCCGCCGGGCTCGCGCCGAGGCAGGAGATAGAGAAGCTCTACGGCGAGACCGCGCTCTTTGACGAGGCGCTGGACATCTGCGTGCCGGAGCTCTACGGCAAGTGGCTCGCGGAGCAGGGAGTGCGCACAGTGGGACGGCCGCAGCTCACCGAAGTCACCTGGCTCGAGGGCGGAGGGGCGAAGTTCACCGTCAGCTGCGACCTGTGCCCCGAGGTGGAACTGGGGCGGTACCGCGGCCTCGAGGTGCGCGTATCTCGCTCGGAGCAGGAGCGTTTCACCGCCGCTGCGCTCTCAGCCGCCTGTGCAAATATGCGAGGCGAGCCGCCTGAGGGCATGGTGGAGCAGAAGCTCGATTCCATGCTCGCCGGAGCGAAGCTCAGGGTCGCCCGCGACGCCATCTACAACGTCCTCGCGGACTTTATCGACATTCTCGACGCGGCCTACCGCGAGACTGAGATAGTGCGACCCAAGGCCCAGGTCAGGGCTGAGGCCCTGGACGTCATGCTCCAGACCGTCTCCGGCGACAACAGCGAGCTCTCGCCCGCACGTTTCCGGGAGCTGGTGCGTGAACTTGTGGAGCGCTACCGCCCGCTGCCGCGCAGCTTTGATGAGACGCTGGAGCGGCTTATGCAGGAGCACTCGGCAAAAAAACGCGCCATGACAGATACGAAGAAGATAGACGCGGCCTTTGACGCCTACCTCGGCTCCATAGATGAGACCTTGGAGACCTGGCGCCAAAATAACCGCGCCCGGGCCGAGGACGCGGCAAAGTTCGACCTGCTGCTGAATGCCGTGGCGGAGCGCGAAGAGCTCGAGGTCACGGACGAGGAACTTGCAGAGGTATATCGCCAGATAGCGGTTGAGACAGGGCTGGAGCTCGAAGAGGTCATGGCCGAGGTCGAGCCGGAGCCGGTGCGCTGTCAGATCCTGCGCGACAAGGCCCGGCAGCTCATTGTGGATACCGCAAAGGAGGCGGCGGAGTGATAAAGACCGTGCTCTTCGGCGCCGATGAGACAGGGGCCATGACGGCGCGGCTGCTCGGCAGCGAATACAGGGCCCTGTGCTTTGCCGACAGTGCGCAGGAGAAATGGGGCGGCAGCCTCGCGGGCCTGCCGGTCGTGTCGCCGGTGGAGAGCCTCATCTGCGACCCGGACTGCGTCTTCATATGCGCCCAAGACGAAGCGGGGGCGGTAAAGCTGGAAAGTGAGCTGCGCTCCCTCGGCTACGATGGGCCTGTTAAGAGGCCGCCGCTTGGATTCGACCCGCGCCTTGCCGCAATGCGCCTGCTCGCAGAGCAGATACACGAGCTTAAGCTCCCCGGCGACGCGGCGCAGCTCGGCGTAGGCCGGGGCGACTTCGCCATACACATAAACGCCGCATTCCCGGACAGAATGCTGCACCTCTTCGACAGCTTCGCCGAGACCGGCGTAAATACCGTGTGGAAGCGTATGCCGTTCCCGGAGCAGACGGACTTCCATAAAGGGGCGTTCCCGGAGAGCTTTGCCGCCTGCGAGAGCAGGTTTTTCGCATTTGTCTCAATAGATGCGGGATCGTATGCGCCGACGTCAGCGGCGCTGCCCCTCTTCTGGGAGCGCCTGAACCCCGGCGGCGCAATGCTGGCCCCCGGCGCGGACAAGGCCGTCCGCGAGTTCTGCGCCGTGCGCGGGATATTGCCCACGCCGGTCTGCGACCTGCACGGCAGCGTTATAATCAGAAAGCCGCTGAAATGAAAAGAGCCGCCCATATGGGCGGCATTTTTATTGCGCGATTTTGATTTTTTTCCATCGGCCCGAGGCCATGTAGGCGGCGCAGATACCGGCGCTTATGAAGGGCGCGAGGCTGTATGCGATGGCGATGCCGTCAAAGCCGAGGGCCGTGTACCGGCTCAGTACGAGGGCGAAGAGATAGCGCACGAGGTAGGAGGTTATGATGGCGCAGCACATGGGCACCAGCGTGTGCCCGGAGCCCGTGAGCGCACCGAAGAGGCAGAACATGGCGTTTTCAGCCATGAAGCCTATGGCGAAATAGCGCAGGTAGCTGATACCGGCGGCAATGACGGGCTCATCATTTGTGAAGATGCGCAGCATGGCAGCGGGCAAGAGCTCGCTGAGCAGGGTGAACACGCCGCCGATGGCGGCGGCGACGAGGCAGCCGGTGTAGAGCGCGTTGAGGACGCGCCGGTATTCGCCCTTGGCGCAGTTCTGGGCGGTCATGCTTATCATCGCGGCCATGAGCGCCTGACCTGCGAGGACGGTGAGGTTCCAGAGCTTGGTCACAGCGGCGGCGGCAGCGGAGTGGTTGACGTCAAAAACGTTGATGAGCCCGTTTATGAGCAGGAAACTGGTGTTTGTCAGCACCATCTGAACGATTTGCGGTGCACAGATGCGCAGCAGGCCCGAGAGCACGCCGCGCTCCAGTTTCAGCGAGCGGATGCCGAACTCAAAGTAACCGGCCTTGCAGACGCAGCGGCAGATGAGGATGGCGCTGGTCGCCTGGCTTATCACCGTGCCGATGGCAGCGCCCGCCGCGCCGAGGCCGAACACGGCGATGAACAGCAGGTCGAGCGCGATGTTCTCGGCAGTAGTGAGCAGCATTATCTTCATGGGCGCAGCGCTCTCGCCGATGCCGCGCAGGACGGAGTAGAAGACGTTGTAGGCGTAGACGACGACGGTGCCGCACATACAGATGATGAGGTAGGCCACGGCGCCGTCAAAGCTCTCGTCGGGGGTGTTGAGGAAGATGAGGATGGGCCTGCACGCGGCAATAACTGCGGCGGTGAGGAGAAGCGCGAGGATGAGCGAAAAGCTGAGCATGGTGGTGAGCAGGCGGCGGATGGCATCGCGGTTGCCCGCGCCGAAATAGCGGCCTGTTATGGCAGCGCCGCCGTTGGCGATTGCGGTAACGACCACGAGCACGACCGTGGTGACCTGGCCGCCGATGCCGACGGCGCTCATGCCCGGTGCGCCTGTGAACTGGCCGAGGATGACCATGTCCACAGCGTTGTAAATCGCCTGGAACATATTTATGACCAAAATGGGCAAGGCAAAGGCGAGCAGCTTCCTCCCGGGAGCGCCCGCCGTGAGATCACCTTTTGCAGCAGACAAAGAAATCACCTTCTATACTATTATTATATACTGTTCCAAGGCGATTTTCAATATCTTCTGCCTTTTTTCGTCGCACGGTAAGATTGAGACCGACAGCCATCGTACACTTTCTGAAAAACGATATCAAATGTATAAAGATGTTCAATGAAAGCTATGCAATTCGCTGTTTTTGGTGAAATAAGCCGAAAACCGCTGTTGACAAACGGGCGAAAAAGTGCTAGTTTTATTATTAGTAATACGGTTGCATAATAAGTAAATGAACTATATAATCAAATAGACAAATATTCCGCACTTATCTGTGAATATCATACAAAAATACTACCGACAATAGAGCAAAACGGAGCTGCAAAAGCAGCAACCGGTTGCATGGGAGGAGCTATGTCTGTCACAATACGCGATGTGGCGCAGCTGGCCGGAGTATCGGCCTCCACGGTGTCCAGAGTCCTGAACTGCAAGGGCGCCATCTCTGAAGAAACCAAAAAGCGCATCTACGATGCGATGGAAGAGCTCAAATACGTACCCAACGACTTCGCACGCAGCTTTGCCAACGGCAGCCCGCGCACCGTCGCCCTGGTCATAGACGTCACCGACCCGGGCGCGTATTCCAACAATTTCTTCAACAACACGGTGTTCGGCATCGAGACCGCCGCGCACAGGCGGGACTACAGCCTCATGATCACCAACGGCTCGCGCACCTCAGGCGGCCTTTCCGGTGTAGAGCGACTCATTCTCGGCAAGAAAGTGGATGGAGTGGTGTTTCCCATCTCGCTCGTGAGCCGAGAGTTCATACGCAGAGTTGAGGAGCTGAGTTTTCCCTGCGTCATCCTGGGACGGGCTGAGGACGTCGGGGCGGAGACCAGCTGGCTGGATATCAACAACACTCAGGCGGGCGTCATAGCCGTGCGGCATCTGGTCTCGAAGGGCTACCGGCGCATCGGCTATCTCGGCGGGCCGGAGAGCGACCTTTTCTCATGTGACCGGCTTTCGGGCTGCTGCCGCGAGTTGGATGCCTGCGGGTTGAGCGTGGATAGCAGTATCATCCTGCACAGCAAGGCAGGGAACATCGATGAGGTCATTGCCCAGGTGACCGGCTTGCTGACGACCGAAAAACGGCCCGACGCCATGGCATGCGGCAGCGATATGCTGGCGCTCGGCGCACAGAGGGCGGCGCAGAGGCTGGGCCTGCGCGTGCCGGAGGACTTCGGAGTCCTCAGCTTTGACGACACCGCCGTCACCGCACTGGCAGAGCCGGGAATCACCAGCATCATCGTCGACACTTTCGAGCTGGGCGTGCAGGCGGCTGAGATACTCATCGACCAGATAGAGAACCCCGGGGCCAGCATACGCCAGACCCTGC
>CABVBV010000031.1 GCA_902496595.1 uncultured Eubacteriales bacterium | reverse complement strand
CGCGAGAAGTATTTTCGGCGACGTACTCGCCGCCGCCGAAAATGATTAAAATCCATTTCGCGGCTGCGGCCGCGAAACTCTGCGAGGCTATGGGGCAGATAAAGGCTGTCCCCGCATCAGTAGAAATGCGGGGACAGCTTTTTTTATCAGTATTCCAGCTCGTCCCAGTTTTTCTCGGGGAGTTTCTCGAGCCACTGCTCTATGTTTCTGAGCCACTTGTATTCGTGGCTGTTCGTGGCCTCCTGTATGTCGGCGTAGAACCAGGCCGTATACGGGTTGTCCGGCCAGACGTTCATCTCCGACTCCGGCAGCAGGTGGTCTTTCTCCGGCGCACGGTTCAGCGTGCGGTTCACTATCGCGCAGGCCTCCGCCCTCGTGATGCTGGCGTCGGGTCTGAATGTGCCGTCCTCGTAGCCCTCGATGAGCCCTATCTCCGCCGCCGCGGCCACGCAGCTCTCGTACCAGCTGCCGGAGGCCACGTCAGTGAAAATGTTCTCTGCCGCCATATCCTCGTACTCGAAGAAGCTCACGGCTATCTTTGCAAACTCGGCCCTCGTGATCGTCGCGTTCGGCCTGAACGTACCGTCCTCATAGCCGCCCAGGATGCCCATATTGCTGAGCGTCGACACCGCGTTATTGTACCAGTCTCCGGCGTTCACATCCGCGTAATCGTTCGCCTCCGTCCAATACTGCGCCCGCGCCTCGTCGGTGAGCAGCCGGAAGAAGATGGTCGCCGTCTCGGCCCTCGTGATGGAGGCGTTCGGCCTAACAGTCCCGTCCTCGTAGCCGACCATGTAGCCGTAGTGGTCGTAGGTGTTGAGCAGTGGCGGCACATAGACCGGCTCGGGAGAAGCCCAGGCCAGCACGAAGGGGGAGAAGCCGCCCGGCTCGACCGTAAAGACCAGATATTCGCCGTCCTCGCTGAGCGTGACGTCGGGCCGCTGCACCTCGCATTCTGCGATATTGGAGCCGATATTGTCCGTGCCCATTTCCCTGTCGAGGCCCTCGAAGTGCAGCAGGGTGAACTCCGCGTCCGCGGGCGCATTCTCCGGCTTCGGCCAGTAGATGGTGACGTCTTCGCTCGCCTTTACCCAGGCGTTGCCGTTCGCGGTGTCAACCAGGTCGAGGTACTTGTACTCGAAGTCCCATTCTCCCTCGCCCAGCTCAATCAGGGCCCTGTCGCGGAGAAGCCCCTTGTTGGTATCCTCCCCGTCGGTCTCGATGATGTCGTCAAAGAGCAGAGCCACGCCGTCGGCGTCCGCCACCTGTACCTTACCGCCGTTGATGTAATACACGGTGCCCCCTTCGGCCTCGAGGCGCGGAACGCCTTCCTCGGGCTCGGCGGCGTTGACGGGGCTGTATACCGCGTTTTCGGTGGTGCCCCTGACGGTGAGCGTGGCGTCCTCGCCCACGGCTATCGCGTATGTCGTCTTGCCGTCGTAGAGGAAGCTCACCTTGCCCTCGTCTATGCCCTCGCCGTAGACCTTCATCGTGAGGGTCTGGTTGAGGTATTCGTCAAACTCGAAGCCGTCGTCCGAGACGACGGTTCCGTCCTCCGTCGTGAACTGCATACGCACGCTCCGCTGCTGCGTGCCGCTGTCCGGCACGATGCGGTAGAGGTTATTCGCGCCCTCGCCGTACTTCTCGAACTTCCACTGGTATTCGGTTTCTCCGTCCGTGTAGACGAGCTTAAGCAGGCTCACGTCTTTCACGCTGTCGGGCAGCGTCAGCAGGAAACCCGGCTCCGGGAAGCCGCTGCCGGTGCCGATGATGCCGCCGCTGCCGTCGACCGCCCCGGCGTAGCCCGTTCCGCCCATGTAAATGGTGATGCTCGCCGGGGTGATGGTGATGGTAGGCGGATCGACGGTGAGGTAGTGCTCTGTGGTCTCGCCGGTGAACGATTCATAGGACGCATTGCCGCAGCCCGGCGTGTAGCGAGCGCCCGGCGCGTCCTCGTACCAGAGCTCGACTCCCGGCACATTAAAGGCCTTGGGCTCAAGCAGGGTGAAGGTGCCGCTATAATGATAGAAGTCGTTGCCGCCGGTCTCGGCTGTGTTGTAGTAGAGCCTGCCTCCGGTCATGTTGAAGGTGCCGCCGTTTTCCACGCCGCCTGCCAGCAGAGCCGTGTTGCCGGAGATAGTGCCGCCGGTCATCGTGACCGTGCCGCCGTCGTTGAGCAAACCGCCAGCCTCATAGGCGGTGTTGCTGACAATGTCCGTATTTGTAAGCGTCAAAGTATTGCCGGACTGATAAACGCCTCCGGCATATCCGTCGTCTGCGTGGTTTTCGCTTATTTCGCAGTCCTCGATAACAGCGGCAGCCTGGGAGAAGACCGCCGCGCCCAGACCCGACGTGTTTTCGGTAAATGTACACCCGCTCAGCAGGATCTCGTCACTGCCCAGTGAGCAGAAAGCGCCGCCCGCCGTCGGGGCGCTGTTTCCGGAAAACAGGGTATTTTTTACCGTCATGGTTTTATTGCTGTTGTGGAAGATGCCGCCGCCCCAATTCTGACAATATGAGGGCTCGCCAAAAGCCCCGTTATTTGTTATTTCGCAATCTGTTATTTCCACCTTAGTGGGATTCCCGGAAATGCTGATGCCTCCGCCCGCTTTTGCGATGTTGCCGGATATGAGCGTATGCCCGATCGTCAGGCTGCCGCCATATATACAGATTCCGCCGCCGCAGCTCTCGTTAGGATTTGGGGTGCCATTTAGAAATGCCGAGTTGTTTTCAATTCGGCTGTTGCTGATGGATACTGCGGCACTATTTGAATAAATACCGCCGCCGCACTGAACATTATTGATCGTTGCGCGGTTTCCGCTGATCACTGCCCCGTCCATAGTGAACCGGCTGCTTGAACCGGTCACATACACGCCCGCGCCCTGATACTGTTCATAACCGCCGTAGTCATATCCGTAGTTGTCCCTGATAGCCGCAGGAGCGGTTTCGTCTGCTGAGTTCATGTTGAAGGTGCAGCCGCTGCCGACATATACGCCGCCGCCGCCCGACCCGGATTTCGATATAACCGCCAGGATGTTCTCAGATATCTCACCGCCGGTCATAGTGAAAGCGCTCTTGCCGGTGAGATACACGCCGCCGCCGGTGTACGCCATATTTCCGGAGATCTTGCCGCCGTTCATGGTCATAGTGCCTTCGTTGACATATACGCCGCCGCCCTGGACTCTGGGATTTGGTGACGCTGCGTCGTCAAAGTTGTTTCCGGATATCTCGCCGCCGGTCATCGTGAAGGACGCGCCCTCCAGTATCTGGACGCTTGCTCCGGCGACGCTGTTTGCGCCGCCGGGATTGGTGTTGTCCTTTATTACGCCGCCGTCCATCGTGAAGACAGAGCCCTCGCCGCTGAGCGTTATCGCGGCGACCTTGTTCGAGTCGCTGGTTGTTTTGGCCGTGAAGCCGGAGACCTCGGCCCCGTCTGTCATGCTCAGCGTGCCCGCGCACTGTATGAGGCTGGCCGTGGCCGTGACGCCGCCCGTCACCCTCAGCGCACCCGTCAGGCTGAGGCTGCCGCCGCTCTCTACTTCAATAAAATTGGATTTCAGCTGCTTGGCTTCTTCCGTGGTCACGTTGATGGTGCCCTGCAAGGTGAGCGACGCGCCCTCCGATACCACAAAGTCCTGTTTAGCCGAGTCCTTGTATCTCGTTATCGTCGCGCCGCCGTCCACCGTGGTCAGAGTGATGTGAACGCCCGCCGGGATCGTGATGGCCGCATCGTTTTTTTCTTTTGTGATATCTCCGATGGTTATCGTCGTCTTCCCGCCCTCGACGGCCTCCTGCAGCCCGGCCCAGGTCGTCACAGGCGAGTCGGACGCAAGAGCGTTTGCGGCGAGCATGGCCGACAGCAGCAGCACGGTCAGCGCAATGCTCAGCAGTTTTACCTTTCTCCCCCTCATCTTCTTGTCCCCCTTCTCATATCTTGAACTCGACCACATTTTTAGCCATTCCCGCGCAGACGGGACAGCCGCATTTCTTATCTCCTGTTCTCGAGTAGACGGCCGCCTTCCAAACGTGCCCCTCCTCGCAGCGCCACCAGACCCGTTTTGAGCTGCCTGCGGTGAGCCCGTCGGGCTTCAATGCGCCGTTCAGGCCCTCTTCCCACTGCGCCGCCAGGTTCGGATATCTGGTGGCCAGGTCGTTGAAGCCCTTCAACACCTTCCTGCCGGCACAGTAGGGACAGCCGGTGTGCATCCGTACCCTCGCCGCTATTACCGCATTCCACTCATGACCCTTTTCACAGCGCCACCAGACCCTCCGGTTGCTCGACGGGGTCACGGCGTCAGGTCGGAGATCCCCGTTTCTCCCGGCACACCACTCGGCGGCGAGCTGCGGATAGGCTGAGGCCAGGTCGTTCTCCCCGGCCTTCACCACCTTTCCGCTGCACACGGGACAGCCTGTTCCGGATAGCGCCCTGTAACACACTTCCGCCTGCCACTCGTGGCCTTTGGCGCAGCGCCACCATACCCTTTTGTGCGAGCCCGCCACCACATCGCAGGGCCGCAAATCCCCGTTCCGGGTCTCCGACCACTGCTCTGCCAACTCCGGATACGTCGTCCCAAGGTCGTTTTCCCCTACCGACACCTTCCGGTTCGCGCAGAACGGGCATCCGCTGCCCGACGTCCGCGACTTCACCACGGCCTGCCAACTGTGCCCCGCAGCGCACTTCCACCAAACTCTCTTGTGGCTTCCCGGCAGTATCTCGAACGGCTTCAAAGGCCGGTTCTTCTCCCAGTCCCATTCCTTCAGCAGCTCCGGGAACCGTTCCTGCAAGCTCCCATGTGTCTTTCCCTCCACCTCGGCAGCCTCGTTTCCGCACCGGATCAGTATTCCAGCTCGTCCCAGTTTTTCTCGGGGAGCTTTTTGAGCCACTGCTCTATGTTTCCGAGCCGCTTGTATTCGTGGCTGTTCGTCGCCTCCTGTATATCCGCGTAGTACCAGGCCTCCGGCGTGTTGTCAGGCCAGACGTTCATCTCCGACTCCGGCAGCAGGTGGTCTTTCTCCGGTACACGGCTCAGCGTGCGGTTCACTATCGCGCAGGCCTCCGCCCTCGTGATGCCGGCGTCGGGTCTGAATGTGCCGTCCTCGTAGCCCTCGATGAGCCCTATCTTCGCAGCTGCGGCCACGCAGCTCGCGTACCAGCTGCCGGGGGCCACGTCAGTGAAAATGTTCTCTGCCGCCATATCCCCGTACTCGAAGAAGCACACGGCTATCTTTGCAAACTCGGCCCTCGTGATCGTCGCGTTCGGCCTGAACGTCCCGTCCTCATAGCCGCCCAGGATGCCCATGTTGCTCAGCGTCGACACCGCGTTGTTGTACCAGTCTCCGGCGTTCACGTCCGCGTAATCGTTCGCCTCCGTCCAATACTGCGCCCGCGCCTCGTCGGTGAGCAGCCGGAAGAAGATGGTCGCCGTCTCGGCCCTCGTGATGGAGGCGTTCGGCCTAACAGTCCCGTCCTCGTAGCCGACCATGTAGCCGTAGTGGTCGTAGGTGTTGAGCAGTGGCGGCACATAGACCGGCTCGGGAGAAGCCCAGGCCAGCACGAAGGGAGAGAAGCCTCCGGGGGCTATGGTGAAGCACAGGTGTTCCCCGTCCTCGCTCTCGCTCAACGGCACGGCGACGAGCTCGTAGCCGCCGTCGTCCTCGCTGCGGTGCAGGCCCTCGAAGTGCAGCAGGGCGAACTGCGCGTCATCCGGGGCCTCCTCCGGCCTCGGCCAGTAGACCGTGACCGGCCCGTCCGCCTCGACCCAGGCGTCTCCGTTGTCCCTCTCCACCAGGTCGAGGTACTTGTATTCAAAGCTCCAGTTCCCGCTGCCGAGCACGTTGAGCGCCGCCTCGCGCAGCTGGGCTTTGTTGGTCACGGCTCCGGGGCCGGACTCGATGATGTCGTCGAAGAGCAGGGCCACGCTGTCGCTCGAGACGACCTCGCTGCCGTTTATCGTGAATTGCGTATCGGCCGCCGCCGTGACGCCCGGGCTGCCCGCTTCGGGTTCGCGGTTCACGTAGCCGTATTCCACGTTCTCCGTCGTGCCCCTCACGGTGAGCGTTCCCTCTCCGGGGACTATGCTGAATATGGCATCGCCGTACCAGGCCGTCACGCCGCTGATGCTCTCCGGGTAGAGGGTCATTTTGAGGGTCTGGTTCACGACCGACCCGACCTCGAAATCGTCGAAGGTCACGACCTCTTCATCGTCGTTTATGAACTGTATGCGCACCTCGTGGCTCCCGCCCACGGCATTGAAGGTATAGAGCGGGCGCTTTGCGTCTTCGGGCAGGCCGGGGTAGGGCTCCACCGTCCAGCTCGAGCCGTCTTCTCCGATGAGGGTCAGCTTTGTCGGGTCGGCGCCCTCGGGCAGCCCGTCGAAGGTGAAGCCCGGCATGGGCAGGCTGCTGCTGCCGACTATCTGACCTCCGTCGTCCGTGACGCCCTCATAGCCCGCGCTGCCGCCCATATAGACGGTGATATCCGCCGGCGTGATGGTGAGGGCCCCGGGTTCAAAGCTGTTCGTGATGGTGAAGCCCTCGGCGGCGCTGCCGCTGACAGCGGAGGTGTAGTTCGTGACCGCGGTCTCGGCCACCGTGTATTTATCCATATCTCCCGTGAGCCCGGTGAAGCTGTGCTCCCAGCCTCCAAGGCTCGTGAGCTTCACCCTGTCGGCGACCGCCCCGTCGTACTTCAGCACTACCTCGACTTCCCCGGGCCTGAAGCTCTCCGCATCTCCCTCCCAGGCCTTTTCTACATGAAGCGTCCCGGTTTCCTCGTTCTCGACTCCGATGACGACGCCGCCGTTGGAGCCGACGCCGCCGCCGTATTGCGCACTGTTGCCCCTTATGACGAGCGGGAGCGCCTCTGCTGCGGCCTTGGTCTCGTCGGAGACGACGGCCTTGAGCGCAAGGCCGCCCGCGTCATTCGTCACCGCCACGGGCGTCTTGTCCGCGCCCTCCTCGCCGAACCTGGGCACGCTCTCGTCCACGCTCGGATAGAAGAAACCGCCGCCGCTGGGCAGGTAGATACCGCCGTCCTTGTACCAGAAGACGCTGCCGCCTCCTGGCACATTGCCCGCTAGCGTGGCGCTGTGGCCGCCCTCGCTCCGGGTGAAGGCGAAGTCGTCGCCCGCGTCCCCGGCGCTGTTGCCGAAGACGGCCGCGCCCTGCGCGGGGTATACGGTGGTCTCGCCCGTGGCGCAGAACCAGAGGCCGCCGCCCTGCTCGGCGCTGTTATCCGTTATGAGGACGTTTTTCATGTGCAGCGTGCTGTAATACGAGGTGTTGCCCTCGCTGTACACGCCGCCGCCGAGAACGTAGGCGGTGTTGTCGCTTATCTCGCCCGCCTCGAGGCTGACATCGTTCGAGTAGGAGTAGATGCCGCCGCCCGTCTGGGCGCTGTTGCCTCTTATCGCGCCGCCCTCCATCGTGAAGGCGGTGCCGCAGGCATTCGGGCTGACGCTTTGGATGCCCGGGTCGACCACGCAGACGCCGCCGCCCACGCCGCCCGAGACCATGTTATTGCTGATGACGCCGCCCTCTTTGAGCGTGAACGAGGCATAGCCCTCGACGTGCACCGCGCCGGAGGCACGGGTGTTGTCGCCGGAGCCGCCCGAGCTCGTGTTGCCGCTTATCTCGCCTCCGCTCATCGTGAAGGAGGCCGGGCCGTCCTCGGCAGAGCTGTAAACGAGGACGGCGCTGCCCCTGTAACCCGAGTTGCCGCTTATCTCGCCCCCGGACATATTGAACGCGCCGCCCTCAGCGACCAGCACGCCGGGGCAGGAGTAGGCTCTCCCGGAAACGACGTTGTCGCAGATGCCGCCGCCGGTCATGTTCAGCTCGCCCGTGACGCGGACAGTGCCGCTGTTTGCAGCGGTGATTATGGCCTTGCTTATCGTCACGCCGCTCTCAATATTGAGCTCGCCCTTGCAGATGACGACGCCGCCGCCGTTCTGCACGTCCACATATCTCCCGTTGAGCGTGACGCCCTTGAGCGTGAGCGCCGCATCGGGCTCCACCAGGATGAGGCACTCGAGCCCCTTGTCCTTGTCGGCGGTTATGGTGAAATTCCCGCTCAAGGTGACATCCTTCTCTATGACGAGCGTCTCGCTGAGCACGACGTCCTTTGTGAGAGCGATCGCGCCGCCCTTTGCAGCCGCCTCGTGTATAGTCTCGCCGCTGCCGTCAAAGGTGTCGTCGCCGGTGACGGCCTCCAGGGTGTATACGGGCGCGACCCCGGCCGGGAAGGCGCCGTCGGCCACGACGACGTCGTCCGGCGAGGCGTCTATCGTGACGTCCGTCAGGTTGGTCTCGTCGAAGGCCCATTGGCCTATGCTCTCCACGCTGCCGGGTATGGTGAGGTCGCTGCTGTCGAAGGTCATATACATGAACGCCCCGGCGCCTATGCTCTCAATGCCGCTGCCGAGGCTCAGGCCCACGGGCTCGGAGCTGAAAAAACCGTAGTAGATGAAGGCGTAATCCGGCACGCTTGTGAGCCCGCTCAAGTCGAGGCTGCCGCCCAGATGGTAGCAGCCGTAAAAAGCGTTCTTCCCTATCGTGGTGAGCCGCGAAAAGTCGGGGCTGCCCGTGATGTTGTTGCAGTCGTAGAAGGCGTTCATTCCGACTCCGGCAAACTGCGCCCCGCTCAGGTCTGCGGCGAAGTTTTTGCAGCCGGAAAAGGCGTAGCTCCCGACCTCCGTCAGCTCGGAGAGCTTGGGGCTTCCGCCCAGGCTTTCGCAGTTCCTGAAAGCGTAGGAGCCGACCTTCGTGACGCTCTCCAGGCCCGCGACCGTTTTGAGTTTTGTGCAGCCGTCGAAGGCGCTGTCGCCGACCTCGGTTATCGCGCCCAGGGCCGTCACGCTCTCGAGCGCGGTGCAGCCGGAGAACATACTGGACGTGAGCTTCGTCACGCTCGCGGGCAGGGTGACGCTCTTGAGCGAGGTGCAGTTTCTGAACGTGCTGCCCTGCGTTATCTCCACGCCTTCGGGCAGGTTTATCGTCTCCAGCGCGCTCGCGCCGCTGAAAGCCGCGGGCTGGGATATCTTCTTCAGGCTCTCCGGCAGGACTATCTCCTTGAGTTTGGAGCAGCCGTTTACCATGCTGTTCGCGGCTATCTCTTCAACGCCCTCGGAGAAGGTTATCCTCTCGAGGTTCTTCATGTTCTGGAACGAGGCCGTGAAGGTCTTGACCGAGCCCGGTATGACCAGCTCCGTCAAACTGGGAAACACGCCGAAAGAGAGGCTGTTCAGCTCCGTCAGCGTGTCCGGCAAAGTCAGGGCCGTTATGTTCGGAGCCTTGTCCGAGAATGCGCTCCACGACAGCTCCGTCACGGTGTAGTCGTATCCGTCGTAGCTGAGCGTTGCCGGTATCGTCAGCTCCGTGGGCGCAGCCGGGTCGCTGATCTTCCAGATGAGCGCCGTGCCGTCCGCATGGTAGTCCACCATGCAGTCGACTCCATCAATGACCGTGGGCACGTTTTCCGCCTCGCTCACAGCCAGGGCCTGTGTCGCCGCAGGCACGCAGATCAGAAGGAGCGCAGCCGCAAAGACTGCGGCCATCGTCCTCCCCAATGACTTATACATTTCATTTTCCCCCGTTCTCATCTTTTTCTTTGTCCCAATATGTATGAGCCGTGGACAAAATTCATATTTTGTCCATAGGCCGTCGCTTTAAATCGTTCACCGACTACATACATCGTTATTAATCTAGCACTTTGCATGATATTATGCAATTTCATTTTGGTAACAAAGCATAAAAATCAGGCCAGTCACGCAAATTTTTTTGTGACTGGCCGACAGGTTTTGCCTTCAAATGGTTTAAATGACAGTTATTGCATATTGCTCCAAAGGGCCTATGGACAAAATATGAATTTTGTCCTACACTACGAGGCCCAGCCTTTCAAGCTGCCGGGCGTGTTCGGAGCCCGAGGAGACGAGGTAGATGCGAGTGGTCTCGATGGAACTGTGGCCCAGGACGTCGGCGAGGCCGGAGATGTCGCGGCTCGCCTTGTAGTAGGTCGAGGCGAAGAGGTGGCGCAGGTTGTGCGGGAACACCTTGCTCGGCTCCACGTCCGCGAGTCTGCACAGGGCCTTCATCTCGGCCCAGATCTGGCGTCTGGACAGGCTGCTGCCGTTTCCGGTGAGGAATATCTCTCCGGAGACGGTCTTTTGTTTTTTCGCATATTTGAGCAGCTTCTGCGAGAGCTTGCGCGGGATCAGGATGGTGCGCACCTTGCCCTTGAGCGAGACCACCGCCCGGCCCTTGTGCGCCGCCTCCACGGTGATATACCGCAGCTCGGAGACGCGGATACCCGTGGAGCATATCGTCTCCATCAGCAGTTCCAGCCTCAGCCTGCCGCTCTGCCTCGCGGCCGAGAGCAGCCTCTCGTACTCGGAGCGCTCCAGCTCGCGCTCGGATGCCCGGAATATCCTGCGCTGTATCCTCAGATACCGGAGGCGGCAGTCCTCCCAGCCGAGGAAACGGAAAAGCCCGTTCAGAGCGGAGAGCATGGAGTTCACTGTCACGGGGGCGTAGCCCTTGGACAAGAGCTCCTCCTTCCACCCGGCGGCCTCCTCCCTGGTGACGGGCCTGCCCCCAAGCCAGCTCGAAAACGCCCCCACATCCCTGAGATACTTCTCAACCGTTCCTCCGCTGCGCTCGCCCTCCCGCAGATAGCGCCCGAAAGCCTCGATCCGTTCCGCTGTCAACAGACGGTTTTCCATGCAATGACCTCCAAATCAGAATTATACCGACATTATCTCGCGAAACGGGTGAATTATGTGAGCGCAGAATAAAACGCCGCCTCCGCAGAAACCGCAGAGACGACGCTTTTGGCGGAGCGGGTGGGATTCGAACCCACGGTACCGTTGCCGGTACACCTGATTTCGAGTCAGGGCCGTTATAACCACTTCGATACCGCTCCGTATTTTCACTTCATGCTCCGCTTCCGCGGCTGCACAGTAACGAATATTATATACAAGCCTCTCTGAAAAATCAAGGCTTATTTTTTCGCACCGGCAGGTGAAATACACTGTGGATTTTTCGCCGGGGACATTATATACTGTCAGGGTATCCGCTGTTCGGGAGGGCTCATCCTTGTCAGAAGAACTGTCCGGCAGGCTCCGCGCCGCCGTCAAATTCCTCAGAGTTTTCGTTAAGTGGCTCGTCATCGCCTCCATCGTCGGCGCAGCCGGCGGCCTCATCGGCTCCGCCTTCCACCTGAGCGTCGACGGCGCCAACAGCCTGCGCCACAGCTTCCCGCAGCTGCTCTGGCTCCTGCCCGTCATCGGCGTCCTCATCGCCTTCATCTACCGTTACACGCACCTGGAGAGCGAAGGCACCAACGCCGTCATCGACTCCATCCACCTCGGTGAGAGAATACCGCTCAGCCTCGTCCCCGTCATCTTCGCCTCCACCGTGCTCACCCACCTCGGCGGCGGCTCCGCCGGAAGAGAGGGCGCCGCCCTCCAGATCGGCGGCGGCCTCGGCTGGAGCCTCGGCAGGCTCTTCAGGCTCGACGAAAAGGACATGAGGCTCGCCACGCTCTGCGGCATGAGCGCCCTCTTTTCCGCGCTCTTCGGCACGCCCCTCACCGCCGCGATCTTCGCGCTCGAAGTCATCAGCGTCGGCGTCGTCTACTACTCCGGCCTGGTGCCCTGCCTCACCGCCGCGCTCGCAGCTTACGGCATCACCAGGTTCTTAGGTATCGAGCCCACGGCCTTCGCCGTCGACGCCCCGGCGCTCTCCGCAGATATGCTCTGGAGAGTCGCCCTGCTCGGCATCGCCTGCGCCGCCATGAGCATCGTCTTCTGCGAGACCATGCACAAGGGTGAAAAGCTCATCTCCAGAGCCCTCAAAAACCCCTTCCTCCGCGCCTTCTGCGGCGGCCTCGCCATCATCGCCATGACTTACGCCTGCGGCTCCACCGACTACAACGGCGCGGGCACCGCAGTCATTGAAAGGGCCATCCTCCTCGGCGAAGCCAGGCCCGCCGCCTTCCTGCTCAAGACCCTCTTCACCGCGGTCACGCTCGGCTGCGGCTTCAGAGGAGGGGAGGTAGTCCCGACCTTCTTCATAGGCGCGACCCTGGGCTGCGTCCTCGGGCCGCTGCTGGGCATTCCCGCCGGCTTCGCCGCCGCCGTCGGGCTCGCGGCCCTCTTCTGCGGCGCCGTGAACTGCCCCGTCGCCTCGGTGATCCTCTCCGTCGAGCTCTTCGGCTCCGGCGGCATCGTCTACTTCGCCGTCGCCTGCGCCGTAGCCTATATGCTCTCGGGCTACACCGGCCTGTACAGCAGCCAGAAGATCATGTACTCCAAGCTCAGGGCCGAGTTCATCGACATCCACGCTAAATAGAGCCGCTCAGCCCTCCTGCTGCTGCCTTATCTTCTTCCTCCAGCACTTGTGGCACATGGCCACGTAGGCGTCGTTCCCGCCGAGGAACACCTGCTCTCCCTCGGTGACTATCCTGCCCTCGGGCGTCAGCCTCGCGTTGACCGTCGCCTTCGAGCCGCAGGCACAGACCGTCTTTATCTCAGTTATCGAGTCCGCAAGCTCCAGCAGCCGCTTCGAGCCGGGAAACATATGCGTCAGAAAGTCCGTCCTCAGCCCGAAGCACAGCACCGGCACGTCCAGCTCGTCGACTATGTCGCGCAGCTCGTCTATCTGCTCGGGAGTGAAAAACTGCGCCTCGTCGGCTATTATCACGTCCCGGCCTCCGGTGGCCTCGTACATGGCGCGTATGCTGTCTTCCGGAGCTATGACCTCCGCCTCGCGCATGAGCCCCACCCGGCTCTTGACTATGTTCGCGCCGTCCCGGTCGTCTATGCTCGGCTTTATGAGCCAGACCGTCATGCCCAGCTCCTCGTAGTTGAACTGCGTGATGAGCGCCTGCGCCGATTTCGAGCTGCCCATCGCACCGTATTTGAAGTACAGTTTAGCCATTCTCTTTTCCCCCGCCGACATGGGCCCTTATCCGCTCTATGAGCATATCCATCGCCACCAGGTTGTGCCCGCCCTCGGGCACGATTATGTCCGCGTTCCGCTTCGACGGCTCCACGTACATCTCGTGCATGGGCTTCACTGTCGTGAGGTACTGCTCCACCACAGACTCCAGGCTCCGGCCCCGGTCGCGCACGTCCCTGACTATCCTCCTGAGTATCCTCTCGTCCGCGTCCGTGTCGACGAAGATCTTGATGTCGAGCAGGTCGCAGAGCCTCGGATCCTGGAGGATGAGTATCCCCTCCACGATCACCACCGGCGACGGTTTCACCAGCACGGTCTTGTCCGACCGGTTGTGGATGGTGTAGTCGTACACGGGACAGCGTATGGCTTCGCCCGCCCTCAGCCGCTTCAAATCCCGGATCATGAGCTCCGTATCGAAGGCGTCGGGACAGTCATAGTTGAGCAGCGCCCGCTGCTCGTAGCTCAGCTCGTTGTGGGCCTTGTAGTAGTTGTCGTGGTAGATGACGCTGACGTTATTGGAAAACTTCTGGAGCAGCCTGCGCGTTATCGTCGTCTTGCCGCTGCCGGTGCCACCCGCTATGCCTATGGTCATTACGCTGTCCATACCGCACTCCCCCTATTCGACACGATTCTACCACAGCCCGGCCCCATATGCAATTTGACTTTTGCATCCCGCTCGGATATAATTTTTATATATTTTAATATGGAGGTAATCGCCATGCCCACACCGCACAACAGCGCAGCAAAGGGTGATTTTGCAAAGACCGTCCTCATGCCGGGAGACCCGCTCCGGTCAAAGTACATAGCCGAGAACTTCCTCACGGAGCCGAGGCTCGTGAACAACGTCAGGGGCGTCCAGGGCTACACCGGGCTCTGGAAGGGCGCCCGGGTGTCCGTCCAGGCCAGCGGCATGGGCATACCCTCGATCGGCATATACAGCTGGGAGCTGTATAATGAATACGACGTCGAGAACATCATCAGGATAGGCTCGGCGGGCGGGCTCGCGGACGATCTGAAGCTCATGGACATAGTCGCCGGAGTCGGGGCCTGCACCGACTCGAACTTCGCGCACCAGTTCGGCCTCAAGGGCAGCTTCGCTCCGACAGCGGACTGGACGCTGCTGTCCACCGCCATGCGCATCGCCGGGGAGTCCGGCCTCTCCATCAGGGCCGGAAACGTCCTCTCCGCGGACAACTTCTACGACGACGGCTCGGACGGGCCCGACCAGTGGAAGAAGATGGGCGTCCTCGCCGTGGAGATGGAGGCCGCCGGGCTCTACATGACCGCCGCGAGAGCCGGAGGCCGCGCCCTCTGCCTGTGTACGATCTCCGACCACCTTTACAAGCCCGAGCTCCTGACTCCCGAGGAGCGCCAGACCGGTTTCAACGACATGATTGGGCTCGCGCTCGACACCGCCGCGGCCCTCGCATGATTGACATAATAAATTTACAAATCGGATACGGGCAATTTACTTGAATGATACCTGAAATGGTGATATAATCCTAAGAGCACGGAAGTGCATGGAGTCCAATCCAAATATGAAACGGAGGATACATACAGAATGAAGAAGTTTCTTGCTTTGCTTCTCGCGCTGGTGATGGTCTTCGCTCTGGCGGCCTGCGGCTCGACCGATTCCACGCCGACCGACACGCCGGACGACGGTGCCGTCACCGACACTCCGGATGATGGCACTGTCACCGATACCCCGGACGACACCACGCCGGACGACACCGCTACCATCACCGACCCGAACGAGATCCCGAACGACTACGAGTCTGCCGACGGCACCTATGAGGTCGCCTTCGTCACCGACGTCGGCCAGCTCCAGGACGGCTCCTTCAACGAGGGCACCTGGAACGGCGTCAAGCTCTACGCTGCGAACAACGGCCTGACCTACAAGTACTATCAGCCCGCCAACGGCAACGAGGCCACTGATGATGACCGTGTGAACGCCATGCAGGCTGCAGTCGACGCCGGCGCGAAGGTCGTCGTCTGCGCCGGCTTCCTGCAGGAGGCCGCTCTCCGCACCGCCGCCATCAACAACCCCGACGTCAACTTCGTGTTCATCGACGGCTATCCGCTGGACGATGATCCCGATCCCGATGTGGTAGGCAACATCCTGCCCAACGTTGCCGGCATCAACTTCCAGGAAGAGCAGTGCGGCTATCTGGCCGGCTACGCCATCGTGAAGGAAGGCTTCACGAAGATCGGCTTCTCCGGCGGCGGCGGCGGCACCAACCCGGCCTGCTGCCGTTACGGCTACGGCTATCTGCAGGGCGCGAGCGCGGCGGCTGTTGAGATGGACGTGACTGTCGACGTCATGTACTCCTGGCAGTACGGCGGCACCTTCTCCGCTTCCCCCGAGCTGCAGACCATGATCAACGGCTGGTACACCAACGGCACTGAGGTCGTGTTTGCCTGCGGCGGCTCCATGTTCAGCTCGATCGTCAATGCGGCTGGCGCGAACGACGGCATCGTCATCGGCGTCGACGTCGACCAGAGCCCGCTGAGCGACACTGTCATCACCTCCGCCCTGAAGGGCATCTCCCAGGCCGCCCAGGTCGCCCTGGCGCACCACTATGACGGCACTTGGACTGAGATCGGCGGCGTGCAGACGACCCTCGGCGCGAACGACGACGCTGTCGGCCTGCCGACTGCTACTTGGTCTATGGAGAACTACACCGTCGAGGAGTACGAGGCCCAGCTCGCCGCCATGAAGGACGGCAGCCTGGTCGTCGATCCTCACTACCCCGGCGAGGCTGAGGGCATGGACGCCACTGCCACGCTCGAGCTGCCGAACCTCAACATCACCGTGGTGTGATAGCCAACCGGCAAAAAATCTAAGAGAAGGCCTTTCGGGGCCTTCTCTTTTTATATCCCTTCCGCGCAGTGCTGTCGCCTTTTCCTGAGAACGAAGCCTTCACAGACAGGCTGAGACGCCGCCCGTTTCCGGGCGGCGTCTCGTTTTTCCTTATCAAATTCAGTCTTTCAGGCCCATGGCCTCGCGCTCTTTGATGGCGTCCTTCCTGGAGAGGTTCACCCTGCCGCGGTCGTCGATCTCCGTGACCTTGACCCAGGTCATGTCTCCGATGTTCAGCACGTCCTCGACCTTCTCGGTGCGCTTGAACTCGAGATCCTTTATGTGGATCATGCCGTCCTTGCCCGGGGCCAGCTCGACGAAGGCGCCGATGGGGATGATGCGCACGACCTTGCCGTAGTACAGCTTGCCCACCTCGGGCTCGAAGACGATGTTCTCGATGGTCTGGCGCGCGGCGCGGCAGGCCTCGATGTCCTCGGAGGCGATATAGATGTTGCCGGAATCCTCGATGTCGATCTTGCAGCCCGTGTCGGCGCAGATCTTCTGGATGACCTTGCCGCCGGAGCCGATGACCTCGCGGATCTTGTCCGGGTTGATGGTCATCTTTATCATCTTCGGCGCGGTCTTGGCCAGCTCCTTCCTCGGCTCGGCTATGCACGGCAGCATTATCTCGTCGAGGATCTGAATGCGGGCCTCTCGGGTGATCTCAAGGGCCTCCTTGATTATCTCGTGCTTGAGGCCGTCGTTCTTGAGATCCATCTGGATGGCGGTGATGCCCTCCTTCGTGCCGGCGACTTTGAAGTCCATCTCGCCGTGGAAGTCCTCGACGCCCTGGATGTCGATGAAGGTGGTGAACTCGTCTCCGTCCTGGATGAGGCCGCAGGAGATGCCGGCTACGGGGGCCTTGATGGGCACGCCCGCGTCCATGAGGGCGAGGGTGCTGCCGCAGA
>CABVBV010000030.1 GCA_902496595.1 uncultured Eubacteriales bacterium | reverse complement strand
TCGCCGGCGGCGTTGAAGGCTATCTTGGTCTGCACGCAGTCGATGAGGCAGTCCTTGATGACGCCGTCGGCGTCCACTAGGACGGCCACGAAGGTGGTGTCGGCCTGGGCGTTGCCGTCGGCGTCCGCGCTCGCAGCCTTGGAGCTGCTGGAAACGACGGAGACGATGGCGAGGCCGGTCTTCAGCTGGCCCTCGGGCAGCGGCGTGTCGTCGGCCACGGGAGCCGCAGTGTCGTCGGCGGGCGGCTCGGTCTCCACGACCTCGGTGGTCGGGGTGGCGTCGGCATCGTCGTCATCGTCGCCCATGTTGACTATGATGGTCGTCTGGCCGCAGCCTGCCAGCAGGCCCAGACAAAGTATCGCGGCGAGAAGGATCGCAAACAGTTTCTTCATTTTCCTACCTCCTGAATATGGATGGTTTTTTATATCTGTTCGCCCCGCTGACAGCACGGGACGTCAACAGCCGTGTCAAAGAAATAACAATTTCTCTTGAGACAAGAGCGGCGCGGATAAATAGTCTGCTGAAAAACTGTTTGCCGCGCACGCCGTTTCTTATATTTTGTCAAACAAAACACAATTCACCCTTATACTATATCGGATTTTAGCCTCCCTGTAAAGAGCGAACTTTCAATCTCGGACAATTACCGCCGTATGGAACTCCATAGTATCCAGATTTCCCATGAGCAGCCTGCCCCAGAGCGGCGGTCTTTCGCCTCTGAGCAGCTTCTCCGCCTCCGAGGCCTGGAGCCCGGCGCACACTGCCGCCGCAGTTCCCACTCCCGGAAGTTTTCCCGGCTCCGAACCTCCGGGGTACAGTCTTGAGAGCATGGAGCTTCCCGGCGGCGCCGTGCCCGCCTCGAAAAGCGGCCCTCCTATGGCCCCGTGGACGAGCGGTATGCCCAGTTCCTCGCAGCCTCGCTCCAGGATCAGCCTCGAGCGCACATTGTCGAGCCCGTCGAGGGCCAGGGCGCAGCCCGAGAGCAGCTGTGCGCAGTTCTCGTCGGTCAGGAAATCGGCAACCGCCTCGAAGCGCAGGCCCGGCTTCACGAGCCTCGCCCGTTCCGAGGCCAGCTCCGCCTTTTTCCTGCCGAGCAGCGAAGGCGCCGAGAGCAGCTGCCGGTTCAGGTTCGACTCGTCGAACACGTCCCCGTCCGCGGCCCTGATGAACGCCGGGCCGAGCCTCAGCATATGCTCCAGCAGATAGCCTCCCAGGCCGCCGAGCCCGGCTATGAAAACTCCTCCTTCCGAAACCTTCAAGCGCAATCGCCTCCTCACTCTTTAGTTTAACCTCTGCAGCCCCGAGGCGCAAGGGCGGACTTGCAAAAGCCGGGGTATCGGTTTAAACTCGTGTAAAGGGGGAGACAGGATGCTTAACACCGTTGCGCCGGAAGAGGCGCTCGAGATATTGAGGAAGAACTTCGGCGGCCTGCGCACGGAGGCCGAGCCCTGTGCCCTGGGCAGCGCCCTGGGCCGCGTGCTTGCCGAGGATGTCGAGGCCTCGGCATACGTCCCGGGTTTCGACCGCTCCGCAGTCGACGGCTACGCCGTCAGGGCCTCGGATACCTTCGGCTGCGGCGAGGCTGCGCCGGCGCTGCTGCGCCTCGCGGGCGAGGTGGAGATGGGCCGGGCCCCGGGTTTCTCCATAGGGCCCGGCGAGTGCGCGGCCATACCCACGGGGGGACGTCTGCCCGAGGGCGCCGACGCCGTCGTCATGCTCGAGTATTCGGACGACTACGGCGCGGGGCTCATCGGCGTCAGGAGAAGCTCCGCCCCGGGCCGGAGCGTGGTGTTCAAAGGGGACGACGTGGAGCCGGGTTCCGTGGTCTTCAGCGAGGGCAGGAGGCTCCGGGCCATGGACATAGGCGCCCTCGCAGCGCTGGGCCTGAGCTCCGTCCGGGTGCGCAAAAGGCCGCGGGCCGCGGTGCTCAGCACCGGGGACGAGCTGGTGCCTCCGTCAGCCGCGCCGGGGCCCGGCGAAGTCAGGGACGTGAACGGGCCCATGCTCTGCGCCCTGCTCGAGAGCCTCGGCGCCGAGCCGGATTTCCTGGGCATAGTGAAGGACGAGGAGGCGCTGCTGGAGTCTGCGCTCATCGGTGCGGCCATGGAGCACGAGCTCGTGGCCGTGAGCGGCGGCAGCTCCGCCGGGGCCCGGGACGCCGTCAGCCGGATCCTGGAGCGCCGGGGCAGGCTGCTCTTTCACGGCATTGCCATGCGCCCGGGCAAGCCCGCCATGTTGGGCGAGCTGTGCGGCAGGCCCGTCTTCGGGCTCCCGGGCCACCCGGCAGCGGCATATTTCACCGGAAAACTTCTCATGGGCGCACAGCTGCGCTCGATGCTGGGCCGCAGACCGGAACCGAGATATGTAAGAGCGAAACTGGAAACGAATCTGCCCGCAAACGACGGGCGCGAGCTCTTCTGCGGGGTGAAGCTCAGGTACGAGGGCGAAGAGTACAGGGCCGAGCCCGTGCGCACGAAGTCCGGGCTCATCCGGGCGCTCGCGGCCTCGGACGGCGTGCTGAGGGTGCCGAGGGACTGTGAGGGCCTGCCCGCCGGGGCAGAGGTGCTCGTGGAGCTGGAGGGGCTGGACTGAAATGGGCTTTGCATACCTGACCAACACGCCTCTGGATGAGGCCAGAGGCAACTACATAAAGAGGCTCAGGGAAAACGGCCTCGGCCCTGTTCCCGAGCGCATCCGGACAGCGGACGCGGCGGGCAGGGTGAGCTTCGGCGCAGTGTACGCGAAGATCTGCGCCCCGCACTACCACGCCTGCGCCATGGACGGCGCGGCCCTGAATGCCTCCCTGAGCTTCGGCGCCACGGAGACGACGCCCGTGACGCTGGGGAAGGGAGATTACGTCCCGGTGGACACGGGCGACCCCTTGCCGGAGGGCTGCGACGCCGTGGTCATGGCCGAGGACATAGAGCCGCTGGAGGACGGCGGGATAAGGCTCCGGGCCGCGGCCGCGCCCTGGCAGCACGTGCGGCAGATAGGCGAGGACATCTGCGCCGGCGAGATGCTGCTGCCCTCGTATACGAGGATAAGCCCCTCTGCCGTGGGCGCGATGCTGGCCGCCGGCGTGCTCGAGTGCGAGGTGTGCAGGAGGCCGGTGGTGGGCGTCATCCCCACCGGGGACGAGCTGGTCGAGCCCTGCGAAGCGCCGGGCGAGGGCGATATAATCGAGTTCAACTCCGCCATCTTCTCCGCCATGCTCCGGGACTGGGGCGCACAGCCGAGGCGTTATCCCATAGTGCGCGACGACGCCGGGGCCATAGAGGCCGCGCTGAGGCTCGCCCTGTCAGAGTGCGACGCGGTCATCCTGAACGCGGGCTCCTCCGCCGGCAGGGAAGATCTGAGCTGCGCCGCCGTTGGTTCGGTGGGAGAGGTCATGTACCACGGCCTCGCGATAAAACCCGGCAAGCCGGCCATACTGGGGCTCTCGGGGAAAAAGCCCGTCCTGGGCGTCCCGGGCTACCCCGTCTCGGGCATAATAGTCCTTGAAGAGCTCCTGAGGCCCGTTCTGGAGCTCTGCTTCGGCGCGTCCGGCGGGGCTCGGGAGGAGGACTGGGCGAAGGCGAAGCTGGCCAGAGGCGTGGTATCCGGGCTCAAATACAGGGAATATGTCCGGCTGAGGCTGGGAGAGGGGCCCGAGGGCCTTGTGGCCTCGCCGCTCGACAGGGGTGCCGGGGTCGTGAGCTCTTTCATGCGCGCCGACGCGATGCTGGAGATCCCGCAGGGCAGCGAGGGCCTGGAGGCCGGAGCCGAGGTGAAAGTGAAGCTCCTCCGGCCTTTGAGCGAGCTCTCCGGAGGGCTTATAGTAATAGGCAGCCACGACCCGCTGCTGGACGAGGTCGCAGACCTGCTCCGGCGCTCCGAGCCTCCGCTGCGCATGGTCTCGAGCCACGTCGGTTCCATGGGCGGCATAATGGCGGTCATGCGCGGCGAGGCCGCAGCGGCGGGCATACACCTGCTGGACGAGGCGGACGGCAGCTACAACGAGAGCCATGTAAGGCGCTTCTTCCCGAACGGAGGCGTGAAGCTCGTCGAATGCGTATGCAGGACGCAGGGGCTCATGCTCGCTCCGGGGAACCCCCTGGAGATCGGGAGCTTCCCTGATATCGCGAGGCCCGGCCTGAGATATGTGAACAGGCAGAAGGGCTCGGGCACCCGTATCCTCGCCGACTACCTCTGCCGGATATACTCTGTGGACTCCGGCAGGGTCTACGG
The DNA here is from genome assembly GCA_902496595.1 of uncultured Eubacteriales bacterium. GTDB lineage: Bacteria > Bacillota > Clostridia > Oscillospirales > Oscillospiraceae > Scatomorpha. The sequence goes on along the minus strand of CABVBV010000030.1, from coordinate 12,529 downwards.
CTACGGCAGGGAGGAGTTGACGCACACCTCCGTCGCGGCCCAGATAGCCTCAGGCTCCGCCGACGCGGGCATGGGCATCCTGTCGGCGGCCAGGCTCTACGGTCTGGACTTCCTTCCAGTCTGCACCGAACAGTACGACCTGCTCATCCCGGATTCCGCCTGGGACAGCCTGCCCGTGCAAAGGCTCCTGGAGGTTCTGCGCTCCGCAGAGTTCGCAAAACGGCTGGAACGGCTCGGCGGCTATACCCTGGGCTCTCCCGGACGGATTAGGACGGGATTTCTTAAGGATTCTTAAATTATTATAACTTCTTTACACGAAACTGCGCATAGGTTATTATGGGGGCGGATAAATATCGGGAGGTTCATATGGTAACAGTGCTCACCGCCGCCGCAACAGCCGCGGCTTCCGTCACGCACCTTGCCGCCTGCGGTCTGGGCAGGCAGAAGCTGAGATACTTCACCAAGCTGCTGCTCATGCCGCTCATCTGCCTGCTCTACCTGAGCATCGCGCCGAGACCTTCGGCGGTTGTCCTCGCCGCCATGCTCTGCGGCTGGGCCGGGGACATATTCATGATCTACAAACACAGGGAAGTCTTCCTGGGCCTCGGCATGGCGGCTTTCGGGCTGGGACACGTCCTCTACGTTGCGCATATCGGCGCGCTCGCAGCGGCGGCCCAGCCGAAACTCATAACCGCCTTAGCGGCGACCCTGGTGCCGGGGGCGGTAGCGCTCGTGATCTTTTTCGTCCTGAGAAAGCGCATCCCCAAACCTCTGAGACTGCCGGGACTGCTCTATGGGCTGCTGCTCGCCTCTCTGGGCTCCGCCTCGTTCATAGGGCTCAGGGCCGGGGCCCCCGGAGCGGGCTGGCTGCTCGCCGGAGCCTGCCTCTTCCTCTGCTCCGACGGGATCCTCTCTTTTGAGACTTTCAGGGATGGTGACAGCAACGCCGCCGACGTCGCCGTCATGCTGACCTATATCTCAGCCCAAACCCTGCTGGCCATTGGCTTCGGCCTCGGCTGACCGGGGCCTGTCGGCCCGGCTGCCGCACGAATACGCCCCGTTTCCCAGCTGTTCAAGGAAACGGGGCGTATTTTTTCGTATTTCTCTCCGAGCTCCGGCCGCGCTGTCAGAAAAGGCCGGAGATGCGGCCGGTCTCGTCCACGTCTATGCGCTCTGCCGCCGGGGATCTCGGGAGGCCGGGCATGGTCATGATGTCTCCGGTCAGAGCCACGATGAAGCCCGCTCCGGCAGAGACTTTCAGTTTCCTGACCGTCAGGGTGAAGCCCTCAGGCGCGCCCTTCTTGGCCGGGTCGTCGGAAAACGAATACTGCGTCTTCGCCATGCATACCGGCAGCCCGCCGAAGCCCAGGGCTTCGAGCTGCCCGAGCTCCTTCTCAGCGGGCCCGGTGAAAGCCACGGCGGAGGCCCGGTACACTTTCTTCGCTATCGCCTCTATCTTCGACCTTATGTCCAGCTCGTCCGGATAGGCGAAGCGGAAGCAGTTCTCCTCGCCGCAGAGCCTGACGACCTCCTTTGCCAGTTCGAGCCCTCCGTCGCCTCCCTTTGCCCAGACCTCGGAGAGCGCCGCGTTCACTCCGAGCTCGCGGCAACGGCGGCCGACCAGCTCCAGCTCCGCCTCCGTATCCGTCGGGAACCTGTTTATCGCCACGACGCAGGGCAGGCCGTAGACGTTCTTAACATTGTCGACGTGCCGGAGCAGGTTGGGCAGGCCCCTCTCCAGCGCCGCGAGGTCTTCAGCTCCCAGCTCGTCCTTCGCCGCGCCGCCGTGGTGCTTGAGCGCTCTCACCGTCGCGACTATGACTACCGCCGAGGGTCTCAGCCCGGACATACGGCACTTTATGTCGAAGAACTTCTCCGCGCCCAGATCCGCTCCGAAGCCCGCCTCCGTTACAGCGTACTCACCCAGCCTGAGCGCCATCCTCGTGGCGGTCACGCTGTTGCAGCCGTGGGCGATGTTCGCGAACGGCCCTCCGTGTACAAAGGCCGGCGTGCCCTCGAGCGTCTGAACCAGGTTGGGCTTTATCGCATCCTTCAAGAGCGCCGCCATGGCTCCGGCGGCCTTGAGCTGCCCTGCCGTCACCGGCTTCTCGTCGTAGGTGTAGCCCACCACAATCCTCGACAGCCGCTCCTTCAAATCCCGGATGCCAGAGGCGAGGCAGAGCACGGCCATGACCTCGCTCGCGACGGTTATGTCGAAACCGTCCTCCCTGGGCACCCCGTTGACCCTGCCGCCAAGCCCGTCTGTTATTGCCCTGAGCTGCCGGTCGTTCATGTCGACGGCGCGTCTCCAGGTTATGCGCCTCGGGTCAATGTTCAGCGTGTTGCCCTGATAGATGTGGTTGTCCAGCATGGCGGCGAGCAGGTTGTTCGCCGCGCCTATGGCGTGGAAATCGCCGGTGAAGTGCAGATTGATGTCCTCCATCGGTATCACCTGGGCATAGCCTCCCCCGGCCGCGCCGCCCTTTATACCGAAGACCGGGCCGAGCGAGGGCTCCCTGAGCGCCACGACCGAGCGTTTCCCGAGCTTCCGCAGCGCGTCCGCGAGTCCGACGGTGGTGGTCGTTTTGCCCTCCCCGGCAGGCGTCGGGTTTATCGCAGTGACCAGGACGAGCTTTCCCTCTTCCCCCGGTTCGTCGAGCAGCGCGGGGTCTATCTTCGCCTTGCTCCCGCCGTAGCACTCGATATACCCCTCGTCGATGCCGGCTCTTGCGGCGACTTCTGTTATGGGCAGCGGCTTTGCCGCCTGGGCGATCTCAATATCGGTCATGTGGCACCTCACAGTCAAAATTCCCTTATATTTTAACATACAACACCGATTTGTAAAGCGCCGGTGCGAGACGGGGCTTGCGTTTCGCGGTTTAATGTGATAAATTAGCTGAAAAAAGGGGGGCTTTGAATGTTTGAACTTGTTCAGGCCGGAGAGCGGAGTTACTATATCGACTGTCCGGCAAAAATCGGGCTCTGGCTGGCCTCGGACTCGGAAGTCTGGCTCATCGACAGCGGCAACGACAAGGACGCCGGCCGGAAGGTCAGGCAGATCCTCGACAGAAACTCCTGGAAGCTCCGGGGCATACTCGTCACGCACTCGAACGCAGACCATGTCGGAGGCTGTCAGTACCTGCAGAAGCAGACCGGCTGCCGGATATTCGCTCCGGATATTGAGGCGGCGTTCACAAGGAACCCTGTGCTGGAATCCGCCTTCCTCTACGGCGGCTTCCCTCCGAAACCGCTCAGGCACAAGTTCCTGATGGCCCAGCCCGCTCCGGCGGAGCTCATTTCGTCCGGGGGCTTTCCCGAAGAGATAGAGCTCATCCCTCTGCCTGGGCACTACTTCGACATGGCCGGATATATGACTCCGGACGGCACGGCCTACATCGCGGACTGCCTCTCGAGCGCGGCGACCCTGGAGAAGTACGGTTTCCCCTTTATCTACGACGTCGCGGCCTATATGGAAACGCTCAGGAAGCTGCCCGGACTGGGCGCAAAGCTCTATATCCCGGCGCACGCCGAGGCGGCGGAGGACATAGGGCCGCTCGCCGAGCTGAACCTCCGGCACGTCGAGGGCCTCTGCGGCTTCGTCCTTGGCCTCTGCGGAGAGCCGAAGGGTTTCGAGGACATCCTGAAGCTGGCCTTCGACAGTTACGGCCTGCAGCTGACCATGGAGCAATATGTTCTGGTGGGCAGCACCGTGAAATCCATCCTGGCCTACCTGCTCGACGCTGGCCTGGTCGGGACGCTGGTCGAGGGCAACAGGCTGCTCTGGAGGAAATGTGACTAAGTTACGGTTCGCCCGTATCCCGTGTGCTATCATGCAGACAAAGAAAGAACACGGGAGGAATTTAAAATGTCAGCTGTAAAGATAACCTCATCGAATTACGCGGGACTCGTTACCGGCAGTTCCAAACCGGTGCTGTTGGACTTCTGGGCCTCCTGGTGCGGCCCCTGCCGTATGGTGTCGCCCGTTGTCGACGAGATCGCCTCCGAACGCGGCGACCTGCTCGTCGGCAAAGTCAACGTTGACGAAGAGCCCGAGCTGGCCTCGGCCTTCAACATAACCAGTATCCCCACCCTGGTGGTTCTCAAGGACGGCAAGGTCACGAATCGGGCCACCGGTGCAAGACCCAAATCCAGTATCCTCTCCCTCTTAAACTGATTTTCCCATCCATCCCTTCAAATCGCAGAATGCCGGAGCGCTCAGGCGCTCCGGCACAGCTTATTTATGAAGGCAAATGGTACGGCGCGGCGGCCGCGAAACTCCGCGGGCCTGGAGGCGGGCTACTCCTGTCCGCTCTCCGTCCAGACGTGGAGCTCCGGGGTGACGATCCCGAAGAGGCTCAGCAGCCTCGCGGAGAGCTGAAGCTCCATCTGCTCCATCGTCTTCGGCCCGGCATACCAGAGCGGCACGGGGGGAAAGACGACCGCCCCGGCCTGGCTGAGCTCCAGCATATTCCTGAGATGGATGGCCGAGAGCGGCGTCTCCCTCGCCGCAAGAACCAACCTGCGCCTCTCCTTGAGCGCTACATCCGCGGCTCTGAGCAAGAGGTTCTCGCTGTAACCCGAGGCGATGCCGGCGAGGGTCTTCATGCTGCACGGGACAACGGCCATGCCCAGGGACGGGCGGCTGCCCGAAGCCGGGGCCGCGCCGATATCCCTGCAGTCGTACACCTCGTCCACGAGGCCGGAGAGCGCCTCCGGCCCCAGGCCCAGCTCGTCCCTGAGCGTCCTCTCTCCTCCGCTCGTGACGATGAGCTCGGTGGGAACGCCGCTTTTTCGAGCCAGTTTCAAAAAGCTGAGCGCCAACGAGGCCCCCGAGGCCCCGCTAATGCCCACCGTGAGCCGAGCCTCCATCTCAGTCCTCCCAGCCCGGCAGCCAGCGTCCCGGGTCTACTTCGAGGAAGCCCGCCCTGCGGAAGCGCTCTTTCTGAGCGAAGGGCACGGTGCAGTCGAAGATGGTCTTGCAGGATACGCCTCGGCCCGGTATCCTCGGGTCGTACTCCGGCCCGGCGCTCGGGTCGAGCGGATGGCAGCGGACTCCGGGTATGAACACCGTGTCCAGGTTTCCCTGATACCTCGTGGTCATGGCCCAGAGCACATCGTCGGTGTCGAATGCGTCCACGTCCTCGTCCACCAGTATGACCTGCTTGAGCTCTGGGAAGGCCGAGAAGGCCAGAAGCGCCGCCTGTCTCTGGCGGCCCTCGTCGGTGGGAACCGCTTTGCAAATCTGGAGCACGGCCAGATACTTCCCTCCTCCGGAGCGGTGGGCGTAAACGTTTTTGACCTTTCCCGGCATGGCCCGCTCGAGCAGGCCCAGGATGCTCGCCTCGGTCGGGATGCCCGCCATGTTGACGTGCTCCTCGCTCGGGCCTATGCAGGTCTGGAGTATGGGCTTTTTCCTGTGCGTCAGCGCCTTGACCTTGAGGAGCCTGCACTCGGAACTCGCGACCCCGTTGTAGCCCGGAAATTCGGGCATGGCGATGCCCGTCCCCGAGTTCTGATCCTCCTGCACCCTCACCCCGGGGATTATCTCTCCCTCGATTACGAACTCGGCGTTCGCAATGGCCCTCTCGTCCACGGTGAGGCAGCGGCAGAGCTCAACAGGTTCTCCCCTGAGCGCCCCGGCTATCGAAAGCTCGTCATATCCCAGCGGGGTAGTGGGCGGCTCGAAGCAGGCGCAGATCTCTATCGCAGGGTCGACGCCGATGGAGACGGATATCGGCAGAGGGCGCCCAAGTTCCTCGGCCCTGTCCGCCATGGCTCCGATGTGCCGGCTGCCCGGCTGCAGGAAGATGGAGAGCTCGTCCCTGCCCTGGATGCAGAGTCTGTGTATCGTCACATCCGAACGTCCGGTATCCGGATGAGTGGCGTAGCACATACCGAGCGTTATGTACGGCCCTGCGTCCAGAGGCGTGTTCGTCGGAGCGGGCAGGAGCGCTCTGAGGTCGAAGTCCGGCTCCGAAGCAAGGTGTACTACCTCGCGGCAGGGCGCGGGCCCCTCCTTCACGACCGGCTCCACCGGGGACGCCACGCAGTCGCAAAGCAGCCTGCCCAGGTCTGCGCTCCTGCATCCGAGCAGGGCCGCGACCCTCTCCCTCGAGGCGAGCACGCCTATGACAGCGGAGGCCTCGTCAAAACCCTTCAAATTCCGAAAGAGCATCGCAGGCCCGTTAGTCCTTGTCGGACGCATCACCGTGCCGCCGGCCCCGACCCTCCTGTATACTCCGGAGAGCTCCGCCTCCGGATCTGTCTCCACATCCGTTTCGACCAGCTGCCCGTCCAGGCTCCTCAAATAGTCCAGGGCCGAGCGCAGATCCCTGACTCTGTTCTCAAAACGATGGATATCCACAAAAATGCCCCCTCCCGACCGTAATTCTACACTTACCAGTATAGATACGCCGCTGTGAGGGAGCAATTCGTTTTGTCCGCGTATCGATTCCAATTCAGAATCGATCCAGGCAGTCAAGCAGCCTGCGCTTGCCGCGGAAAAAGCCTCTGAACTCCGCCGCTGCCGCGTTCAGCTCGAGCCTGACCTCAAGTCCTGGCATGAGCCTGCGTACCTCGCTCTCCAGGAGCTCCCGCTCCGTCCGGCCGACCGCCCTCAGCCTGAGCAGGCCGCCGGAGAGGGCCGCCTCATAGTCGATGAGGCCGGGAAGCCTGAAGAGAGCGTCGTCCAGGCTCTCGATGCCCGCCCCGGAGTCCATTCGGCTGAGCCTGTCCAGCCTTCTCGTGGCACCGCCGCAGGGGCAGGGGCCGGGCAGGAATCGCGTGTAGTCGCCGGTTTTGTAGCGTATGAGCGGCATGGCCTGCATATCGGCGGTGGTGACGACCAGCTCTCCGTACTCCCCGTCGGGCAGCGCCTCTCCTTCCGGCGAGACTATCTCCGCAACGACGTGGTTCTCCCGCAGGTGCATACCCTCGTGCGCCGCACAAGTCACCGCCCCGCCGAGGCACATCTCCCGCGAGCCGTAGTGCGGGAAGAGCCGCGTCCCGAGCAGCCGCTCCAGCTCCAGCATAACGCCCTCGGGGCAGGCGTCGCCCGAGACCAGCGCCCGGCGCAGGCTCCCCGGAGAACCCATCCAGCGGATGAGCCCCAGCAGCGGCACCGGCATACCGATGTAGGCCTCCGGCCTCTCGGCCCCGAGCATTTCCGCCTGCTCGCCGAGGCTCCTGCCCACGCCCATCCTCACCGGCCTTGCGCCCAGGCGCTCCACGGCCCGGCAGATGAGCTCTCCCAGCCCGTCCGGCCCGGAGAAGGGCATGGCGACGCAGACCGCCTCGCCCTCCGACACCAGCTCCGAGATGCCCGCGGCGAAGAAGCCGACCGTGTGTTCAATATCCCGCTCGGTGTAGAATACCCGCTTCGACGGCCCCGTCGTGCCGCTCGTAGCTCCGGAGATGATGCGGCTCACCTCGGCCTGCGAGCCGAGCAGCAGGCCCGGCGCGTTCTCTGCGAGCTGCTCCGGCGTCGTGAAGGGCAGGCGTCTGAGCTCCGCGAGGCTGCCCAGCCGCTCCGGCAGGCCCTTGTAGAAGCCGTTTCGCGTCTTTTCCCGCGCCAGCAGCTCGTTTATTCGCCGAAGCTGTATCCTGTCCAGCGTCTCGCGGTCGAGGCCTGGAAGGCCCTCGACTTCGCATATCCAGTCCTCAAGTCTCGTCTTTCTCATTTCCTGTACAGCGCCCTCCCGTCGCGGGCCGTGAGGTTGTAGGCGCAGAAGGGCACCATGCCGCGCTCTGCGTCGGCCTCGCTTATGTAGCAGCGCCGGAGCCTGTCCAGCTCGAGGCTGTCCGCGTCCATGAAGGCCATGCCGGAGACGGTGAAGGTGTTCTCCACGGCCTCGCGCATGAAGCGGTCGAAGCCGTCCTCGTCCTCACGCTGGGCCGAGCTGAGGCCCCAGCGGTCGGCGACGAAGTCCCGGGCCTCGGAGCTTTTTTTGCAGCAGCAGGCGCTCTCGCGCCTCGGCAGGGCCTTGAGCCTCCCGTCCGGGAGCTTGCGGTAGCTCGCGTGGAAGCTGCACCAGGGGCTCTCGGCCCCGCCTCCGCCGAAATCCGCGAACTTCATGAGTCCCCCGCTCTGCGCCTCGATATCCCGTATGACCTGCGGGATGGTCAGCCTGCGCCCCGGCTCCGGCAGCTCGCAGCGGCCGAAGTAGCTCACGGGCTGGAAGTGTACGCCTCTCACTATTTTCCCCCGTCCCAGGGCGAAGCGCAGGATGTCGCCGATCTCGTCCCCGTTCACAACCGGCGCGAGGGTCGGCACGAGCACTACGGGCAGGCCCGCCCGCTCGCAGGCGTCGATGGCCCGGAGCTTCTCCGCGAGGATGTCGCGGCCCCGGAGCGCCTCATACGTCCCCGGCCGCAGCCCGTCGAACTGCAAAAAGGCGCAGGAGACCCCGGCCCCGCGCAGCTTTTCCGCGTAGCCGTCCTCAGATGCGAGGCGCAGGCCGTTGGTGTTCAGCTGGAAGAAGGTAAAGCCCCGCTCGCGGCCGAGCCTCACGACCTCGGGCAGATCGTCCCGCATGGTCGGCTCTCCGCCCGAGAGCTGGATGTTGAACGGCCCGCCGCGGGACATGAGCATATCGTAGAGCTCCGCTATCTCGTCGAGGCCGAGGTCGCCCTCCCCTCCGGCGGAAGCGAAGCAGACCGGGCAGCGCAGGTTGCAGCGGCGCGTCAGCTCGAGCAGCACGCAGCAGCCCCCGCTCTCGTGGTTTCCGCACAGGCCGCAGCTTCGCGGGCAGGCGTCGTCCGGCTCGCCTCCGGAGCAGGCCCCGCCCCAGGCGAGGTATCCCTCCGCTCCGTCTTCCCAGATGAGCGTATCAAAAAAACCGTGCTCGGGGCAGGTCTTGATGAGATGGACAAACCCGTCCCCGGCCACGGCTTTTTCGGCGTCTATCGTCCTGAGACAGACGGGGCAGACGCTCCTTGTCCTCGCAAAGACCTCGTACATCAGGCAAGGCCCCTCTCCGCGAGCAGCTCGGCGCATTTTCCGTAGACCTCCTGTATAAGCGGCGGGCAGCGGCGCAGCTGGTTCGCAGGGTCGCCCGCGAGGATGCTGTCGCAGCTCTCGCCGCCGTACTCCGCCGTGCGCTCCTTAAACCAGTCGCGGAACTCCTTCAGCATGGCGTCGCGCTCCTGCGGCTCCATGCCCTCGGAGAAATAGCCGAGGAAGCAGGCCCCGCCGGTCAGCGCCCCGCAGGGGCCGCCGGAGAAGCCGATGCCCGCGTTCAGCCCGGACATGGCGCGGATAAGCTCCGGGCAGTCCTTCCCCTCGGCGTCCAGCGCCAGCTGCATGAGTATCTGTGCGCAGAAATAGCCCTTCCTCGAGAGCTCAAGCATCCTGTCGAATGCATCCATGGCGTCTCCTCCGTTTCAGAAGTTGATAGCCGGGCAGTCCCTGTATCTCTCCGGCAGCGGGCCGCCCGGGTCGTTTTCCAGCCAGACCGGACGCTCCACGTCCGCCCTCAAGCCGTGTTTCCCTTTCTGAACACCGCGCAGAGATAGCGGCAGTTTTTGGCCCCCTCCGGCGGGTGCTCTGCCTCGCCGCTCCAGAGGGCCTCGATGTAATACCGTTTCCACTCGTCCGTGATGTCCTCGACCGTCTCCGCCCGGAGCCCGGCCTCCCCCGCCGCCCGGCGCAGCCGGCTCTCGCCTCCGGGGCAGATATCCGAAAAGAGCAGACATCCGCCGGGCCTTAGCAGCCGCGCAGCCTCGATGAGCGCCCGCTCCGGGTCTCCCGTCAGGTAGAAGCTGCACTGGCAGAGCGCCGCGTCGAAGCCGCCCCCGTCAAAGGGCGGGTCGAGTATGTCGCCATTCTCCACGTCCGCGCCGGGCGCGAGGTCTATGCCAAGGGCCTCGAAACCGAGGGAGCGCAGCAGCCTCACGGCCTCGCCCGCGCCCGCGCCGAGGTCTATCATGCGGCAGGGCGGGGCGATGCCCGCGAGTTCTATGAGCCTCAGCGTCGCCTCAGCGCCGCCCGGATGCCGCTCCACTACTTGTCCTCCAGCACCTTCTCCACCGAGAGCACCTTGCCCATGGCCAGCTCCTCGGGCACGAAGACAAAGCCGCATTTCGGGCAGACCGGCAGCTCCACCGGGAAGGCGTTGTCGAGGTATCCGAACACCGCGTTGCCTTTGACGAGCGGCACATCGCACTTGAGGCAGCGGTAGCGCCCGCCGGGGTCCACGACGTAATAGCTCTTTTCCTCGGCCATGGCCCTACCTCGTCTCGACGGTCATCCTGTGGCTGTACGCGCTGTGGATGACATAGCCCTCGGCGTCCTCCGTGAACTTCACCCAGAAGGTGACGTTGCCGAGCCGGTAGCGCGAGATGCGCAGGCCCGTGTCGGCCTCGTAGATGGCCTCGCCTCCCTCGCGGTAGGCCTGCATGACGGTCTCAATGTCGCTCTCGAGCACCATGCGCTGCTCCATGAGCTTCTTCACCTCGGGGGTGTACTCGATCTTGTAGCCTCTCGGGGCCATGTGTGTGTCCTCCTTCCAGATGTCGCGCAGCAGCCGCTGCTTCAGGCTCAAACGGTTCTTGCGTTTTTCCGATATTCCCGGCGGGCACCCGGCGGGGGATGCGTAGACGAGCTCCAGCAGGTGCGCGCTCTCCGCGCCCTGACGTGCGTAGCGGTCGCGGCAGCCCATGCAGTAGGTGAGCTGCAAGCCCTCGCAGCCCTCGAGCGCGGCCTTCGTGTAGTCCGCGGCGACCTCGGGCTTTGCATAGCCCGCGAGCCCGCCGTAGCCGCAGCAGGGGGCGCTGTCGCCAGTGTACTCCGGCTCCTTCACCTCGCAGCCGAGCTCCGACACGAGCTTCCGTATCGCCTCCTGCGTGTCCGCGTCGCCCCTCGCGCCGCAGGCATCGTGTACGACAGCCTCTCCTACGGCCCTCGGCGCGCTCTCCGGCAGGCCGAGCTCGAGCAGCACGTCCCAGATGCCCCTGCACTCGCCCAGGCCCAACTCCTTGAGCGTCTTCATGCAGCTCGGGCAGGCGGTTATTATCACGGGATCTCCCAGCTTTGCAAGCTCCGAGCGCAGCAGTGCGCAGGTCTCGTCAAAGAGCCCCTCCCTTCCGGCCCAGTGCGAGATGATGCCGCAGCAGCCGAGCAGTATGCCCACGCCGCCGTTTAGCCTCGACCTCAGATCGGCGTAGGCCCGCCAGACCGACTCCGGCGCTACGGCCCCGGCCTGGCAGCCCGGGAAAAACACATATCTGCAGGTCTCGTATCCCGGCTCGGGCCGGCACAAAAACGCCTCGGTGTTCGAGAAGATCTGGTCGTAGAGCGCAAATTCGTGTACGGCCAGGCTCATCTTGCCCGTGGCGACCATGTTCCGCCGCGCAGAGAGGCAGATCTCGGCCATGTCGTAGCCGTTCGGGCAGGTGACGGTACACTGGCCGCAGAGGGCGCAGGAGTTGATGGCCCCGTTCATCATGTGGTCGCCCATTATTATGCCGACGTTGTTGTATATCTCCCGCGTCATTATCCTCGGGAACTTGTCGTAGTGCCGCAGCCAGGCGCAGCCCTTGACGCATTCCTCACAGCGGCACTGTATGCAGCGCCCGGCCTCGGCCCTCGCCTGCTCCGCCGTGTAGCCCTCGCCCTCGGGCAGGCTCCCGCCCGGCCTCGCCTCGGAGAGATCCGTGTACAGCCGGCTCTCGACGGGGCCCTCCTCGCCGCGGGCGTTGTCCGGAGACATACCCTGCGCCAGCCTGTCCGCCGAGACTCCCGCCCTTCTCGCGTCGTAAAATGCGCCGATGACGCCTCCTTCCTCACCGGAGCGGGCCAGCACGCCCAGCTCCGCACACCAGAGCGTGACGGGGTCGGGCTCTTTTGGCCCGTCGAGCAGCGCCAGCACCTCCTGCGAGACGCAGACTATGTCCGCGCCCGCGCCGCGCACGAGCTCCGGCGTGAGCTCCGAGCCGAATTTGAGCTCCAAATCCATGGCCTCGAGCCTCTTTATCTCCGCGGCCCTGTCCTCAGGGGACAAAAACGGCGCGCACTTGTCGATGAGTTCCTCGGCCGAGCCCTCGGCGACGCAGAACCTGGTGGGGTAGCTCTTGCCCGCCAGTTCCCCCGCGACGACGAGCGTGAAGAGCTCCGCGCCGAAAACGGCGGCGGTCTTTTTCTTCTTGAACTTCAGAAGACCCTTTCCCGTCCGCGCCGCCCCGTGCCGCATGGCGGCCCGCTCTATGGCCGGGATGTCCACGGCCTGAGCGTCCGGCACCTCATTGAGTCTGCACGCGGCCTTGCATGGGGCCTCGCAGCCGGAGGCCAGGATGCCGGGAAAGGGCGTCGCCCGCTCGAGCATGGCCCGGGCCTGGGCGAGCTCGCCCTTAGCCGCGCAGCCCAAAAGCTCCCTCGCGTCCAGCCGCAGCGGGCAGGCCGCGGCGCAGAAGGCCGGCTGCTCGTGTACGCAGAGCGATTCGCGCTGCGCCAGCTCCTCCTTCGTATAGAGCTGCTTCGTGCGGTATACCCTTGTCGAACGTTCGGTAAAGTCCATATGCGCCCTCCTTCTCA
>CABVBV010000029.1 GCA_902496595.1 uncultured Eubacteriales bacterium | reverse complement strand
TCCGTCACCGGGGCGAAAAACGCCGCCGTCATGGGCAAGATATCCCTGCCGCCGCTGTGAGCGGCACGGCTGAGCCGATATCGAAGGCCGGGTTGTCCGTCAAATACACCGGCTCGACGCCGCGCTCGCGCAGGAAGGATTTTATCCGCGCCACATCCGGGTGCGAGTCCAGCCTGCCGGTAAAGGCCAGACGGTCAGGCGAAATTTTAAACGACGCGCCGCCGATGAAGCCGGTGTCGAAGCCCTCGAGCTCAATATATCCGGGCCGTATCCCAAGCACGTCTATCCCGTGCCGGGCTGCGGCCTTCGCTATGCCCGCGTCCGAGGTGATGACGCTGCGCTCGTCCACGACGCAGGTGCTGCACCTCGCGTAGCCCTGACGCACCTGGATACGCTCAAATCCCGTGATATGCGGGTCGGAGATGCGAAAGTCGTGGATGCAGTAGCGCCCGACGACGCAGGCGCAAAGCCGCGCATCTTCCGGGTAGACCCTGCCCTGCCCCTCGACTTTCACGACCTCGAGACCGATATCCGGCAGGCCGTCCAAATAAGTCAGCACCCGCCCGCCGCCGAGGTCAAGCAGCATAAGGTCGGCATGGCCGGAGAGGCGCGTATCGACGTTCGGGTTATCCGGCAGCCAAAACGCGCAAACGCCAAGCGCCGCGAGCGGCCCTTCCAGCCTCTCGCGGTACTTTTCGCCTATTGCAAAGACGCGGCTCAACCCAGCGCCTCCCTTATGGCCTCGCGCACGTTTTTGACGCTTATGAGCTCCAGACCCTTCGGCCTCACGACTTCTCCCTTCACGTGCGCCGGGATGATGCAGCGCCTAAAGCCCAGACGCGCTATCTCCGACAGGCGGTGGTCGAGCTGCGTGACCGACCTCACCTCGCCGGAGAGGCCCACCTCTCCAACGGCGGCGAGGTCGGAGCCGATGGCGATGTCCTTCCAGCTCGAGGCCACGGCCAGCAGCGTGGCGAGGTCGGCGGCGGTCTCGTCCAGCTGCAGGCCGCCCACGACGTTAATATAGGCGTCACAGCCGGCGACGCTCATGCCGCCGCGCTTTTCCAGCACGGCTAAGAGCAGCATGGTGCGGTTGTAGTCGATGCCGTTGGAGTTCCGGCGCGGGTTGCCGTAGCCCGACTGCGCGACAAGGGCCTGTATCTCGGCCAGTATGGGCCTCGTGCCCTCCATGACGCAGGTGACGCAGGTGCCGGGCGTGTCCAGCGGCCTGCCTGAGAGCAGCGATTCCGAGGGGTTCGGCACCTCGCGCAGGCCCGTGTCGGCCATCTCGAAAACGCCTATCTCGTTCGTCGAGCCGAAGCGGTTCTTCGCCGCCCTGAGTATGCGGTAGCTCAGGCTCTGCTCGCCCTCGAAGTAGAGCACGCAGTCCACCATGTGCTCGAGCACCTTCGGCCCCGCGATATTGCCCTCCTTGTTGATATGCCCCACGACGAAGGCCGTGAAGCCGTCGGACTTCGCCAGGCGCATGATGGACATGGTACACTCGCGCACCTGGCTGACGCTGCCGGGAGCGGCGGCTATCTCCGTGTCGAACATGGTCTGGATGGAGTCCACGATGACGACGGTGGGCTGCACTTCCTCTATCTGAGCCTCTATCTCGCCGAGCTGGGTCTCGGCCAGGACGTAGATCTCGCCCTCGGAGACGCCCAGGCGCTGCGCCCTGAGTTTGAGCTGGCGGCGGCTCTCCTCACCCGTGACGTACAGCACGCGCTCCGAGCCGCCCACGAGGCCGCAGAGCTGCAGGAGCAGCGTGGACTTGCCCACGCCCGGCGCACCGCCCACCAGCACCACGGAGCCGCGCACCGCTCCGCCGCCAAGCACGCGGTCGAGTTCGCCGGAACCGGTCGTGAAGCGTATCTCCTCCTGCGTGTCCAGCTCGGAAAGCAGCCGCGGCTTGCCGGAGGAACGCTTTGCAGTCTGCGCCGCGGCCTTGCCGGATTTAGTCGCCGCAGGGGCCTCGGTCAGCGTGTTCCACGCGCCGCAGGCCGGGCACTGGCCCGACCACTTCGCCGTCTCATTTCCGCACTCAGTGCAGTAAAACACCGTCTTTTGTTTCATATCACCATTCCGTCCGTGCTCGCCTCATATTGCAGGTAGGAAGCCAGAAGCAGAGCAGATATTTTTAGTTGATAGACTTCAGTCTGCAGCAGCGCCGCTTCCGCCGCGTTCGATAGGAAGCCGCACTCGACCAGTATCGACGTACACTTAGCCGAGCGCATGAGGTAGATATCCTCGGAAATGGGCGCGGCCACCCTGCGGCTCGTGGGGCAAAGCGCCGTGGTCATGAGTCCGTGCGTCAGCTCGGCCAGCTCGCGGCTGCCCTCGGCCTTGCCGTAGAGCACCTGGCAGCCGAAGGGCCTGGAGTCCGGGTAAAAGTTCTGGTGTATGCTCACGAGCACCGCATCCTCCTGCGAGTTTATGAGCTCGGCCCGGGCTTTCTGGTCGGCGCTCTTGCGCTGGGCGGTGGTCTTCGCCGTGTCGGGATAGTCCAGCTCCTGGCTGTCCC
Organism: uncultured Eubacteriales bacterium; assembly: GCA_902496595.1. Lineage (GTDB taxonomy): Bacteria > Bacillota > Clostridia > Oscillospirales > Oscillospiraceae > Scatomorpha. The sequence continues at coordinate 14,927 of CABVBV010000029.1, read as the reverse complement.
TCGTCATGACGCAGTCCACGCCGAAGAGGCCGCAGAGCGCCTCCAGTTTCTGCGCGATGCCGAGGTTTATGCCGCTCTCCGGCACGCCGTCGGATGAGACGGCCCCGCCGTCCTCCCCTCCGTGCCCGGCGTCGATTATCAGCACAGTCCCCTGCGCGGCTCCCGCCGACACCGGTTCCTGCTCCGGCTCGTCCGCATAATACGGCGGCAGCGCGAACACCGCCGCGATAAGCGCCAGCACCAGAACCAGCGCCACAAGCTCCCTCAGCCTTATTGAAATCGCCACTTGCATCACCCCTCCCTGCATCCTATGCGGGACGGGCTCTCTTCAAAACTATTCTGCCAGGAACTTTTCCAGCCTGTCCAGGCCCTCTTTGATGTTCTCCATCGAGGTGGCGTAAGTCCAGCGCACAAAGTTCTTTATGCCGAAGCCCGAGCAGGGCACGACCGCCACGAGGCCCTTCTCCAAAAAGGCCACGCCGAAGTCGTCGTCGTTCTCGATGAGCCTGCCGCCAAGCGTGCGGCCTATGAGCTTTTCGATGTTCATCATGACATAGAACGCGCCGTTCGGCGTGATGCAGCTCACGCCCTTGATGCTGTTGAGCCTCGAGACGAGGTAGTTGCGGCGCTCCTCAAATACCTTGCGCATGGCCTCGATTCCCTCCTGCGGGCCGTTCAGGGCCTCGACCGCCGCCCACTGGCTGATGGTCGAAGGCGCGCCGGTGGAGTGGCTCAGGTAGTTCGACATGACCTTCGCCAGCTGCTTGTTAGCCGCGGCAAAGCCGATGCGCCAGCCGGTCATGGCGTAGGACTTCGACACGCCGTTTATGAGTATCGTGCGCTCCTTCACTTCCTCGGACAGCGAGGCGATGCTGGTGAACTCCAGCCCGTCGTACAGGAGCTTATAGTATATCTCGTCCGCGATGATGTAGAGGTCGCGCCTGACGCAGACCTCGGCGAGCGCTTCGAGCTCGGGTTTCGTGTAGAACATACCCGTCGGATTCGAGGGGTTATTGAGCATGACGGCCTTGGTCTTCTCCGTCACCGCCGCCTCGAGCTGGGCCGGAGTTATCTTGAAATCCTGCGCCTCCTCTGCCAGCACGGGCACAGGCACGCCGCCGAGCATGGAGACCATCTCGCAGTAGCTGACCCAGTAAGGCGCGGGCACGATGACCTCGTCGCCCGGGTCGAGCAGCGCGGCGAGGGCGACATATACGTTGTGCTTTGCGCCGCTCGCTACGACTATCTGCTGCCAGTCGTAGTCGAGGCCGCAGTCGGCCTTGAGCCTTGCCGCGGCGGCCTTCCTGAGTTCGGCTATGCCCGCAGCCGGAGTGTATTTCGTCCGGCCCTTGCGTATGGCCTCGACGCCCGCATCCTGGATGTTCACGGGCGTCTCAAAGTCCGGCTCGCCTGCGCCGAAGCCGATGACGTCCATCCCGTCCGCCCGCATTTGTTTCGCCATGGCGTCTATCGCCAGAGTTGTGGAGGGGTTCACGTTAAGCGCCTTTTTAGATAAGTTTTTCATCTGTCTTACCTTCCATCACAAATATGGAATAATTATAATACTCCCTAAAGCGCCTTGCAAGCGCAAAAGCCACGTTGAAACGGGACTGGCATTGTGGTAAACTGTACAAAACGTCATGGAGGCCGATATGTCACACACGATACTTGTGGTAGACGATGAGGTCGAGATCGCCGACCTTGTGGAATTGTATTTAAAAAACGAGGGCTTTGAGGTTAGGAAATTCTACCGGGGACTGGATGCCTTGGACTGTGTGCAAGCCGAACCGATCGACCTCGCCGTGCTGGACGTCATGCTTCCGGATATGGACGGCTTCACCCTCTGCGCGAAGATAAGGCAGGAGCATTTTTGGCCGATCATCATGCTGACGGCAAAGGTCGAGGACATAGACAAAATAATGGGCCTTACGATCGGCGCAGACGACTACATCACGAAACCCTTCAATCCGCTCGAGTTGGTGGCACGGGTTAAGACCCAGCTGCGGCGTTACACCAGGTATAATCAGGCCGATCCTCCGGCACAGAGCGCTCAGGAGCGTGATATACGTGGCCTTGTGATAAACAGGGATACGCACAAGTGCTCGCTATATGGCAAGGCGGTGCAGCTGACGCCGATTGAGTTCTCCATACTCTGGTATCTCTGCGAGAATCAGGGCCGGGTCGTATCATCCGAGGAGCTCTTTGAGGCTGTCTGGGGAGAAAAGTACCTAGACAACAACAACACGGTTATGGCTCACATAGGCCGGCTCCGCGAGAAACTCGGAGAGCCGCCAAGGAAGCCGAGATTTATCAAAACTGTTTGGGGAGTGGGATATCAGGTTGAGTAGAAAAGGCAAAACCACGCTCACGAGGTCTGTTACTCTGGGCGTGCTCACGAGGTTCGTGGTCGCCTGCGTGCTGTTTACGCTGGCGAGTTTCGTCGCGCTCTTTTTCGGTATGTTCGTGTGCTATCTGCTGCCCTGGAACAATGGGCCGGTTTACGAGCTTCTAATAATGATAAGGAACAATGTGACCTTTTTCATGATAGTTTTCCTGGTCATGGGATATATAGTGATTTTCCTGATATTCTGGGCAAAAACGCTGGGTTATCTCTCGGACGTGGTGAAGGCTACGGAGCAGATGTACAAGGGCGGAGACCGGCCCATTGTGCTGCCCTCGGCTTTGCACGACATTGAAAACCAGATGAACATGATCCGTTCTGATATGCTCTCGTCCAAGCGTGCTGCCGAGGAGGCTGACAGACGCAAAAACGACCTCGTAGTCTATTTGGCGCATGACCTGAAGACTCCCCTCACCTCCGTTATCGGCTACCTTACCCTGCTTCGGGACGAGCCGGATCTCTCAACGGCGCAGCGGGCCAAGTATATCGGCATAGCTCTCGACAAGGCAGAGCGGCTTGAAGATCTGATAAACGAGTTCTTCGACATCACCAGGTTTTCTCTTACCAGCGTAACGCTTGACAGGAAGAACGTCAACCTGTCGAGAATGTTGGAGCAGATAGCCGACGAGTTTGCGCCAATGCTCAGAGAGCGCGGTCTGAGCTGCATCGTCAACGCCCACGAGGCGGTGACAATAAGCTGCGACCCGGACAAATTGCAGCGCGTATTCGACAACCTCCTGCGTAACGCGATGAATTACAGCTATGAGAACACTGAAATAAACGTGAACCTCTCGGTAGAGGGCGAGCTTGCGGAGATCAGCTTTGTAAACCGCGGCGATACGATCGCTCCGGAGAAGCTCGAACGGCTTTTTGAGCAGTTCTACCGGCTGGATTCGGCCAGAATGAGCAGAACCGGCGGCTCCGGGCTTGGACTCGCCATCGCAAAGGAAATCGTTGAACTGCACGGCGGCACGATAAGAGCCCAGAGTGCGGACAACAGAGTCATCTTTAACGTCAGCCTGCCTCTAGGCGTCAGAAAATCGTAAGAAATATTAGAGGAAATTGCATGGTTTTACTCAGCCCCTGCGGATAAACGCCACTCCGGTTTCTGATAGGATAGTCTCCGTCAGAAACCGGAGTTTTTATCTTCAGGAGGCATAGAACATGAATAAAAAGCTCAAAATCGCCGTTATCTTCGGAGGCAATTCTCCGGAATACCCGGTGTCTCTCGAGTCGGCGCACTCGGTCATAACGAATCTTGACAGGGAGAAGTACGAACTGCTGCTCATAGGTATAACCAAGGGAGGAGAGTGGTTCAGGTTTTACGGGGACGCAGCCGCTCTTGAGGACGACTCCTGGCACGAAGACGGTCGGAACTGTGTGCCTGCCGTTATCTCGCCTGACCGCGACCTGCACGGTATCATGGAATTTCGCGCCAGCGGAGTACGCACAACCAGGCTGGACGCCGCCTTCCCTGTCATGCACGGCAGGTTTGGAGAGGACGGCACCGTCCAGGGCCTATGCGAGCTGGCAGGCATACCGGTCATAGGCTGCGGCACCCTCGCTTCAGCTCTCTGCATGGACAAGGACAGGGCGCACAAGCTGGCCTCTCTTGCAGGTGTGAATGTTCCCAAATCCGTTACATTTGCCGGCTTGCCTGCGCCGGATGAGCTCAACAGGCTCACTGAGGGTCTGACTTTCCCGGCTTTCGTCAAGCCCGTCCGGGCCGGTTCATCCTTCGGCATCACAAAGGTCGCAGAGCCCGCAGGGCTGCGCGCCGCCGTGCGCGAGGCGCTCAGGTTCGATCGCGAGGTGATCGTCGAGGAGGCCATTGAGGGCTTCGAGGTCGGTTGCGCCGTCATGGGCAACGGCGAACTGACCACCGGCCGGGCAGACGAGATAGAGATCCAGGGCGAGCTTTTCGACTATGTGGAAAAGTACAACCTCATCAGCTCCCGCATCCATATGCCCGCGAGAGTGGATGCAGAAGTGGAGCAGAGGATTCAGGATACGGCCAAGCGCATATACCGCGCTTTAGGCTGCCGCTGCTTTGCCAGAGTCGATATGTTCCTTGAACCGACGGGCCGTCTGGTTTTCAACGAAGTGAACACGATACCCGGTTTCACCTCACACAGCCGCTTTCCAAACATGATGCGCGGCATAGGCTTTGACTTCGGAGCCCTGTTGGACGCGCTCATTGCCTTCGGGCTGGAGGTTTGAGCATGGCTGGGAGCATTTACACGGGTCAGTTACTGCTGGTGAACGCAGAACACCCTCTTGTCCACGCCGGGCGTCCAGTGCTGGCGCCGGCGCTGCCGGGCTCCGATATATTGATAGATGCGAGAGCCGCCGCCATGCTCACCGGGCTTGTTTCGAGGCTGGGCGCTGTCGGAGAGATCGTCGCCGTAAGCGGATGGCGCTCTGTTGAGGAACAGCAGCAGATCTGGGATTCCTCTATGCTCGAGAATGGAGAATGCTTCACACGGAAGTACGTTGCCATTCCCGGCTGCTCTGAGCACCAGACAGGTCTCGCCGTAGACCTGGCGCTCAAGTCTGAACATATAGACTTCATCAGGCCCGAGTTTCCCCGTGATGGGATATGCGGGATATTCCGTACCCTCGCGGCTGACTATGGCTTTGTCGAGCGCTACGAATCGGGAAAAGAGCTTATCACGGGCATAGCAGCAGAACCATGGCATTTCCGCTATGTCGGACGTCCGCACGCGAGACTAATGTGCGAGCGCGGGCTCTGCCTGGAGGAGTATCACGAACTGCTCCGCTCCTATCCCTACCCCGAGCGCCTGCTTAGCACGGACGGAGGCGCCTACGAGGCCGAGGTCGGTTTCGTGGACGCCGGGGCCAGGCCGGAGCAGCCCGACGCGCCATTCCAAATATCAGGTAACAATGTGGACGGCTATGTCTACACGTTATGGAGAAAACCTGCATGAATGGAGAAAAGAGGTTCGGAAGCCTTGAATACTTCCGCATAGCAGCGGCGCTGCTCGTTGCCGCAATTCACTGCTCTCCCCTGCTCAGTTACAGCGAGACTGCTGATTTTGTGCTTACAAGGGTCGTTGCCAGGGTGGCTGTGCCCTTCTTCTTCATGTTGACCGGCAGATTCGTGCTGTCGAACCCGGATAAACTGCGTCCGGCGCTGAAAAAGACCGGTTTGCTCTACCTTGCCGCAGCGCTCATATATCTTCCGCTGAACATCTACTCCGGGAGCTTACCGGGATTGAGGGAACTGCTTTTTGACGGCACCTTCTACCACCTCTGGTATTTCCCCGCAGTGTTGCTCGGCCTCTGCATAGCCGCATTGTTACAAAGGTCGCGCTTCGGGCTGCCGATAGCTCTGCTGCTGTATCTGGTCGGACTGCCCGGCGACAGTTACTACGGCCTTATAAGCGGGGCGGCTCCCGTGGCCGCAATTTATGATTTTATCGGCTACACCAGGAACGGAATATTCTTCGCCCCGCTTTTTCTGCTCCTTGGCAGAAGGGTAAAGGACGGCGGCAGGGCGCGGCTGCAAGCTGCTGGACTTGTCGTTTTATTCGCGCTGATGCTCTGCGAAGCGCTTGCGCTCAGGAAGCTCGGCTGGCAGAAGCACGACAGTATGTATGCCATGCTGCCGCTGGTGATGTTTTTTCTCTTTTCGCTGCTGCTCAGGCTTAAGCTGAGGGCGCCGTCATACGCCGCCAGTTTCTCGATGCTCTTTTACATCCTGCATCCCTGGTGCATCGTGCTGGTACGGATGTTTGCGAAGCTCACCGGGCTTTGGGGGCCGCTGGTCGAGAACAGCCTGGGTCACTTTGCCGCCGTGTGTGCTTTCACGACAGTCGTCAGCATTGTTGCGCTGCCGCTCCTGAGGCGCATCATGCCTGTCGAACCGAGAGCAACGGCAAGAGCCTGGGTCGAGCTGGACGCCGCTGCGTTGCGGAACAACGCGAACCGGCTCAAGAGCCTTCTTCCGTCTGGATGTGAGCTCATGCCGGTGCTCAAGTGCGATGCTTACGGACACGGGCTCAAAACAACTGCAAGGGTCTTGAGCGGATGCGGGATCCGTGCCTTCGCCGTGGCCTGTGCCGCCGAGGGAGTTGAACTCAGGCGCAGCGGGATACGGGGTACGATACTTGTCCTGGGCTGGACGGCGCCGGAGAATTTTCCCTGCCTTTTAAGATATAGGCTGACGCAAACAGTCACCGAGCCCGCCTACGCGCAGGAGCTCTCAAACTTCGGCCGTGACTTGGAAGTACACATCAAGATCGACAGCGGTATGCACAGGTTGGGCATCGACGCCGGAGACATTGAAGCCGTTGAGCGCATCTTTGCAATGCCTCATCTCAGAATCACGGGTATGTACACCCATCTCTGCGTCTCGGACAGTCTCTCGGACGACAGCCGCACATTTACGCAGATTCAGAGCGAGCGCTTTTTCAGTCTGGCGGAGGAGCTCGGACGCCGCGGCCATGATGTCGGCAAGCTGCATACCCAGGCAAGCTACGGGCTTTTGAACTACCCGGATACCCGCTGCTCGTACGCCAGGGTGGGAATAGCTGTCTACGGTCTGAAGAGTGCCGAAGCAGACGATACGGCTGAGTGGCCGTCTCTTAAGCCGGTGCTTAGTTTGAAGGCCCGAGTCGCCCAGGTGCGTGAGCTGCCGGAGGGTGAAAAGCTCGGCTACGGCCTGTCATACACAACGGCGCGGCCCAGTCGAATAGCTATACTGGCCATTGGCTACGGAGACGGCTGTCCCCGTGGCAGCGAGGGTGCTCAGGTATGGATAAACGGAAAACGTGCCCGGATCGTTGGACACGTCTGCATGGATCAGCTTTTTATTGATGTGACCGACTGTGGAAGAGTTTGCAGCGGCGACGTTGTGCGTTTCGATCTCCCTGCCCTCGCCGGGCAAAACGGAACTATTACGAACGAGCTGCTTAGCAGGCTGGGAAAGCGCCTGCCGCGAGTGTGGCTCGACTGAAGCGTGGCCGCTCCTGAGGGCTCGGCCGGCGTCTAAATTATCGCACGGAGGTATTGATACCGGTAATAAAAACCCGGGAGGGAGGCCTTTGACCTCGCTACCCGGGTTTGGCTTTGTTTCTATCAGTCAGTTATACGCGGCTGCGAGCCTTATGCGGCTCCAGGTTCTGGTGTGCCAGCGCCAGAGGAAGAGGCCCGCCCGCAGGCACTCGTCGCAGGCCATGGCTATCCAGATGCCGGCGAGGCCGAGCCCCAGCGGGCCTGAGAGCAGTATGCCCCCGCCCAGGGCGGTGAGCCAGGCGCTGAAGATGCAGATGGTTATGGGGAACCGTATATCCCCGCAGGCCTGAAGTGCGCGGCACATGACTATGTTCACGGCCCTGCCGAGCTCCAGCGGTATCTCGATGAGCATGATGGTCTTTGCAAGCGCAATTACCTGCGCATCCTTTGTAAAGAGCCCGCAGAGCGGTTCGGCGAAGATATACAGCAGCAATGAGACCATGCCGGATATGCAGACCGAGGCGTACATCGTCCGGCGAACACATTTGTCGGTCGACTCCGTATCTCCGGCGCCCATATATCTGGCCACGACCACCTGCGCCGCCTGGGCAACGGCCGAGGCGAAAATATACGAGAGCATTGCGAACATATTGACGTAGACCCTGGTGTTTATGACGAACAGCTCAAACCTGTTGCATACCGCCTGGATACATATCTGAGAGAGGTTGTACGAGATCGACTCCCCTCCCGAGGGAATGCCGATGTGCAGCAGGCCCCTGAACTGCCTTGCCGGGAAGGGACGAAGGCATCGGGCGCTCACTGCCGACCTGCCGAAGTATTTCCTGAACATTATGCCTATCGCCACGACTCCTGCGACCCTGGAAATGCCGCTCGATATCGCTGCTCCGGCTACTCCGAGCGCCGGAAGGCCGAAGAGCCCGTTTATCAGCAGCGCGTTGAAGCCGATGTTCATGACGTTCACAAGCACCGAGACAAGCATGGTCTGCCGCATTAGCTGGCTGCTCCTGAAAAATGCCGTGATAGTCAGATACACGGCCTGGAATACCATACCCGCTCCAATTATGCGTATGTAGAGCACCGCCTCGTCGAATATTTCCCCCGGCACGTTCATGAGCCTGTATATCGGCCTGCAGAGGAAAATGAGCACACAGCTGACCAGCAGGCCGAAGAACAGGTTTGCAAGCAGCGAGACTGTGTATGTCTCCCTCAATCTGTCCGTGCTCCCGGCGCCGAGGTACTGTGAAATGAGTATGGTGGCGGCGGTGCAGATGACGGAGAAGACTATGAGCAGCAGGTTGACTATTTGATTCGCATTGCCTATGGCGCCTACGAGGTCATGGTTGTACCAGCCGACCATTATCTGATCCGCGTTGCCCACGAGCATCTGCAAGACCAGTTCTATGAATATGGGCCACGAGAGACTCAAAATACTGTTTTCACGCCTGAGTTTTGTCATAAAACGCTCCCCGACTTCCTGAGTTTCAGCCGGTCTATTATAGTTCCGGCAATAAAAAAGTCAATCGGCGTTTTGAACACAGTTTTCCCGATTTGCCGTTCTTTGTATAATCATTTTGGCAAATGAAACAGCCTCGCGGCGTATACCTAGGGAAAACACTTCTCGCGAAAAGTCCCGGGCTCAGCCCGGGACATTGCAGTTTCACAGTATTATGCAGATCAGGCCTCCGCTGCCCTCGTTTACGATCCTCTGCATGGTATTACGGAGCTTTGCCTGGACTGACGGCGGCATTCGCTTTATCTTTGCCTCGAGTCCCTCCTCCGCTATGTCGTATAGGGACTTGCCGAAGATGTTGGACTCCCAGATGCGACTCACGTCGCCGTCGAAGCCCTGAAGCAGAAAGCCCATTATCTCTTCCGAAGCCTTCTCTCCTCCGAGCGCCGGCGTGACCTCTGTCTCGATGTTCGTCATCATCATATGTATGCTGGGTGCGGACGCCTTGAGCCTGACGCTGTAGCGACCTCCGCTGCGCACGATCTGTGGTTCTTCCAGCTTGAGCTCCTCCGGAAGCGGCATCACTACGCCGTAGCCCTTCTCGCGCACATCTTTCAGCGCCTCGCTGACGTGGTCATAGTCGGCCTTGATATCCTTGATGTGTGTCAGCAAGGTCATAAGGTCGCCGTCATCTCGTATCTCGAAGCCGGATTGCGCGCTTATTGTCTCATAGTACAGGCTCCGGGGCAGCTCCAGTTCGGCAGACACTTTACCAGTACCCATGTCGACCTGCCTTACTCCGGCAGCGCTCACGTCCTCACGCCCGCCAAGCGCGTCCATGATGCCGAAAACATCGCGCACTCGGCTCATGTCCCGAACCGCCTCGGCGATACCCTCGAGTATACCGGACTTAAGCTCCGTGTCCGACGGCAGCGCGTCGAGCCAGGATGGAAGATAGATGCCCAGCTCGGCTATCGGAAATTCGTAGAGCGCAAACTTAAGTATCTCATCTATATCCTCCGCGGAGAGCTCCAGGCAGTTCACGCATATGCAGGTGACGCCGTATTTCTCCGCGAGTTCCTGCCTGAGCGTCTGCGCCTGCTCAGAGGCAGGCTCGGCGCAGTTTAAAACCAGCACGAAGGGCTTCCCTATCGCCTTGAGCTCCGAGACGACGCGCTCCTCAGCCGGGACGTAACCGTCTCTGGGTATCCCGCAGATGCTGCCGTCCGTCGTCATGACTATGCCTATGGTGGAGTGTTCGGCGATGACGCGCCTTGTCCCCTCTTCGGCGGCACGGCTCATGCTGACCTCCTCGTCGAACCAGGGCGTAGCAACCATACGCTCCGTCCCGTCTTCAAACTGCCCGGAGGCGCCATCTACCATATAACCCACGCAGTCCACCATGCGAACCGAAAACGAAACTCCGCCCTCGAGCGTGACATTCACCGCGTCCTCGGGCACGAACTTCGGCTCGGCTGTCATTATAGTGCGGCCCGAGCCCGACTGCGGCAGTTCATCCTTGGCCCGCTCCTTGGCATAGACGTCTTCTATATTCGGTATCACCAGCGTCTCCATGAACCTGCGGATGAATGTGGACTTCCCCGTCCGCACCGGCCCGACCAGGCCGAGATATATGTCCCCGCCGGTTCGCCGGGCTATGTCCTGATAAATTGAACTGTTTGTCATGTTCCGCCCTCTTTTCCCGTGAACTCATGTTAGAGGATATGAGGACGGGTTCGGGCTTATGACAGTTCGTTGCGGGAGCAGGCCGCAACTATTTTGTTATGAGCCTATTCGCATTTCCAGAAAGCGGCGCTGTAAGGGGGCAGCTCGCTGCCGCCGCCGAAGTCGTGCATTTCGCCCGTGATGAGGTCGACTGCGCGGCCGCAGTTTGCGTTGAAATGCGCTGTGAACGGCACGGAGTCGGCATTGATGGCGACAATGACGCGCTCTCCCTCGGCGCAGCGCTGGAACACGGTCTGTTTGTTCGTTATGAGCAGGTCTTTGAAGTCCCCGCAGCAGAGTGCGCGGCTCTTGCGATGTGCTTTCGCCATTGCGGCTATCGTGTCGGTCAGCTCGTTCCACTCAGGCTCTTCAAAGCTCGGGCGCAGGCTCCAGTCGCCGTTCCTCTTGTCGCCCTCGGCCCCCCACTCGCTGCCGTAGTACACGCAGGGGATGCCCGGCATGGAGAAGACCAGCGCGTAGATGAGAGGCAGGTGCTCTTTGTTTTGCAATATAGTAGCGGCCCTCGTCACGTCGTGGTTGTCGCAGAACGAGAGCAGGTGCCGGCCCTTGTAGAGCGTCCAGTTCTCGGGCCCAAACTGGCGCTTGAGGCTGTGGACGATCTCGAAGAGGTTCATGCTGTTGAGACTGGAGTACAGGCCCTTGTAGCATTCATAGTTCGTGACGCTGTGCAGCATCTGGTCGTTCATCCAGCGGTTGTAGTCGCCGTGGAGCGTCTCGCCGAGCAGGAAAAAGTCGCCGAGCCCGTCGCAGAAGCTGCGCAGGCGGCGCAGGAAATCCGGCTCGAGGCAATAGGCCACGTCGAGCCTCAGCCCATCGATGCCGAACTCGTCGCGCCAGAATTTCACGGTGTCGAGTATGTAATCGACGACGGCGGGGTTTTTGAGGTTCAGCTTCACGAGCTCGTAGTGCCCTTCCCAGCCCTCGTACCAGAAGCCGTCGTTGTAACCGCTGTTGCCGCCGAAGTTTATGTGGAACCAGTCCTTGTACGGGGAATCCCATTTTTTCTCCTGCACGTCGCGGAAGGCCCAGAAACCCCGGCCCACGTGGTTGAACACGCCGTCCAAAATTACGCGGATGCCGTGCTCTTTGAGCGCCTTGCAGACCGCTTTCAGGTCGTCGTTAGTGCCGAGGCGGCAATCGACCTTGCGGTAGTCGCGGGTGTCGTAGCCGTGGCAGTCGCTCTCGAAGACGGGGCCGAGGTAGAGGGCGTCGGCCCCGAGTTTTTCGATGTGCCCGGCCCAGTCCGCGACCTTCCGCAGCCTCGGCACGGTCACGCCGTCGTTCTCATGCGGTGCGCCGCAGAAGCCTAAGGGGTAGATGTGATAAAACACGCTGTCATAAGCCCACATATCCAAATCGTCCTTTCGTAAGGTGAAGCAAGTATAACGCAGACCGGACGATTTGAAAAGCATTTTATTTCAGATAAGGCATAGCACGAGGCCGTAGACTATACTGGCGGAGATGCCGAAGACGATTACGGGGCCGGCGATTATGAACATCTTCGCCGCCGTGCCGGTGACGTAGCCCTCGCTTTTGAACTCCAGCGCCGGGGACACCACGGCGTTCGCGAAGCCGGTTATCGGCACCAGAGTCCCCGCGCCGCCGACCTTCGCGATGTCGTCGTACACACCAAGGCCCGTCAGCAGCGCACCGAGGAACACCAGCGTCATCGAGCACGCGGTCGAGGCGTCGGCACGCTCCAGCCCGGCGTACAGCCAAAGCTGCGTCACCAGCTCGCCCACCGTGCAGATCGCCCCGCCTACCAGAAAAGCTTTTAACAGGTCGCCCCATATCGGCGAGGGCGGCGACTTCTTCGCGACGTACTCGATATATTGTTCGTTCGTCATGTTGGACATAGTATCACCCCGGCTTAGTTTGCCGAGCCAGAGCTTAATTATTACTTCTTTTCTTTTTTTGCACATCGTGTATAATGTGTGCGAAGGGAGCGATGTAAATGGCAAAGCTGTATGTTTTCATGGCGAGCGGTTCGGAGGAAGTTGAAACTCTGGCCGTTGTGGATATCGCGAGGAGAGCGGGCATCGATACCGCGCTCATCTCGATCTCAGGTTCTAAGGAGGTAACGGGTTCGCACAGGGTCACTGTGACCTGCGATGCGGTGTTTGAAGACGTGGACTTTTCCGACGGCAACGCGCTTTACATACCCGGAGGGCTGCCGGGGGTAGAGAACCTCTACGCCCACGAGGGACTATGCGCCCTGCTGCGGGACTATGATGCCTCGGGCAAACGCATAGCCGCGCTCTGCGCCGCGCCGGGAGCCGTCTTCGGCAGGCTCGGCATTGTGAACGGAAGGAAGGCGGCGTGCTTCCCGGGCTTCAAGCAGTACCTTGAGGGAGCGGAATATCTCCCCGACGGCGTCGTCACCGACGGGAACGTCACCACCGGGCGCGGTCTCGGCTACGCAATAGATATGGGCCTCGAACTTGTCCGGCTGCTCGTAGGCGAGGATAAGATGCTCGAGGTCAAGGGCAAGATACAGCACCCCGAGTGCTGTGGACTGTAAGGAGGCGCTCACATGGGACTCGAGCTTGACGCTCTGCTCAAAGAGGCCGTCACAGCCGTGCGCGAGGCGGGGCTGCTCTTCGGCGACCGGGAGCGTGCCGCGCACATAAAGCGCAAACAGGCGCGGGACTTTGTCACTGAAGTGGACACAGGCGTCCAGGAACTGCTGCGCCGCCGGCTTTCGGACATTCTGCCCGAAGCCAAGTTCATGGGCGAGGAACAGGACAATTCCGAGCTCGACACCACCGGCCTCGTCTGGATACTCGACCCCGTGGACGGAACCACGAACTTCATCCACCGCCTGCGCCACAGCGCCATCTCGCTCGCGCTCATAGATAACGGCTCGCCCGTCATGGGAATCATCTTCAACCCCGACACGGACGAGCTCTACACCGCGCTTGCGGGCAGGGGCGCATACCTAAACGGCCGCGCAGTACACGTCAGCCGCTCCGAAGACCTGGGCGAGTGCCTCATCGACGTCGGCACGAACCCGGCCATCCGCGAGCAGGCCGGGCGCAACTTCGAGGTCATGCGGGCCGTATACGACCGCTGCGTGGATATCCGGCGCATGGGCGCGGCCTCGCTCGACTTCTGCTCCGTCGCCGACGGACGCACCGACGCCTACACCGAGTGCCGCCTGAACCCTTGGGATTACGCCGCCGGACTCATAATAGTCCGTGAGGCCGGAGGAGTTGTGACAGACCTCCGAGGTGATGAACCGTGCATCTTCAAAGCCTCGGACGTCATTGCCTCCTGCCCCGGCGTCCATCGGGAACTTTTGGAGCTTCTGCACAATATCTGATTCCGGTTTTTGACTACCCCGTGCCCTGCGGCACGGGTAGTTTTTTTCGGATGTCACAAATTTCATAGAAATCGCAGGATTCTCTGTGGTAAAGAGCGAAAGAGTTTTGTAGAATATAGGCAGAAAGACCGGTGGCGCGGCGTCAGACTTTGTATATTTCGACGGCCTCGCACCGGCGGTGGATTTGTATTTTAAAATGATAGGAGGAAACAACTTGAAAAAACTACTGTCTCTCTTGCTTGTCGCCATGATGCTGGTCGGACTGCTGGCCGGCTGCGGCACGACGGACTCGACGCCGACGCAGGCCCCCGCCGATGACGGCGGCAACACCGATGTCCCGCCCGCCGACGACGACACCCCGGATGTCGAGCTCACGGCCACGCAGAAGATCATCGCCGAGGCCGAGACGATGACGCTCGAGGAGCTCGCTGCGAAGGCCATCGAGGAGTCCAACGGCGCCACCTTCTTCGGCCTGGGCAACTCCAGCCGCGGCAGCACCGCGCTCCCGCTCTTCATCGCCTACCTCCAGACCATCGACCCGAGTTACACCCTCAACTACGAGTGGCAGCAGCCGAAGAACAACAAGATCTTCGACCAGCTGACCTCCGACTCCCTGAAGGACACCGGCACCTTCGCCATGACGCTCATCCAGGACGGCAACCAGATAGAGAGCAAGATGGTGCAGACCGGCATACTCGACACCTTCATCCCGAAGGACTGGGCCGAGGCCAACGGAACCACCGCCGACGAGTGGGACGGCTATCTGCCGCTGCAGACCCTGAATAAGGTCTTCATGTTTAACAACACCGGCTCCAAGACCTACGACAACTGCTGGGACTTCGTGGCTGAGGGCGAGCACGGCCTGTTCATGGACATCGACTCCGAGGTCGTCGGCAAGAACTTCCTGTATATGCTGACGAACGATACATACTCCACCTGGCTCAAGGAGGCCTTCGACGCCCTCTCCGCCGAGGAGCAGGCCTACTTCCAGCCCACCATCGACGAAGTCG
>CABVBV010000028.1 GCA_902496595.1 uncultured Eubacteriales bacterium | reverse complement strand
AACTCTCAAAAATGTCCCTTCGCTATATAGGCAGCGAAAATGCGATTTTTACAACCTCAGGCCAAATATTTTTTGATTTTGCGCAGTCTCTTCGACACCGCCTGCTGCGTGCACCTGAGCACATGGGCCGTCTGCTCTTGTGAGAGGCCGTCAACGCAGAGCAGTGTGAGAAGCTCCAGGTCTGCCTCAGGCAGCTCACACAGCTTCGCAGAAAGCTGGGAATCATCCAGCCTCTCTATCCAGCCGCAGCGGCCGGAATTGAACTCAGGCATCAGGGTATAGCAAGAGCCGCAGGCCGTCTCCAACGGACGCCTGCGGCTCTCGTACGCTCTATCGCGGTTGAATTGTTTGAGGTCGAAGCGGCGCATCTCCTCGATGTCGTTCTCGCTCATGCCTTCTTTCCTGTACCACAGCTCCTTGCGCTTCCACTCAGCGTCAAACCTTCGCTTCTCTCTGGCGTAGTTGTATGCCATTAAAATGACCTCCTGCTTTGATTTGGATGGGATCAAAACAGGAGGTCAGGGGTATTTGGATATGTAGCACTGCCAGAAGTCAGAGCGTACAAAGCGCCCGCTCTCAACCAAGGCTCAAAAAACGTCATTGTGGATAGTGAAGTTAAAAACTTGCTGATATCTAGGATTGTTACTTTTCTGCATTCTATTCCTGAGTGGTTTTGGCAGCACTCGGGCTTTCATTTAATGCATCAGGTCGGGGCAAATCGGAGGCAACTCGTTGACTTTGTGCTTAATCACAGTTGAAACAATGACTTTTCAGCAGTTTCAATTGCTTTCACAGTATTTCTCCCCTCTGAATTACCTTGCTCTTTTACTAACGCTACTACAACAAAATGACAACACTTCAGAAGAAATGCCCATATATGTTGAAGCGCGCCGTGTTGTTTGCGCTTTTTGCGAAGGTCGCTTATGAAACCATTACCGTTTTTGCTATGCACCATGGCGAGTTTGTTACAGTCAAGCGAGAGGCACACACCATAGCTCCACGATTGCTTTTGATCTTTACAAACTTTCAACTCGAATCCAGATGAACGCCGTAAATCTCGTCCTATTATTTCATATCAGCAAGCACGGCCCATCGAAGAGGACGATGCAGATGAGGACTGAGGCGATGCTGGACCTGGTTTTGGACGAGACGAGGCTGGTGACGAGGGCGGCCAGCACTGAGACAACAGCGCAGGCAAGGGCCGATGCCGCCAGCACTCCCCAGAGCGGCAAAAACTCCGGCAGCGCGGAAAACAGCTCCAGCGACGCCGCGCTTGCGCCGGGCTCGGGCAGGCCGTAGGCCAGCGCCGTCGCCGCCAACCTCGGCACATACGCCGCCAGCGCACACAGGAGCGCAAACACAAAGCCCGCCGCACGCTTCCTGCGCCGCACATCCCGCCGCGCACCTGCGGAATTTATCAGCTGTTCCACGCCCGTTTCTGCGTCCATGCAGAAGAAAAAGGGCAGCGACAACGAGAGCGCCAGGAACAGCTTGGCAGTGTCCGAAATGGCATCAGCCCGGCCCTGCGCACCGTAAAGCAGCTCGTAGGGCGTTTTGTATATATAGCTCTCGCCCGCGCCCAGCGCCTCGTACTGTGAGCGCGCCTCGAGGAATGCGGGCTCAGCTTCCAGCTTACGCAGAATGCTGTTGCCCATGCCCGCAGCCGCGCCGTCTTGCGTGCTCTGCATGAGGGCGGCATAGTCCTCGCGCAGTGCGTCGAACCGCGCCGCTTCCGCAAGGATGTATTCGTCCTTCTCCGCGTCCGGCGCTCCCGAGAGCACGGAGCTGTACTGCCGATACTGCGCCTCCTGCACCGTGCCGGAGCCGATGTCCAGATTGGCCCAGACCTGCACCAGCAGCAGCACACCGAGTACGGCCAGCGACCCGCTCGAGAGAAAGAGCTTGCGCAGCTCGTGCAGCATAGGGTGTAGATGCAGCCCGAGTGCCAGTCCTGCCCGGCCCCGGCGCGAGGCCGTCACCGCGCTGCGCTTTACAAAGAGCGCCCAGCCGCCCGCCGCGCACAGTACGGCGAGCAGAACGCAGAACGCCGCCGTCGCCGCGAGCCTCGGCACAGGCAGACCGAAGAAATTGAGAAACAGCAGTCCGTCAAATAGCCTTGCCGTCTCGCCTGCCGCCGCGAGATTAAGGCAGCGCGGCAAATTCGCGGGCATGACCGAGAGCGCAAATGACAAGGCCACCGCCAACGCGCAGGCCGGAAGCGCCAAAGCGCTCCTGAGCGCCGAGGCTGCCAGCGTGAAAAAGCCCGAGCAGGCGACGAGCCAGAGCGCCTTCATTAGGAAAAACAGCGCGAGGAAGCCGCCGATGCTCAGCTCATACGGGCAGGCCGTGAGCCCGTACACCGCCTGCACCGGCAAGCTCAAGTCCACAGGGCCGAACTCGGACACGGCAATGACGGCGCAGAGCGCGTACATGAGCGCCGCGGGTATGAGCGCCGAGACCGCGACTGCTGTAAACTTCCGGCAATACAGTTCGCCGCGCCCGCGCTTTGTGGGCCGCAGCAGGCAGAGCGCGCCGCTCTCACGCTCCCGAGAGAACAAGATCAGCGCCGCAGTCAGGGAAAAGAGCAGCGCGAATATGTCCGGCAGCCTTAAGCCGAGCAGCAGCTCGATCCCGCCCGTGAACACCACGGGGACTTCCAGCTCCAGAAAGCCGGAGTAGACCTCCTCCGTCCGCTCTATGGAGCGCATATCAAAGCCGCCGTCCGCGCCGAAAAGCCCGCTGTGCAGCTTCGCCGCCGCCTCGGCACAGGTGAGCCGCACGAACTCGCCATAGCCCAGCGCGGCCTCGATGCGGGCGGCGGCCTCATCCACGAGGCGCATTTCACTGTATATGTCGCCGGTCAGCAGCTTGCCTTCATAGTCCTCACTGCCCGCGAGGACATACTCCCAGAGTTCGGACTGAAGACCGGCTATGTCGCCCTCGTAGCCGTACATCTCCGCCACCTCGTCCAAGCCGCTGTCCACGACTTCGCCTCGGAAGAAAAGCAGGCAGGCGATGAACAAACCGAGCGCGAGCATGGCTAGGACGCGCTCGGAGAGCAGCTTTCGCAGTTCCCAGCTCATAGCCCGACCTCGTCGCCGAAGCGGTGCAGGTAGACGTCTTCGAGCAGCGGCTCGGCTTCGCGGCAGGGGAAGGGCGGACGCGTACAGCTTATGAGCCGCACCGACACACCCTCTCCGCTGCGTCGCAGGGAGCTGACCGGCCCGAGCTTTGAGACCTCGCCCAACTCCTCCTCCGGCAGCTCGACCTCCCAGACCTTGCCGCGAATGTCCGCGCAGAGCTTCTGCGGCGTCTCCTGCGCCAGAATCTCGCCGCCGGAGATGAGGATGAGCTCGCGGGCGACGTACTCCACGTCCGGTACGACGTGGGTCGAGAGCAGCACGATCTTGTGCAGGGCCTCGCCCGCAATGAGGTTGCGGACGGCGATGCGCTGCTTGGGGTCGAGGCCCGCCGTCGGCTCATCCAGCACGAGGATGTCCGGGTCGTCCAGCATGGCCTGGGCCAGCAGCAGCCGCTGCTTCATGCCCCCGGAGAGCGCCCGCGTCGGCTTCTTCCGCACGTCCAGCAGTCCGAGGAGGCCCAAAAGCAGCTCTATCCGCTCCTTCGCCCGCGTCTGCGGCATGGCGCGAAGGGAGGCCATGTAGTAGAGGAAGCTCTCGCAGGAGAAGCCGGGGTAGAGCGTCTGCTGCTGCGGCATATAGCCCAGCCTCGCACGGAAGCTCCGGCCCAGCTTGCGTATATCCTCGCCGTCGAGACGTATCTCGCCGGAGTCGGGTTCGAGGTTCCCGGTGAGGATGTTCATGAGCGTGCTCTTGCCCGCGCCGTTCGGCCCCAGCAGGCCATAGATGCCCTCGCGCAGGACAAAGCTCACGCCCTTGAGCGCACGTTTTTCCCCATAGCTCTTGGCTACCGCATCAAATGAAAGCTCCATGCCCTCACCCCGTTACTGTCAGCGCATCGTAGTTTTCGGCGTAGTAGTCCGCCTTGCTTATGACGCCGTGGACGCTGTCTTCGCACGTGCGTATGCCGTAGATGTACCCTGCGCACTCGGCCGAGGGCGAGATGACTATGATGTCGTCTGCCGCGCTGCGTCCCTCGTTTTCCAGAAGCGTCTCCGGCCCGCCTGCAAGGTCGCAGTACCGGAGTTCCAGAGCTCCGGCGTTGGAAATGTAGAAGGCCCTGCCGTCCATGGCCCAGAAGTTCGCCAACCCCTCGTGCGAGCACAGTTCGCGGCTCTCGCCCGCGGCGAAGTCGTAGCAGTAGAGCGTGTCGCCCACGGCGTAGAGGGAGAGGTCGCCGTAGCGGCATAGGAACAGCGAGGAGCTGAGCCAGATGTCCTCCGAAACGAGCGTCTCATAGGCGCCCATGTCGAAGCTGTAGAGCCGCAGTTCGGTGCTCAGGTGCTCGGTTGCGTAGCCGTTGAGGTACTCTGCGTAGTCGCCCTCGGGAAACTGCTCGGCGTATTCCGAGAAGGTGAGCGGCTCGGCGTCGTAGCCGCTCACTAGCAGCAGCACGCTCTGCCCGTCGGAGCCTGCAAAGTTCACGCTCTCGGAGCCGGAAAAGAGCGTCTCCGTCCCGCCGCCTGAGAGGTCAACGCGCAAAAACAGGCTCTCGCTGCTCACTCCGTCCGTGGACATAGTATTTTTATAGAAGCTGCCGTAGATATAGCCGTGCGAGATGTAGGCGTTGCCCGCACGGTATGATACCTCACCCGTGGACTCGAACTCAGCCGCGACCTCGCGCTGGCGTGACTCGGGGTCTATGCGCCGGATGACGACGCTGCCGTCGGGTTCGTTGGAGATAGACCACCAGGCCCCGCCGTAGGGCGCAAAGTAAGCGACGTTATTGCCGATCCAGGCCTCGCAGCTCTCGTCCGTGTGGTGGCAGCCGCTCTGTGAGCACATGGCGAACATCTGCCCATATTCCGGGTCGTAGTAGCTGAGCATTTTGCTGCCGGGGATGTAGAAGCCGAGGCCGTTTTCTGTGGAGCACCAGCCCATATTCGCCGAGCACATGGCCCTGTTCTCCTCCGGCGGCGCTGTGCGGTCAATATCTGCGCCTGGCGTGACCTCTGAAGAAATGCCTGGCGACTCCTCGGGTGCATCGCTGCAGCCGCAAAGAAAGCAAAACCCGAGAATGATCGCGGTTGATACTGCTATGGCCAAACCTTTGTGCCTCACTTGCCGCCCTCCTTACACCATCTAATGCGTTTTTGAGGCTCACTGTGAGCGTGGATTGCAATACTCTTGCCAAATGTGTGAATACGGCAGCGCTTAATGCCAAATGGGATAGAGGCACTGCAATGCAAATCCTTGGCGCCGCTATTTTCCCTGAGACGTCCCCTGATTATGTCACGCCAGAATAAGTTAACGTCTTTGCTATTTCAAGCAACCCTGCCGCTCCCAGGCGATCGGAGTACAACGTGATGAACATACCGGCATCAGTATCTGCCAAAGCCAGAATGGTCACGTCTTCTCTGACAATAAGTAACCCTGTGTAGCCGGCGACGGTGATTTCGCTGACAGAAACCGCATTCTCGGTGTTAACTTTAAGCTGGGAGTTTTCCCCCTGAGCTATGGAAATACTTATGTATTCCCCAACTCCATTCTCATAATAATCCCTTGATGTTTTTCTCGTTTCATTACTACTCATGAGCGTAAATTCATTTGGTATGCCGCTGTAAGTATACTTACCCAGCGACTTTTCGCCTCCGCTCATCAAATCCGTCGAGATATTATCTTCCAGCCGCATGGTAGTTGCAAAGTCCGACATTTCAATAAGCAGGTTTAGAACACCAGTCCGGACCGACGGGAAAGCTGCATAGGCCGAAGTAAACAAAACCAAGACCACAAGGACGACAACGGCAACCTTGCTCAAAACGCCGTATGCTTTTCTGCCAAACTGTTCGCTCCTGCGCCTGCGGCAGGCTTTCTTAATTGATGTCATGCATCGCTTGTCCAGCTCCGGAGGAATGGCGAGATCAGGATCGTTTTTCAACTGCTCGTTTTCCTTTTCAATCTGCTCTCCCTCGCGCTCTGCCACCCCGTCCATGAGCAGCTCAAAGAGGGCGTTTTCATAGTTTTCAACAAGCTGTTCATGCCGGGTCAAAGCAAAAACCCCCTTCCTTCATCATTTCAAGCGCTTTGCGCCTGGCGCGGGTCAGTTTCATTCGAATGCTGTCGGGGCTGCAGCCGAACTCTTCGGCCAGCTCCGCGTCGCTCATGTGGAGTATGTACTTGCCCGCCAGCAGCTCTCGCGTATCATCGGGCAGGGTATCCCATACCTTCAAAAAATCCCTCTTCTTTTCGTCCATTATAACCACCTCTTCCGGCAGTGGTGCATTATCAGTGACGCAAGCGGCTTCATAGCTTTCGTCCATGCTTATCAGCCGACCGCTCTCCCTGGCCTTTTTGCGTATGAAACTGATAGATGTATTTCTAACAGTATAGACGATATATGTCCTCAAAGTGCAACCATTAAACGTCCGGAGCAGGTCCTCTTTTTCAATCAGCTTTACAAAGGAGTCGTGGATCAGATCCTCAACGATGTTGAAGTCGTCGGTAAATTTTGAAGCCTCCCTGAACAAAACCGGCTTATAGCGCATATAGAGTTCGGTAAAAAATTGCAGGCTGTCCTCACCATCACACATTGCCATTAGGCAAAGCATTATTTCCCACCACCCTGAGTCATTACGTTCTAATTCTAGTAGTTTGTTATATACTATACTTCTTAAAAAAGACGAACTATCAGCCAAAATGCAACATCAGCATACAGCTCTTTTTGTTATTCAACAGGCAAAGCAAACATTATCAATGCTGAAAAATCCATCTACGATGTATTATATCAGATTTAATTGCGGATGTGTACGATTGATACTGGATAATCTAAGTAAAAAGTGCAACAGGGTTGAAATGCTTTTCGGCCCTGTTGCACTTTCTGCAGCATAAGCGTCTTAATGATTGAAGCCAATTCAAAACCATTATTGCAAGGATTTAATAAGCAAATTCTTCATTTTTGATATGTAGTGAATTAATAAACGGTGAAGAAAGCAACTCATATAA
Source organism: uncultured Eubacteriales bacterium (assembly GCA_902496595.1). Classification (GTDB taxonomy): domain Bacteria; phylum Bacillota; class Clostridia; order Oscillospirales; family Oscillospiraceae; genus Scatomorpha. The sequence continues at coordinate 10,612 of CABVBV010000028.1, read as the reverse complement.
ATATGGTATCAATATCCGTTCTGCTGCATAAAGAGGTGGTGCTTATGACTGCTCATATGTGAAGTCGGCCTATCCAGCCTACTGAAAAAGAAAGGAGCACATAAATGAAGAAAAAAACTTTAAACAAAACTGCTCCCCTTGTGCTTATTGTAATACTCGTTGCCTCAATACTTTTGGCAAATGCCTCAGCATATGAGTGCGACCATGCAAACAAGACACTTATCGATGAAAATGTAGTGGAATACCAAGAGTATGACAACAATCTCCATCATGTATACACATATGACGTATACTACTGCGGGAATTGTCATGAAAATATATGGGAGCAGGTCGCTCACAGCTACGAAAGCCATAATTTTGTTAAGTTCAGTGCAACGTGTAACGGGCAGCGGCAAACCATAGTATACCATTGCATAAACTGCGGCGGCGGAACTATGACCGAGCATATTATATGCCCCGGAGCGCCACATGAGCCTGGACAATGCAGGTGGCTTCCTGTATAATATTATCGTAGACATATAAAAATTGCCGCGCCTTCTAGTTTCGTTGAAGGCGCGGCTGTTGGAATATGGAGGCGAGGCCATGCACATTTTCTTGAAAAAGGCAAAACGCGAGCCCGTGTTCATACTGCTGGCGGTCATTTTGGTTCTCGCCTCGGCCTTTTCGTGCCTTGGCTTCGGGGCCTGGGAGAGCGCTATGCGGCAGGTGCGTAGCATCGAGGGCTCGTACACGACCATCGCCGTGCCCGTAGGCGCCCCGTCGAACCCCAACACCGGCGCCATGGAGTACATCACGGACGAAAACGGCGGCATCAGAGGAAAAACACATCTCGAGTATAATGAGGACGGAAGCGTCAGCTACCTTGATCCTGAGACGGATGAAGTGCTCCGCACTGTCTACCCCGCGGGCGTAATAATGGACGCCGCACGCAGTGCGCCGCAGGTGGTGAGCAGCTGCTCCGGCGCCGCAATGCGGGCGGAGCTCTCGGGCGCTGCGCCGCTCGCCTCGGGCAGCGTGGACAGGCTCAACTTCAACCTCGGCTTCGACGAGTGGAACCACAATTTCTGCGTCCTCGCAGTGCGCTGCGGCGAGGTGACAGACATAGGAATAGAGGGCGGCGTTTCCGGGAACAGGATAGGCAACGGCCAGAAGGACTACAGCGCCGAACTCGAGGTGCTCGACTGCATCGCAATTTCAGAGAGCTATTCGCCGGAGGCGCTTGTCGGCTGTACGCTCACGGTGTTCCCCCTTTACGGCAAGAGTCTGTGCAGAGAGGACGGAACCTTCGTGCTCGAGGAGGGAAAGACCTACATCGTCCGAGGCTTTTTCAGCGACCTCAGAGTTGAAAGCCGGGTCGAATACCTCGAGGATGAAAACGGAGAGCTTGTTAGCACCGAAGTCCGCAGCGTGGACAGCGACGGCCTGCCGCGCTACTTCTACTTCAGCCCCAAAATGTTCGACGGCGTCTCCGGCGCGCAGGAGACTGCGGATGAGGGCAACCCCATCCTCGCCGGAGCGGATAATCTGCGGCTGGAGCAGATGACAGAGCAGCACGAGGGATACTACAATGTCTACTACTGCGCCGCAGACGGCCAGCTGCCGTTCTACGCGGAGTATGAGGGCGACGTTGGCGCCTTCCTGGCCTCGGACGAGGGCAGGGTCTGGCGCGAGGAGATCATCCCCTGGGTGGAGACTAACATAAACTCCGCCGCGGTGGTGCTGACTGACAACCTCTACACGCTCTACAACTTCAACTCCGGCACGGCGTCCATCCTGGAGGGCCGGGCCTTTGAGCCCGAGGAGTATGAATCCGGCGCCGCAGTCTGCCTCGTGAGCGCGGAATTTGCCGCGTATAACGGCCTTGCGCCCGGAGACAGGCTGGGCCTGGACTTCTACGATACGGGCTCGGCGCAGTCGGAATACTCTATGTTTTCAACGGGCGGCACCATCACGGAGCTGACGAGCCGCACCCTGGTGATGACGCCGGAAAACCGCACAGGCTTTGCGCAAGAGTACGAGATCGTCGGCATCTACACCGCGCCGGAGTGGACGCCGGGGCAGCAGAGCTTCACCGCCGAGACCATATTCGTGCCCAAGGCCTCCGTGCCGGACGCGGAGCAGTATGAGAGCGATTACGCCACCTTCCTCAACGCGCTCGAGCTGGAAAACGGTGCGTCGGAGGCGTTCCTGGAATACATGGCCGCGCAGGGCATGACCGACAGCTTCATCTGCTTCGACCAGCAATACTCGGCGCTGGAGACCTCCATAGAGGCGCTGACGCAGAACTCGACGCGGCTGCTCGTGCTCAGCTCCGCGGTCTTTGTGCTGGTGCTGGCCCTGTATATGGCGCTTGCCATGCACAGGATGGGCGGTACGGCCAGAGCCATGCGGCTGTTGGGGCAGTCGGACAGGGCCGTGTTCCGCGAGATGCAGTTTTTCCTCATCCCGGCGGCGCTCATTTCGGTCATACTCGGCGCTGCGGCTGCGGCGCTGGCCTTCGGCGACCTGACACGGGCCATACTCTCGGAGAACATCCGCCTGAGCTTTGCCATGCTGCTCATCTGCGCCCTCGCGCAGTTTGTGATACTCGCGCTCTGCGGCCTTGCCTGCTCAAGGCGGGTCTCAAAGCGCCCGCTCATGACGGAAAAGAGGTGACGCGATGTCCGCAATGCACGGCCTCGCCCTGCGCTCGCTCATACGCAGGAGGGGCATAAGCCTGCTTTTGGCGCTGGTGGTGTTCAGCGGCATAGCCCTCTCGTCGGCGCTGGCCTGGTTCACGGCAAGGCAGGAGTCCGCGCTCGACGAAGTTGTGCGCGACACGCTGGTGCACTGCGTCGTCACGGACGCCAAGGGAATGTCGCAGGACAGGCTGAATATGTACTCCGCCGAGGTGGAGAAGCTCACCGGCAGGCGGGAGGACGTGGGCTGCATGCTCGGCAGCTATGTGAAGAACGTCCGCGCCAAGGCGGGTCTTGATCTCACATATCCTGTCAATTGCCGGGGAGTGCGCATCCTGAGCCTGGACTCGGACCCCGCGCTCTCGGCGCTTGAGGGCGTGACGGTCGAGTTCCTCGACGGCTGGGACGAGAGCGCCCTGGGAACGAGCGAGCGGCTCTGCCTTGCGCCTGAGGGCTTTGTCGAGCCGGACGAGGCAGGCGAGTTCCGGGTCGAATGTGTCGACACGCTTGGCGGCGAGTTTTCCCTCCAGGTCATAGGCTGGGTGCGAGGCGGCCCGGAGAATACGCTCTATGTGCCCTTCTTCATGCTCCGCGGCGAGGACAGCGAGGTCTTTCCCACGGACTCCTGCTCCTTCGACATCGCGGACAACAGCCTGCTGGAGGAGAGCCGGGCGGAGATATTCAAATATTTCGTCGAGCCCGCGCCGGAAAATGTGAACGACGGCATAAGCTACGGCGTCATAATTCAGGACGAGGCCTATATAAGGTCCCGGGACGAGCTCATGAGCGGCATAAGGCTGCTGCGGCTGCTGACGCCGCTGCTGCTGGCGGTCATGGCGGCCATAGGCTTCCTCTCGGGCTACCTGAGCGCGCGGCGGAGGATAAAGGAGTTCGCGGTCATGCGCTGCCTCGGCATGAAGCGCGGGCAGGTATTCAGGTGGACCTTTGAGGAATACGCCGTGCCGACGGCAGCCGGCTGGCTGCTCGGGCTCGGCATCGTCATCCCGGCGAGCCTCTCTGTGGGTACGGGTCCGCTGGTGCAGGCGCTGCTGCTGCTTTTGGTGTTCCTGCTCGGCACGGCGATAGCGATAGTGCGGATAACGGGCGTCAACGTGATGCGGCTTATGAAAGTGGAGGAATAGCGATGGAGATACTGCGCACGAACGAGCTCGAATACAGCTACCGGAACAAGTACCAGATCGTGAACGCGCTGCGCGGCGTGAGCTGCGGCTTTGAAAAGGGGCGCATCTATGCGGTCACGGGCCCCTCCGGCTGCGGCAAGACGACCTTTTTGAGCCTGCTGGCGGGCCTGGACGTCCCGACGGGCGGCAGGGTGGAGTTTGAGGGCAGGGCGACTTCGGAGCTCGACAGGGACGAATACCGGCTGGGCCACGTCTCGGTCATATACCAGAACTTCAACCTCTTCGGCCACCTGACGGTGCTGGAGAACGCGGCCTACCCCTTGTACGTCCGCGGTCTGCCCGCTAAGGAAGCCGAGGCAGCCGCCTCTGAAAAGCTGCTGGCGGTGGGCCTCACGCCGGAGCAATTCAGAAGGTACCCGAACATGCTCTCGGGCGGCGAGCAGCAGCGCGTGGCGATAGCGCGGGCCCTGGCCTCCGGCAGCGAGCTCATCCTCGCCGACGAGCCGACGGGCAATCTGGACAGCGAAAACAGCCGGAACATCATGGAAATCCTCGTAAAGCTCGCCCACGAGGAGGGCCGCTGTGTAATCGTCGTGACCCACGACCCCGCCGTCGCTGGGCAGGCCGACAAGGTCTACAAGCTCAGGGACGGCAGGCTGGACGGGGAGTGAGTGCGGGGGAGAAACTCAATACCGGACGGCTCACAGGCGCACTTGCGCAGAAGTCCCTGAGATCGCTTGTTGGGAGCTTTACGACAACATCCGACTTGGAATCACTTTTTGCCGACATAATCCCTCCTTGAATGACGACCCCGGATACGAACACGGATAGGGCGCTGCGTTCGCAAAAAGCGAAGGAGGGGCCTTGATGCCGGATTATAAGGCAATGTATTATCACCTGGCGGGGCGCATGGCGACGGCCGTGAATGCGCTGGAAGCCACAACGAACGCGCTGGTGGAGATCACGGAAAAGCTGAAGCTGGCACAGCAGACCACAGAGGAAATGTTCATTTCCAGCCCTGACGACGATGAGGAGCCTCAGGACTGACAACAGAAATAACAGATAACGAGTGCCTCGCGCAAAAAGCACACGGGCACTCGTTTTTTGTGTCGGAGTAGTATTGCATTATGGCTGAAACTGCTATAATTAGAGGCAGCAATACTCTCCGCAGAGGAAAACCAGCAGCTCGCCCTGATAGGCCGCGAGCTCCCGCTCGCCGACGGCTTCACCGCCAAGCGCCTTGTCGAAGACCGCCGAAGCGTCGCCCCGCGCAAAGCGGAATACCGACAGTCCATGATTCGAGACACGGCAGCCCAGGGCGGCAAAGCGTTCCAGAGAGCTCTTGAGCGCGGCCTTGCGCCCGTCGAAGCTGCCGATCGTATGGCCCTCGCGTGCGGACAGTTGTTCCAACGCCGCTCTGAATCCGTCCGAGCCGGCGCTCAGGAACCTGTCCGGCCTGAAAGACGGCAGGACTGAAAAGCCGATGTCACGGCTGCGCATATCCCTGTGGTATTCCAGCGAGTCCGCGGGGTCGTCCGTCGTACATAGGCAGCGCACCCGCTGCATCCTCAGCAGGCCCGCGGCGTCATAGCCGGGCGAGGCCAGCTTTTCCCGCGTGTGCTGCCAGATCTCTGCGGCGGTGTCCGGCGTCAGGGGCAGGTCTATGCCGAAGTAGCGCTGAAGTTCAAGGTGCGTCCAGTGATACAGCGGGCAGCCGATGAGCAGAGGCACCACCGAGGCCCAGGCGAGGAACTTCTCATATGGCTCGGCCTCGCCCGTTATGTACCGCTCGTCCACGCCGCAGCAGCGCATGGCGCGCCACTTGTAGTGGTCGCCCTCGAGCCAGAGCTCGGCAAGGTCTGAAAAGCGGCGGCCTTCGGCGATGTTTTTGGGGCTCAGGTGATTGTGGAAGTCGTATATGGGGTCGTTTTCGGCAAACTCGTGGTAGAGCCGCGAGGCGTCGGCTGAGTCGAGCAGGAAATCCCTGCCCATAAATGTGTCCGTTACCATGCTCAGCCCTCCAGTATGCCGCGGCGGCACCCATATTCCCGCGCAGGTCTTCGGAGCCGGGCTCGCGGAAGACGTCGAGTATATGCAGCCGCCCGGTGTAGCCGTATTTGCGTATGAGCGCATCCACGTCCATGTCCTCGCCGAAGCGCCTGACGCCCGGGGCGAGGATGATGAGCTCGCCGCCGTCGGCCATGGCCATGCGCGTGCGGTAGACGGCCTTGTTGCCGAGCCAGGTGGTCTTGAACTCGGAGGGCTCGAGGTACACGACGCACTTTTTTATCGGCTCGTCCACATAGAACACGTTCTTGAGCTGGGAGAGCCTGACGGCGTTCTCAAAGCACTCCCGCCCGGAGCCGATGAAGAGCCCGTGGGTGCGTATCCTGTTTTCCGGCGCGGTGGTGACTGTCAGGACGTACATTATCGGCCTGCCCCTGAGGAAGCGCTCCGCGGCGTAGTCGAAAATGGCCCTTACCGGGGTGTCGGCGCGGCCCATCATGCGCTCGAGGCCGTAGACCGCGCCCACCATGTGCGAGCAGTTTATCATGCTGCTGCCGCCGACGCCGACGAACAGGTTCTTCGCGTGGTTGCTCATGCCCACGACCTCGCGGGGCACCACCTGGCCGGGTGATATGATGAGGTCGTAGCCCTCGTCCATGACCCTGGGGTCGATCTCCACGTCGATACTATCGGCCCAGAGTCCGTCGGAATGTGCGGCGATGAACTCGCCGGGGACGGAGCCGAGACGCACGACGTCGCGCCGCCAGTCGTGGACGAGGAAACGCTCAAAGGGTATGTCGCCGAACATGGAGGCCGCCTGTTCGCGGCTCACCGGCTCATGGGTGCCCAGGGCAGGGAGTATTTCCACCTCGCAGCCGCGCCGCGTGAGCAGGTGGTAGTAGACCCTCGTAATAAAGCCCGCGTTAGAGTGGAAGCGCGTGTAGTCGGGTGGGATGATGAGCACGCGCCTGAGTGCCCGGCCTTCTATGGAGCGCTCGAGCGCCGAGCTTATCTCGGACTCGCCGAGGCCCCTGTCGTTTTCCGCAATGAGGCTGAGCTCCATGTTACACCCCCGAATAGGCGGCGAACCCGCCGTCTATGGGCAGGACCACGCCGGTTATAAAGCCCGCGGCCTCGTTGTTGAGCAGGAAGAGCACAGCGCCTTCCAGCTCCTCAGGCTGCCCGAAGCGCCCCATGGGCGTGGCGTCGCTGTTCCAGAGCAGGGCGGCGTTTTGGATCGTGGAGAAGAAGCCCGGCGCGATGGCGTTCACCCTGATGCCCTCGCGGGCAAAGTGTACCGCCAGCCACTGGGTGAAGTTTGAAACGGCGCTCTTTGCCGCTGAATAGGCGGGTATCTTCGTGAGCGGTCGGTAGGCGTTCATTGAGCTGATGTTGAGTATGTTGCATCCGGGTCGGCCCAGCATCTGCTTTGCAAAGGCCTGCGTGGGCAGCAGGGTACCCAGGAAGTTGAGGTCAAGCACGCTTTCCACTCCGGGAACCTCGAGGTCGAAGAAGCTCTTGACGCCCTGAGCCGCGGCGTCGGGGTCATAGTATTCCATGTCCGTTGTGGCGCTGGGGTGGTTGCCGCCCGCGCCGTTGAGCAGTATGTCGCAGGGCCCGAACTCGCGCTCGACCTCGTCCGCGACACGCTTGCAGCCCTCGGCGTCGAGCACGTTGCATTCCCAGGCCCGGGCGACGCCGCCGGCGGCGGCTATCTCGTCCGCGACGCGCTGCGCCTTCGAGAGCGTCCTGTTGAGCAGCGCGACCTTCGCGCCCGCCGCGGCGAGCGTTTTTGCAAGGGCGGAGCAGAGCACGCCGCCCGCCCCTGTGACGACGGCCACCTTGCCGTTTAAGTCGGTGTTTATGGGCAGAGCCATATTTCAAACATCCTTTCCAGTTATGAATTTGCGCACCGCCTGCGCGACGCCGCAGTCGGAATTCGGGGCCGTGACGTAGGGGGCGAGAGCCGCTTTTCGGGGTCAAGCAGCGTGCCGTCCAGGTCGAAGGCCAGGAGCCTTATTCCGTCAGAGCTCATAGGCCGTGGAAGCCGAGCCGCCGAGGCCCGACCAGTCGGTGTGGAAGCGCTCACCGTGCGGAGCGTCCACGCGCTCGTAGGTGTGTGCGCCGAAGTAGTCCCGCTGGGCTTGGAGCAGCGCGGCGGGCAGGCGCGGGCAGGTGAGGCCGTTGAAGTAGGCGAGCGCGGAGGAAAAGGCCGGGACAGGGAAGCCGGAGCCCAGCGCATACGCGCAGATACGCTCCCAGGAGGGCAGAGCAGAACGTATGGCGTCCGCAAAATAGCCGTCCAGCAGCAGGTTCTGAAGTCCCGGCTCCGCGCCGAAGGCGGCTTTTATGTGCCCGAGCAGCGAGCTGCGGATGATGCAGCCGCCCCGCCACATCATGGCGATGCCGCCGTAGTCCAGCGTCCAGCCCCGGGGCTGCCGCCGCCGCAGCCCCTGCATTTTTTGAACCTGAACAGCCCTTCGGCCTTGACGGCGCTCCGGCTGATGCTGCCCGGGTTGAAAAAGGAAGCACGCGGCTGGGAGCCGGGAGCGGGCGTGAAAGTGCGGCTCACGGAGCTTGCTGGCGTCGAGTGCTTCTGCCTAGAGCCCTCGGGCCGGGCGCACGGCACCATGCTCTATCTCCACGGCGGGGCCTTCTGCCTGCCCGTGCAGAGGAGCGCCCTTGCGCTTGCGGCGGAGTATTGCAGGGTGCTGAAGCTGAGGGTGTGCCTGCCCGAATACAGGCTGCTGCCTGAATACCCCGCGCCTGCGGCGTTTGACGACTGCGCGGCCGTGTACGCCGCCCTGCGCCCGGAGCTGCTGTACGGCGAGAGCGCGGGCGCCGCCCTGGCGCTGCGCCATAGAGCGCAAGACCATAGACGGTATGTGGCAGAGGTATCTCGCACGGGCGGACGGGGATATGCTGCCACTGCTGGCTCCGGCCCGGGCAGAGCCGCCGTCCGGCCTGCCCGCCACCTATATAGAGCTCGCGGAGCACGACTGCCTCTTCGACGAGGGACTGGAGATGGCCGACAGGCTGATGGCGAACGGAAACAGGGTCAGGCTGGAGATACGCGCCGGCGCGTACCACGGCTTCGACAGCCACCTTGAGATGCCCTATGTCTTTCGGACGGTGGAAGCCCGCGCAGGAGTGATGGCGGAAATGCTGGGGCACGAAGGGGCAAGACAGCAAATCAGAGAACAAAATGACAAATAGGCGGATTTACGTTTCCGCCCTTGTGCGGTTAAATATGGGCAGTTGACGTGTGACAGGCCAAGTGCAACAATGAAAGGGGACGGATGAGAACATGAAAAAGAGACTTGCATTCCTGCTTGCTGTCGTCATGCTGCTCACGGTGCTTTCCGCCTGCGGAGAGAACGGCCAGTCCGGCGATGCGCTGCAGATATCATATTGGATACCTGTCGGCGAGGACTCGACCTACTACCTCTCCTACGAGGAGAACCCGGCGGTCAAGTATCTCGAGACCAGGGAGTATAACGGTAGGAAAATAGACCTGAGCTTCGTCGTGCCGATAAGCGGCTCGGAGCTCGGCAACTTCAAGGGCTTCCTCTACCGCCGCGACTGGGTCGCGAAATACGGCGCGAACCCCGAGACCGGCGCGGCCTTCACCTACGGCTACGAGGACCCCAACGACCCCGATACCTACTATGACGACGTGGTCTTCCCGAGCGGCGGCAGCGAGCCGGTGTATATAAGCGACTGGGAGTGGATGTTCGAGATCTTCGAGAAGGCGATGGACGACCTGGGCATCACGGACGGCTACTGCACCTCGCTCTATTACAAGGGCTTCGCGGAGGACGGCACCCTGAGCAACGCCTTCGGCGGCACGGACGAGTCCACGCGCACCTACCTCCAGTGCATGAACACCTGGTATGAGAAGGGCTGGCTCGACCCCGCCTTCGCCGAGCACACCGGAGATATGCCATACGCGATAGACAGCGCAAAGGTACACATGGGCAAGGTCGGCCTCTGGGTAGGACGCCGCTCCGAGACCGGTGCGCAGATGGATACCGGCGAGGATTACACCGAGGGCATGATGGTCTATGGCGCTCGCACCCCTATCAACGACGTCTACGGCTCTGAGGAAGTGAAGGGCAAGACGCCTTACAGCCTCTATCAGTATTCGCAGCTGCGCGGCTCCGCCGTCATCTCGAACCAGGTCTCCGAGGATGATCTGCCCACCGTGCTGAGCTTCCTCGACTACCTCTACTCCGCAGAGGGTGGCGCTCTCGTCTGCCTGGGCCTCACGAAGGAACAGTACGAGGTGACGCAGGACGAGAGCTACCAGAAGTTCGGCCTTGAGAACGGCGCCTGCCACGTGGAGGAGCAGGAGGACGGCTCGCTCAGGTACGTCAGGGAGGATGAACTGCTCAGCGACAACAACCTCGCCTCCGCAATGGCCGGAAAGCGCATGACCATCGGCTGCTACGCCCCGGGCTTTGTGGACGCCCTGAACGAGAGCTACAACGTCTACGCGAGAAACGCCATGGCGGAGTGGGACTACTACCTCAACACCGGCTACATCGACAAGGCGGTCATGGATCAGTTCACGCCAGAAGAGAGCAGCACCTTCAGCAAGGTGTACGCCAATGTGGACACCTATATGTCCACCAACGTGCCCCAGTTCATAAAGGGCCAGCTCGACATAGACAGCGACGAGGACTGGGGAGACTACTGCACGATGCTCGGCAAGTATTCCCCTGAGGACGTCACGGCGATATACCAGCGCGTATTCGACGCAATGAAATAAAAAGGGCAGCGCCC
>CABVBV010000027.1 GCA_902496595.1 uncultured Eubacteriales bacterium | reverse complement strand
CCAATCGAACTCGGAGATAGCTGGTTCTCCCCGAAATAGCTTTAGGGCTAGCGTTGCATTAGATTACCGGAGGTAGAGCACTGAATAGGCTAGGGGGCGATGAGCTTACTGAACCTTATCAAACTTCAAATGCCGGCTAATTGATGTGCAGCAGTCAGACAGTGTGAGATAAGTTTCATTGTCGAGAGGGAAACAGCCCAGACCCACAGCTAAGGTCCCAAATATATGCTAAGTGGAAAACGATGTGGGGTTGCGAAAACAACCAGGACGTTGGCTTAGAGGCAGCCACTCATTGAAAGAGTGCGTAATAGCTCACTGGTCGAGTGACCCTGCGCGGAAAATATAACGGGGCTAAGCATATAACCGAAGCTTGGGATGTCTTTAGACATGGTAGGGGAGCGTCGTGTACGGGGTGAAGTACGAGCGAGAGCACGTGTGGACTGTACACGAGTGAGAATGCCGGAATGAGTAGCGAGAATTATGTGGGAATCATAATGGCCGAAAATCTAAGGTTTCTTGGGGAAGGTTCGTCCGCCCAAGGTAAGTCGGGAGCTAAGGCGAGGCCTGACGGCGTAGTCGATGCACACACGGTTGAAATTCCGTGACCACCGAAAGATTTAAGCGAGCTGACACATAGAGATAGCCGGACCCCGGCGTTGGTCGACCGGGGCGAAAGGGACCGAACATCAGTAGGGAAGCCGGTGATGCTCTGTGGCGAGAAAAGGCTCGAGGTACATCTGAGGTGCCCGTACCGCAAACCGACACAGGTAGATGAGGAGAGAATCCTAAGGCCAGCGGGAGAAGGGTTGTTAAGGAACTCGGCAAATTGACCCCGTAACTTCGGGAAAAGGGGAGCCTGCTACGGCAGGCCGCAGAGAATAGGCCCAAGCGACTGTTTACCAAAAACACAGGTCTCTGCTAAATCGAAAGATGACGTATAGGGGCTGACGCCTGCCCGGTGCCGGAAGGTTAAGAGGAGGGCTTAGCGCAAGCGAAGGTCTGAATTGAAGCCCCGGTAAACGGCGGCCGTAACTATAACGGTCCTAAGGTAGCGAAATTCCTTGTCAGGTAAGTTCTGACCCGCACGAATGGCGTAACGATTTGGGCACTGTCTCAACAGCCCGCCCGGCGAAATTGTTGTACTGGTGAAGAAGCCAGTTACCCGCAACTAGACGGAAAGACCCCATGGAGCTTTACTGCAGCTTAATACTGAAGATTGGTAATGCATGTACAGGATAGGTGGGAGCCTGAGAAACCTGGGCGTCAGCTTAGGCGGAGGCAACCTTGGAATACCACCCTTGTATTGCTGGTTTTCTAACCTGCGGCCGTGAATCCGGTCGGGGGACACTGTTAGGCGGGCAGTTTGACTGGGGCGGTCGCCTCCAAAAGAGTAACGGAGGCGCTCAAAGGTTCGCTCAGCATGGATGGAAACCATGCTATTGAGTGTAAACGCAAAAGCGAGCCTAACTGCGAGACTGACGGGTCGAGCAGTAACGAAAGTTGGAGTTAGTGATCCGGTGGTATGTGAGTGGAAATGCCATCGCTCAACGGATAAAAGCTACCCTGGGGATAACAGGCTGATCTCCCCCAAGCGTCCACAGCGACGGGGAGGTTTGGCACCTCGATGTCGGCTCGTCACATCCTGGGGCTGAATTAGGTCCCAAGGGTTCGGCTGTTCGCCGATTAAAGTGGCACGCGAGCTGGGTTCAGAACGTCGTGAGACAGTTCGGTCCCTATCTGTTGCGGGCGTAAGAGATTTGAAGGGAGCTGTCCTTAGTACGAGAGGACCGGGATGGACAGACCTCTGGTGCACCAGTTGTCGTGCCAACGGCACAGCTGGGTAGCTACGTCTGGACGAGATAAACGCTGAAGGCATCTAAGCGTGAAACTCCCCCTAAGATAAGATCTCCCATCCGAAAGGAGTAAGGGACGACGTGGACTATGTCGTTGATAGGCCGGAGGTGTAAGCACGGTGACGTGTTCAGCTGACCGGTACTAATAACCCGAGGGCTTGACCTACAGGAATAATGCAGGCAGCCTTGCGGATGGCAAGAGTTTCTCTGTTCAGTTTTCAGGGCGCAGGATACCCTGAGACGAGCACCATTAGCTCAGCTGGTAGAGCACCTGACTCTTAATCAGGGTGTCCAGGGTTCGAGTCCCTGATGGTGTACCACGTCAGAAGAAGCTCGCAACGCTCCGTTTCCGCTTTGCAGCGAAAACTGCGCTCTGCTCCCTCCTTCTTCCTTTCCCCAGCGAAACACGTTTTGCCGGGGGCCCCGATAGGGCTTGACTGAGGCGGCAGGAACTTTTGATGACGTAAATAGTTGGTGCTTTTAACGGTGAGGGCCCACCCGTTCCCATTCCGAACACGGAAGTTAAGCTCACCAGTGCCGAAAATACTTGCCTGGAGACGGGCCGGGAAGATAGGTCAGTGCCAACACAAAAGAGACACAGCGTTTGCTGTGTCTCTTTTGCTATATGAGAGGAGTGGGGGAAATGAAGGACTATATTCTGTTTATCGCGGCCATGCTGATCTTCGGCTCTAACGGAGTGTTTGCGTCCATGCTGGATATGTCGGGCTCTCAGCTGGTGCTCATGCGAACGCTCATAGGCGGGGCGATATTGCTGATAATAGTCCTGCTCAGCCGGAGCCGGACGCCGAAGGAGGTGCTCGTGCGGGAGAAGTGGAGGCTGCTTCTTTCCGGGGTATGTCTGGGCGCAAACTGGGTGCTGCTTTTCGAGGCGTACAACCTTATGAACGTCTCGCTGGCCACGCTGACCTATTACACGGCGCCGGTCATGGTTTTGGTGCTGGCGCCCTTTGTGCTCGGAGAGAGGCAGAACGGCCGGGCCTATATCGGTATGCTGGTCGTTGCCGCCGGGATGCTGCTGGCCGTCGGTACGGATTTTGGCGATGGCGGGGTGACGGCTGCCGGCCTGCTCGTCGGCCTCGGTTCAGCTGTGTTTTACGCGGCGCTGATGCTTTTGAACAAGAAGATAGAGGGCGTGTCCGGCCTGAACCTGACCTTCATCGAGATCGTCATCGCGGCCGTCATACTGCTGCCCTATGTTTTTGCGACCAGCGGCGGAGTACCGCTGCCCACGGATGCGAAGGGGATATTCGCGCTGCTCTTTCTCTGCACGGTGAATACCGGCTTTGCCTGCTGGCTGTATTTCAGTACGATGAACCGGCTGCCGGCGAAAGCGGTGGCGCTGCTGGGTTACTTCGACCCGGTTTCCGCGCTCATCTTTTCAGCGGTCTTCCTGGACGAGAGGCTGAGCCTGGTGCAGCTCATCGGCGCTGTGCTCGTGCTTGCCGGAGCTCTGGTGGGCCAGGGCAGGGCCCCGCGCTTTACAAAGATTCGCGATGAGAGTATAATGTAAAGAAAACGTAAAGACCGGCGCGGGATTGGAGGCGGTGCCATGAAGCCATGGCGAGAGCTGTTTTTCGAGGAAGTCGAGACACCTCATCACTTTCACATTGGGATGCGGATAATAAAGACGGTCATAGCTGTGTTTGTGTGCTCGATAATCGGCTGGCTCAGGGGCGAGATGACCTTCTTCTCGATGATAGCCGCCGTCCTGTGTATGCAGAAGTCGGCGGAGAAGACCTTTACGACCTCTTTCAACAGGGTCATGGGCACCGCTGTCGGAGGCGTGTACGGCGTCGTCGTGCTGTTCATAGAGACGCAGGTACACGCGCAGACTATCATGCCGCTGTACTGCCTTATCGTCTCTGTGATGCTGATCCCGGTAATTTTGACGACGATACTCATAAAGAAGCCCTCGACGGCGGGCTTTGCGTGTGTGGTGTTCCTAAGCACGACGATCTATCATGTCGGCGACGCGTCCCCGTATGCCTACGCGCTGAACAGGATGCTGGACACTGCGATCGGCATAGTCGTTGCTCTGGTCGTCAACCTGGCGATGCCGGGGCCCAAGCAGAAGGTGCCGCTTTCTGCGTCGGCAGACCTGGACGGCCCAGGAGGCCAGGCAAACGCCGGCCAGAACAAATAACTCGGATCCCGGACTTCGCAGAGCGGAGCCCGGGATTTTTTTGCGCCTGCAAAAAAGCTCACGGAGAAATCTCATCCGAAGTCCGCCGAAACGACAAAACTGCATACGGAGCTGGTATTATGAAGGCACAAAGCGGAAGCGGAAAGGAAATAGTTGAGAAACGTCAAAAAATGGTCTATAATGTGAAACAACTCAGAAGCTGAGTCTGTCGGCGCCGGAGGAATGGAAACCGGCGTAACGGCAGAGGGGAAATGTAAAGAACAGGGGAGGAAACGAAATGAAATATTGCCAGTTTTGCGGGCGGCAGCTCAATGACGACGAGATATGCGGATGCCCGGAATCGCAGAGTTACAGCCGGGGCCGCTATGACATACGGCAGTGGACTGTGCTGCCCAGGTTCGGTTTCACGCTGCGCGACCCGGCGGGCGCCTGCGAGCAGATGTCGGAGGACGGGAGCTACCAGGAGAGTCTGGCGCTCATGATAATACAGGGTCTGGTCGTGGCCCTGGCGGCGACCCTGGTCGCGTCCCAGCTCAATTCGCTGCTGACGGGCATTGGTATGCCGGACGGGAAGGGCATCTCGCTCTTTAAAACCTTCCTGCTGACGCTGGTGCTCTCTCTGGCGATGTCGGCGCTTACCTCGCTGTCGTTCTTCGGCATCGGGAAGCTCCTGGGCAGCAGGAACAGCCTCATGCAGTCTTTCATACTGATCTCGGTAAGGTCTGCCGCCACGACCGTCATCAACGCCGTCTGCTGCCTTCTGCTCCTGCTGAGCGTCTACTGGGGATGCGTCCTCGTCATGCTGGTCGGCACGCTCGTGACGGCGAACTACCTGGCTCTCGCCTCCAACAGCGCTCCGGAGCTCGGACGTAACCGTGCGCTTGCGCTCTCAGTCCTGACCGCGGCAGCGAGGGCGATACTGCTGATGCTGTTCATCAGGCTCTTTGCTCTGTACTATCTTCCGGACTATATGCGCGAAGCCATCACCGATCCCTCGTCCGCCCTGGGCATACTCGGAGGATTCATTTGATCGAGCGATACGCAAAGCCGCCGGAATATCAAATGCCCGCTGCGGTTTTTGCCGCAGCGGGCATCAGTTTTATCGGCCCAGGAAGCGCTCTATCTGCTTTCTGTTGCTCACCGCCTGGCGGTAGCTCCGGTAGAGGAAAGAGTTCTCACCGGCTCTGACGGAGGCGGAGACCGCCCCGCTCACCGTGGCCCAGAGCTCTTCCGGGTCGCGGCTGTTTACGGCGCGGCGGACGAAGCTGTCGAAGGCGTCTCCGTCCCTAAGGGCCGGGTAGCCGCAGTTTGAAAGGATCTCGTCGACACGCCTCTCTGTGAGCAGCTGTTCCGGGGGCAGGACGGCGGCGGAAGAGCAGAAGAGGAGCATACAGACGAGCGTAGTTCTGTCGAGATCCACGTCGCCTCGGAGATATCTCCTCAGCGCGGCCTCGCCGCAGCGCTCTCCTGCAACGCTCTTGTCCAGCTCGAGGCTGTGCTGCTCCTGAGCCTCGTCGAAGGCCTCGTCGAGCTCCGGGCCTTTGAGGGCGGCTGCGTCCTTCAGCCCGAGGGAGCGCAGGTATTTGCGCTTTACAGGTGCCGGGATCGAGGCGGAACCCTCTTCAAAGACCTCGTCCAGAAGGTTCTGCCACTCCTCGGTCACATAGCCGAAGAAGAAAAAGCAGAAACTGTCGAAGATGCCGCCGAGCGACAGGGCGCTGCGCCGCAGCTCCTCGCTTATGCGCTCCGCCGGGTCTGTGCGATGCCTGTCGAGATAGGCCTTGACCTTGATGAGCGAGCAGAGCTGCTCCCGGTAAAAGCTCTCCTCAACCCCTGAGCGCCTTGCGGAGAAGAACTGGTCGATGATGGACTGCAGGTAATAATAGAGGTATTTGCAGAAATAGTACCTGGCCTTCTCCCTGGTGACGCTGAAGCAGGCGAGGTTCTGTTCCAGGAACCCGAGCAGGCCGGCCTTGTCGGGGCCGAGCTTCTTGAGCTCTGCGTCCATGCGCTTCGTCAGAGTCCTGGTCTTCTGCACCTCCGCCTCGGCGTCGGAGTTCTCGAGGACGTAGCTCTCGAGCTCTCCGAAGGTGACGGTGCCGGAGCTGAAGTAACCCGAGGTGTCGAGACGCCCGAGTATGTCCGCGCAGCTCTCGAGCGCTGACAGCCAGCCCGCGAAGTCGAGGCCGTTCGAGAAGGAGAAGATGAGCGTGGCCTCGAGGAAGCTGCGGGCGTACAGCTCAGGCAGCCCGCAGGCTCTTAGCTCGGCGTTTACCTCGTCCGGGGACGAGCGGCCGAGCAGGCCGTTCAGGATGATGCGCAGCCTGAGCGGCGCCCTTTTGATCTCGTCTCGGTCGAGCGAGGCGCAGCGCAGCATTGAACCGAGGCTTTCAGCTTCGGCAAAGAGCTCATCCGCGAGCCTGTTCATGTCTATGTTGGTCGAGGAAGTAGAATTTAGTGCCATTGCCATTCTCCTAAATCTGAATCTCCGGGAACTTGTAAACGGAATCGCCGAAGTCCGCCTCCGCCCAGGCCTCCTCCAAAGCCGGAAGCCAGGCCTCGGCCTCGCTTCCGCTGCAGTGGAGCGTGACGGAGAGCTGTCCCTCATGGGGCAGGATGGATATGCGGCAGTCGGCTTTGTCGCTGTAACTGTTATATGCAAAGAAATCCCAGTTGGCGACGATCATCACCGGCTTGCTGAAGACCTCGTGATTGACTTCGGCCAGCAGGCTCTGAACAAAGCCGATAAATTCCACAGTCTCAGACTCCGTGGCGTCGAAACTGGGAAAGACGTAGAGGAGCTGGTCAAAATCCACGGTTTGAATATAATAGCGGAGGGACATATAGTCCTCAAACTCTTCCAGCGTCTGGAGCTGGGCGGGGTCGGGAGCGAGTTCGGGAGTCGGGCCCCTGACGGCGTAAAGCCCCGTCAGCTCCCCGTCGGAGGCCGTCTCCCAGGCCGAAAGGCCGAAATCATCCGGCAAAGCGTCATACGAGGCCGCGCAGGTGTAGATGTAGTTTGCCAGAGCCCGGCCGTCGTCGCCTGCGGCCTCGACGGGGCTGAACTCGAGCCGCCCGTCCGTCACAGGTGCGCTGATGCCGGTTTCCAGCCAGGGGAACTGCCAGCTGCTCGTGGAAAACAGCAGCTTCCCGCTCCCCTTCTCAAGCACGGACTCGGTGAAGTCCCTTATCTTGCCGGCCTGTTCCTCGTTTTCCGCCGTGACCTTCAGAGCCGGAGCGGCGCTGTCAAATTCAACGTTCTGATCATATAGGCTCAATAATATGTAGTCCGCTTCATCGCTGCCGGAGACGCAAATGCTGCTTTTGCCCAGGGTGAGCAGCACGTCCAGGCTCCAGTCCTTCTCCGGGAGCAGCACGGCGAAGCTGTCGTCCTCGCCCTGCGCCTGGCCGAAGGCGTAGGGAACGTCCAGGGCGTCGAGTCTTGACTTCAGCGCCACTTCGGCCCTCAGAAAACGGCTCTCGTCTTTCTCGGAGCTCTCGGTGGGGAGGAGCACTCCCAGAATGGTCGCGCCGTCCAGCTCCTCGGGGGCGCACTGCCGCTCACCGGGATACGCCGCGTCCCCGGGCTGCTGCCAGATAACCGTCTGCTCGTGGAGGATGGAGACCCGGCTCACCGAGACGGCGTCGGCAAAAGCCGATTCCAATACCTCGTCGATGCTCCGCCCGCCGAAGACGGCTTCAGGCAGGAGGGCCTTCAATTCCGAATCATCGGATTCGACAAGGCTGGGGGAGTCCCCGGCGAGCTCGGATATGCAGGCGCTCAACAGCTCCGTCTGCTCTTTCCACTCCACGTCGCTCGTGCGGTAGTCCCTGCGGAAGAGCAGCTGCGTCGTATCGACGCCGTAAAACGGCTGAGAGGCCGCTGAGACGTACTTGAATATCCCGAAGCAAAGGCAGAGCAAAGCCGCGGCCCCGGCCAGATAATACGGCCGCCTGCGCCTGGGTTTCGCCGGAGCGAGCGCGGAGCTGAGCGCGAGCGACAGGGAGGCGGCGTCGCCGAACCTGCGGCCCTGGTCGAGCTGAAGGCCCCGGATGAGGACGTCGTCCAGACGCGAATCCAGGCCCTGCCGGAGCTGGGAGGGCGGAACCAGCCTGTCATAGAAGAGCCGCTGCACCGCGCTCTCCGGCGGCTTGCCCGTGACCGCCTCGTACAGAACGGCGCAGACGCTGAAGATATCCGACCAGGGGCCGATGTCTCCCTCTTCAAAGACCTCGGGAGGCGAGTATGCGCCCTTGGTCATGGGCCCGTACTGGCTCTGGCCGCGCTTTTCAAACGACCGGGCCCCGCCAAAATCCACGAGATACAAAAGCCCGTCCATGGATATCAGGTTCTCAGGCCGGATGTCAAGATGGAGGATGCCCTTGGCATGGATGACGCTCAGGGCGTCCAGGATCGGCAGGAACGACCTGACTGCGAGCTCCGCGTCCATGGGCCCGTCCTTCAGCAGCTGCCTTAACGTGCGCCCGGCGATGTATTCCATCACTATGTAAGCCGTGCCGTTTTCCCGGAACGTGTCCAGAACCCGCGCCACAAAGGGCGCACCGTCCAGCACGGACAGGATCTCGCCCTCGAAGACGAACCTGGCCAGCGCGGCGTCCAGCTTGTCCGACTCGAGACCGTCCAGGCGCGTGACCTCGTTCGAGACCGAGGAATCCCGGGCCAGCTCCTCCGTCCAGAAAAACTCCTTTATCGCCACCAGCCTGTTCTCGGCCATATCCCTCGCAAGATAGGTGAAGGCGAAACCGCCCTGGCCCAGCAGGGAGAGTACGGTGTAGCGGCCGTGCAGTTGCGCGCCGGTCGACAGTTCGCAGCGGCTCATCATATCACCATCAATACAAAAAGTAGTATTCAGAGAGACTTCCGATGATCGGCTCGTCGTATATCGTGAACTCGCCCTTTTCCACGCCTTCGGGCAGGGCCAGCTCTTCCCATGCCCTCCGGAGCCCGTCCGTATCCGGCAGCTCTGAATCGGCGTAGAGTTCCGCCGCCCGGCCGTCTTCCACGGCATAGACGTTCAGGAGCGCCCCGCTGTCTATCCTCCGGAACAGGCAGATATCGGAGGCCAGATATGTGACTGCGGTGTCCGTCAGGTCTATCCTCCCGGTGAAGTCCGGCTGCTCGGAGATGAGCCGGCAGGCCGCGTCCAGGGCTTCGTCGAGCTGTCCGCCGTCTCTGGAAAAGCCGAGGCTCACGCTGATGGCGCCCAGCTTGAAGCCGACCTCGTACGGCAGCTCCTCGTCGAGCTTCCGGGCGTATTCCTTCGCGCTCCGGGTGAAGAGGTCGGTGTGGAACTCCAGACCGTAGCTGTCCGGAGGGTAGGCGTCGAGCAGCGGTTCCCCGCTCTCGTCCAAAAGCACCGCCATACATATCTTCAGTTCGGCCATGGTGCTCGGGGCGTTCAGGCACTCGCACAGATAGTCGAGCGTCCAGCGGCTGTCCTCGTCGAGCTCCCCGTCGCCCGCAAGGAGCCGGTCGAAGATCAGCGCCCCCTCCTCCGTCTGCGCCCCGGCCGAGGCCGAGGCGGCGTAGTACGTTCCGGCGAAGAGGTTGCCCGTGATGTTCGAGACGCTGATGTAGACCTCGCTCTCCTCCCCGGACAGGAGCAGTTCCCTGAGCTCCCCGGCGGAGCTCAGAATGTCATCGGCATAGTAGTAACGCAGGGCGTACTTCCCGGGCTCGGGTTTTACAACGCTCAGGGCGCCGCTCGAGACGAATAAGCTCAAGTCCGATTCGCGTGTGTCCGCTCCGGCGACGGATACGTTGCAGGGCCCGAAAAGCGACTGCTCAACCACTCCGTTCACCCGTGAAGGCGGGATCCGCACGACGGCGCCTCCGTCGGAGGTCTTTCCGTAGGCATAGGGCGCATCCAGAGAATCGAGGCGCCGCTTGACATAGCTCTCCATCTCCGCCTCGTAGGCCCTGTCGACGGCATCGTCGCTTGTGTTTTCAAACAGGAGCAATACGGTCGGCTCGGTAAAGTCTTCGGGGCGGCACTGGTTCTCTCCGAAACCGCCGTCGCCGGTCTCCCATACGGCGTCCGGCACGAAGCGGCAGCCGAGATAGGCGTCGAGCTGGCTGTTTGCAAGCATCGCCCCGGCCGCACCGGCCGCCCCGTCTTCTCCGAGACAGTCTTTGGGCACGGTCAGCAGCCAGCCCTCGCCCAGCGGCTCCAGAGTGTAGAGCCCGCCCGTCAGGGCCTCGACCTCGGGTATGAGCAGCTGGATGCGCTCCTCCAGGGGCCGTTCCGTGACCTCGTCGAGCGTGTAGAAGAAGAACTCGCTCGTTTCCATGCCGAACAGCGGGTCGGACTTGCGCAGGAGGCCGAACAGCCCCGCCGCAGCCAGGAGCAGCATGAGCGCGGCGGCGCATAAGAGGCCGAGGCGCTTCCTGCGCCTGCGCTTTTTCTCGAGCAGTTTTTCCGGCAGCGCCGCCTCCAGGGCGGCTTTCAGCTCCGGCGCGCTCCTCCAGCGGCGCCCGGGCTCCAGGGCCATGCCCTTCATCAGAGCCCGCTCCAGCTCAGGAGAGATGGAAACGCCCAGCTCCGAGGGCTTCGGCATGGCGTCTTCACGCATACGCACGAGCGAGTCCGGAGGCCGCAGCCCGGTGATGCACCGGTAGAGCGAGGCGCAGAGCGAATATATGTCTGTCCAGGGGCCGAGCTCTCCACCGGCGTCGTATTGCTCGGGCGGAGAGAAGCTGCTCTTCTGGTAGTATGAGTTCTTGCGCAGCCTGCTCTCCTCATATCGCTTGACAGCGCCGAAGTCGAGCAGCTTCAAGCTGCCGTCGGGCAGCAGCATCAGGTTGTCCGGGCTGATGTCCCTGTGGATCCAGCCGCTCTCGTGGATGCGCCCGAGACAGTCCAGCACGGGCAGGACGGAGCGGGTGAGCTCCACCGCGTCCATGCTCCCTCGCTCGCGCAGCTCCTGCTCCAGAGTCTTGCCCTCGAGCAGCTCCATGACGATGTATGCGGTTCCGTTCTCTTCAAAATAGTCGTCCACTCGGACGAGGGCCGGCTCGTCCCTGAAGCTCTCGAGCACCCTCGCCTCGCGCAGAAAGCGGGAGCAGAGCCCCCTCACGTCCTCTGCCTCTTCCGGGGCAACCGGCTCTGCGCAGACCCCGTCGAAACCCCGCTGCATATGCCCGTTCCAGAAGAACTCCTTGATTGCGGCGGGGCCCCCGCCGTCCAGCCGCCGGGCCCTGTAAGTGATGCCGAAGCCGCCCCTCCCGAGCACCGAGAGCAGCTCGTATTTCCCGAATAGCATAGTCCCGGCGGACAGGGAGTTGACAGCCATGTTCATCACCAGATGAAATATTTTGACAGAGGCCTCGATACCGACAGTTTTACACATGGAGGAAGTTACAATGCACTCACAGGAAGCGAAGAGCTCCGAAAAACGAGAGGTGAATGCAATGAACGCAAATTTAAGACAGGTGGGTAACGGAACCCCCTGGAGGATACGCGGCGGAAACGGCTATACCGGCATCATCACAGCCGCGACGCTCATAATCATCGTGGCCATGGCGGCCCAGTTCCTGCTCCCCGGCGACGGGATAACCGGGACATGGGAGACGGATGACGGGCAGAAAGTCACGTTCTGTGAGAACGGAACGGTGATCTCGGAAGACGACGGCGATGCGCTGGAGTACGTTGCCGAAGACGGCAACCTGATCGTCATGAGGGGCTGTGAGAGCATGGAGTATAGGGTCTCCGGCAACACGCTTACGTTGATGAGCGATGGACAGAGCTTCGAGATGTACAGGGCCGGTTGAGGCCCTGCGGGAAGCCGCCGAAGCCGCCCTGGCCCTGGGCCTGACCGGGCCCGAGACGGACGCCGATACCGGAATCCTGGAGTTTGCGCTCCGTCGCCCGGGCGGCCCTGCGGAGGAAGCCGCCTGCCTCTGCCGACTGCGGCCCGGGCCGGGAAAGCTGAGGCTGGAGCTGTACAGGAAAGAGTGGACAAAGCTCCCCCAAAACGAGGCCCGTAGCTTTGTCGAAGCCGGGAACGCCTTTCTGCGCGAACGCAGGCTCTGGCCGCCGACGCTGATATCCGTGCCCGGCTCCGGCCCGTGCCTCGCTCAGACGCTGCCGTACGTGAAGGATATGCGCCGCCGTGCCTCGGAAGTCCTGGCCGGTATGCTCGCCATCCTGCTCGGCGGAGAGCTGGAAGACGCCGCGAACCTCAAACCCGGATAGAGCCGCATTCGCACAGTCCCCCATTCCATGTTATACTATTACATCAAGTAAAACGCAAGGGCAAATTGAATTAAATCGCTGAATCGGAGCCTGCCGCTATTGACTTGAGCATGAGAAAATTGTAAAATATTTCTCCGGATGAGGGCCGAATCCGGGGAATGCCGCTGCATATTTATGGAAAATAATGCATATCAGGCCGGGCCCTGTTCGGCGGTGAGGAAAAAGCGCGGGGGGAGATGGAGAAAAATGTATTGTAAAAAATGCGGGAGCTATATGCCCGATGGCAGCAGGTTCTGCAACGAGTGCGACAGCAGGTTCGAGAATGCGTCCTCCGGCCAGGCCTACGAAGGCGCGGCCGAGGAGAAGACGAGGCCCGGGGGCTCCGGGGCAGGATACAGCGCCCCGGAAAAGGCGTCCTCCGGAGAGAAGAGCAGTATGCCGCAGCTTGCGGAGGGGGAGTTCGTAGTCAGGAGCTACGTCGCCGCGGAGCTGAAGAGGCCCTCCGGCAAGGGCTACCTGACCGTCACGAACAAGAGGATAATGTTCCACGGCAGGACTCAAAAGAGCATGATCCGCAAGGAGGTCGCGCTCGACTCCGTGTCCGGTATGGAGAGCTTTGTGGGCACGAACTACAACTACTATCTGCTGGTGCTGGGCGGGCTGCTGTGCCTGATCGGCCTGTATGTGCTCGTGAGCGTCATAGGCAATTCGCGGCACGCGGGCCTGGAGGTCGTGCCCGGGGCGATACTGCCGCTGTTCGTGGGCGGTATGTGCATATTGGCTGGGATCGTGCAGAGCTGCACCGTCAGGATATTCTCGTCGGCGGCGATAGGAACGCCCATAGAGTTCGGAAGAGGCGCCGCCTCGTTGAACGGGAACAGGGCGGCGCTGCTGCTGGTGTGCGTCGCAACGAAGGACACGATGAGGATGACGAAAGAGCTCGGAGCCCTGGTGATGGACTTGCAGACCTACGGCGACAAAGCGATAGAGAAGTGGAAGAACTGACAGCGGACTGAAGACGGCCGGGTTCGGCGCCCAAAAATATACCGGAAAAGGAAGATGAGGATGTTCTGTCCCAAATGCGGCAACAAATTAGCCGACGAAGCGAGATTCTGTAATAACTGCGGGACTCCGGTCACGCCGCTCAACAGGCCCGGGCAGAAGCCGGGAAGTCAGCGGGACGGAGCACAGGAGCCGCGGAGCCGGGAGCCTCGGAGCCGGGGGCCGGCCGAGCGGGCGGAGGAGCGCCGGAGCGGCTACGGCGCGGGCCAGAAGTACGGCCCCGACACCGTGAAGACGGGCGAGACCGCCAAGGCGCAGCCCAAGAGGCCCTCAGGCACGGGAAGAGCGCCTCAGGCCGGAAGGAAGTCCGATGGGAAAACCGGGCTCTTAGTGGTGCTGCTGCTGGTGGTGCTGCTCGTGGCGGGGGCCGCGATCTGGTATTTCGTGCTCAGGGACGGAGAGCTGCCGGACATTTTTGGAAGCGGCTCTCAGAACACGGCGGCTCCGGCGTTTTCCGAGGCTCCGTATACCCAGGCTCCGGCGGTGAACACTCCCGCGCAGGCCCCGAAACCGACCAAGGAGCCCAGCCCGATACCGGCGACTCCTACGCCGGAACCGGAGCCGACTCCCACGCCCGAGCCAGAGCCGACGCCCACGCCGGCGGACGGGCTCGTGAAGAGCTACTACTACAAGCCGCTCGAGGACGACAGGCTCTACTTCTCCTACGCGGACGCGAGCAGCGAGATCCTGCACAACGGCATATACTACTCCGCATTCAGGGCGATGGACGACGACCCGAACACCTCCTGGCAGGAGGACGTCGACGGCGACGGGATAGGGGAGTACCTCATCCTGAGCTTTGACCGCGAGGTGACGGTGGGAGGCATAATGATCTTCCCGGGCTTTGACCAGAGCGAGAGCGCCTGGGAGCGCAACGGACGGCCGGCAAAGCTGAGGGTCGAGCTCTCGGACGGCAGCACATACGATATCTCCCTGGACGATCTGAGGGAGTGGCAGGGCTATGAGTTCCTGAGCCCCGTGCGGACGGAGTACCTGAAGTTCACGATACTCGACGTCTATACGGGGAGCGAATGGGACGACACGGCAATAACGGACATACGAGCATATAGATAGGAGTGAAATCGGCCATGCGGTGCCCGAGTTGTGGAACGCAGCTGCCGGAAAACAGCAAATACTGCAAGAATTGCGGATGCAGACTGGACGAGGGCGGAGCCGCTCCCGATCGGGGCGGAAGACGCGGCGGAGGCCGCGGCATGAGCCCGCTGGCGGTCTGGGCCATAGTCTTTGTCCTGGCGGCGGCCGCAGCGCTGCTGATGTGGTTTGCCGCCTCGAGCTTCAGAGACGGCGGCGCCGGTGAGACGGCCGCGCCGACAGCCTCCGCTCCGACGTCGCAGCAAGAGGAAACAAAGCCGGCGGAGACCGAAGCGGCGGAGGCCCCGGAGCCCGAAGCGACGGAGGCCCCGGAAACCACGTCTGAGCCGAGCCCCACGCCCGCACTGCCGAGTGACGAGCCCGTGACGGTCGAAGACGTGACCATAAAATACGACGGGAAAACTGCGAGCGGCGGCAGGCTCTATATGTACAACCTGAGCAGCAGGCTCAAGGTGGAGGTGGATATCTCGGCCGACGGGGAGGTGCCGGCGGGGGACATACTCTGGGAGAGCAGCGACGAGAAGGTCGTCCAGGTGATACCGGCCTCTGACGGGCTCAGCTGTGAGCTCGTGAAGAGGGGCGACGGGGAGTGCGAGGTAAGGGTCTCGGTGGGAGAGCTGAGCGACGGAGTCAGGGTCATATCCACCGCGGAGGCTGGTGTCGAGGCAGTGAACGAGGACAATCTGTTTGAAAGCCTCCCGGACTACTTCTACTACTCCTCGAACGCCGGAGGCTGGTGGACGGTGCTGTATATAGAGGACGACGGCAGTTTCACCGGAACGTATATCGACGCCGACACGGGCTATACCCCCTATGACGGCTTCGAGGACGTGCCGATATACTACTTCACCAATTATTACAGATACTGCTCCTTCAGCGGGAAGATGGAAGTGGTCGGGCAGACCGCCAGCCGTGAGTTCAAGCTGAGGATAAAAGAGATACGCTACGAGAACGAGCCTTTCAGCTGGGAAGACTTCGTGCTGGAGAACGGGGAGCACGAGGTGTATATGTATACGGAGCCCAAGGGCCTGACCGAGTCGAAGGAGCTCACCCTCTACCTGCCCGGACGCGCAACGGAGGATCTGGATGGCGAGTTCATAACGTGGATAATGTGGGATACGAACGACTTTGAGCTGGGAGACGAGCTGAAATACTGGGGCCTGTACGCTGCGAACGACGGCGCCGCTTTTGTAGGGATGAACGGAACCTTCCACGGCTGAAGCCCGGCGTGAAGGAAAAAAAGAGACCGCAGCCATGGATATCCATGGCTGCGGTCTGCTTGTCGAGGCGGGCTTTGCCTTCTCTGACAAAGTGGACAGCGCTTCGCTGCGCAGCAAAACTCAGCGAGGCCTTTTCAGTCCGGGATGTCAAGTTCGGAGGGGTCGTCCGGCTCTTCGATGCAGACCCAGATGTCTCCGTTCGATTCCAGGTCGCCGATCACGTTCAGGGGCTGCTTCATGTACCTCGCGTGCGCTGAGGCGGCGAGAGTGCCGTCTTTCAGATACAGGGCGCCCTCGCTCTCGAAGATGAGCCTCGTGTTCCTCGTCACCCTTCCGGTCACTGTCAGCGGTTCGCCGTAGGGGACTGGCTTTTTGAACCTCACGCTGATGTCTCCGGTGACCGCCCAGGTGTCCGGCTCCGGCACGTTTATCGCACGGCCCAGAGTCTCGTCCAGCAGCGCCGTGATGACTCCGCCGTGAACGCGCTGGGGATAGCTCTGATGCTCGCTCTTCGCCGTCACCAGACAGGCGACCGTGCCGTCCTCCAGCTCGTAAAACCTGCCGTGCAGCCCGAAGGGGTTGTTCACGCCGCAGACAAAGCAGTTGCCGCTGTTGTTGTGCTTCCTGACTACCTTCTTCTTCAAAAATCGCGCCTCCAAACGCTCATACCGGCAAATAGCGCATCAGCCCGCCGAGATTTTCCTCGACGGCGGTCAGCACCTTGGCCAGATCGTAGTTCGCGAACACGACGTCCGCAATCCTGACCAGATCCGCGTCCATCAGCAGGCCCAGCGCGAAAACCACGCAGCCGAGCACGGCAAGGACTATGACGACGGTCAGAATGACGCTCCAGAGCTTTTTCATCCGCGCTCCTCCTTCCCGCCGCGCTCATAGCACCAGTCGCGGCCCTTCCTGATGACCAGGTCTACAAAACCCACCGAGCAGCGCCTGAAGAACCAGATCGCAATGCATACGAGCAGCAGGCCCAGCGCCGCCAGAACCAGCCCGGCTCCAGCGAGCAGCAGGATGTCCGCCACAACGCTCATGCCCAAAAAGCAGAAGGATACCAGAAGCGCCGCCGCGCCTATGACCAGAGCCCCGGCCAGCAGGATCGCCAGCGCCAGAGCGGTCAGCGCCGCAGTAACAGGTATGCCGATGACGATGCCGAAGAAGACGTATACGATCAGGAGCCCGACCTTCGCCTTCGGCGGTTTGGGCAGTTCCGGGGGGCCTCCCCAGAACGGCGGCAGCTCCGAGACCTCACCGGCCTCCTCAGACGCCGCCTCTTCCACGGCTTCCACGGCCTCTTCGGCCTCTCCCGGCTGCCCGGAACCCGCAGTACCGGCCTCGTAAATCCCGGCCTCCTCGACCTCGCCCGCCTCCTCGACCTCACCGGCCTCCTCGGGTTCGGTCTCCTCTGCCTCGGCAGCGGGCTCTTCAGGCTCCTCCGCCACTTCGGGCCCTGCCTCTTCAGCATCCGCGGCCTCCGGAGGCTCGGGCTCGTCGGGCTCCGGAGCCGGCTCCGGAATCTCTTCGGCCTCCTCGGAATCGAGCCCGGCGCCGTCTTCCACGGGCTCCGGGACATCAGCGTCGGGTTCGGCCACCGCCTCCGGCTCGTCCGGCTCCGCCTCATCGGGCTCCGGCTCCACCGGCACAGGCTCGACCGGTTCAATGACCGCCGGCTCGGGTTCCGCCGGGGCCTCAACTGGCAGGTCGCCCTCCTCCGGTGGCACATAGCCTCTGAGCACGGAGACGGCGGCGAAGGTGGGGCTGCCGAGGCTGGCGATGACGGCGGCGTCGTTCTCGCCCTCGTCGAAGCGCCTGTTCACGCCTCTGAGCACGGCCTCCCTGTCAGCGGCGGCCATGCCTGAAAGGAGCTTTGCCAGCTCCGCTACATATTTGTGTCTGTCCAAGAATAAGTCACCTCCGAGTGACGGGATGTGGGCATACATTGTTATTATAATGATTTTACCCCATCCGGTCAAGCCGTAAAAAATGCTTGACAAGGTAAAGGGGAGGTGTTATTATAATAAGGCTCACAATATCGCGGGGTGGAGCAGTCCGGTAGCTCGTCGGGCTCATAACCCGAAGGTCAGTG
>CABVBV010000026.1 GCA_902496595.1 uncultured Eubacteriales bacterium | reverse complement strand
TGTCGATGACGAGCTTCTGGATGTGCATGGTGGTGATGGAGCGCACCTCGACCTCGAAGACGCCGGTCATGTAGGCCTTGGCGCCCTTGCGGGCCAGGAAGTATTTCTCCGCACCGGACTGCCTCGCCATCTCGTAGAGCAGCGGGATCGCCTTCGCCTCGGGCGCGATGATGTAGTCGTACTCCGGTGCGCGCTTCAAAAGCTCCGCAGCACAGTGTACCGTGAGCTCGACGTCGCCGAACATGACGAAGGCGCCTATGTACAGGTCGTCAGTCACCCGGCACAGAGGCAGCTGGCGCTTGAGCCCCGCGACGTCCATCTCGTAAGTCATTTGTATTCCTCCCAAAGAATCTGTGTTGACCGCCCGGGCGGCGGCATATCATTTCCTGTAAACACATTAATTAATTATACAGGAATGTGCCGCAAAAGCAAGCACAATTTGAGCCCGCACCGCAGCAATTTAGCGATTTTGCCAGCTAAAGGAGCAAAATTTGACAAAAGACAGTCAATTGAGCAACTTGCACAAAAAATAGACAAAAATGAAGAATTTGTCGGCTGATATATGAGTATTTTGAATAAAGAAAATTTACGGACAAATTAAGGACTTGTAAACGGCGCTTTTTTGGTGTAAAGTATAAACACGGGAGTGAGGGATACATTCCCGAGGATTGGGAGAGCCGGCGCTTAAACGGGATACGAGCACCGGCTATAATTAAAATTTGGGAGGGAAATCAATGGATCAAAAATCTCAACACATGGAACATGAACGCGGTTCATGGGGCTCCAACTTTGGCTTCCTGATGGCCGCTGTCGGTTCGGCGGTCGGTCTGGGCAACATTTGGGGCTTCCCGTACAAGATGGGCAAGACTGGCGGCTTCGCCTTCCTCATAGTCTACCTCATTCTGGTCGTCATCGTCGGCTGCGTTGTCATGCTCGGCGAGCTGTCGCTGGGCCGCAAGACGGGACGCGGCGCCGTCGGCGCGTATATGCAGTTCTCCAAAAAGCACAAGTGGGTCGGCTTCCTGGGCGTTATCGCGGGCTTCTGCCTGCTGGCGTTCTACAACGTCCTCGGCGGCATGGTCATGCGCTATATGTTCGGCTTCTTCTTCGAGGTCGTCGGCATCGACGGCTTCGCGGCGCAGGGCGGCGGCTTCTTCGGCTATATGCTGTATGACTACGGCGGGATGCTGTTCTTCCACGTGCTCTTCGTCATCATCAACATCCTGATAGTCATGGGCGGCGTCGAGAGCGGCATCGAGAAGTTCTCCTCCGTCGCCATGCCGGCGCTGTTCTTCATCCTGCTGTTCGTCGTGGTCTACATAGCCTTCCAGGACGGCGCGGCAGAGGGCTACGCCTTCATGTTCAAGCCCGACTTCTCCGCCATGAGCAGCTTCAGCGGCTTCCTCAAGGTACTGAAGACGGCGGCAGGCCAGATGTTCTTCTCCTTGTCACTGGGCATGGGCTGCATGATAACCTACGGCTCCTACCTTGATAAGAAGGAGAATCTGCAGAAGAACGCGATCATCATCCCCGCCTGCGACACCCTTATCGCCATCATGGCCGGCATGGCCGTCATGCCCGCCTGCGCGGCCTACGGCGTGGACTACAATTCCGGCCCGGGACTTCTGTTCGCCTCCATGCAGCAGGTCTTCATCAACATGGGTGAGTTCGGCAGCTTCGTCGGCTTCATGTTCTACTTCCTGGTGTTCATAGCCGCCGTGACGAGCTCCATCTCCCTGCTCGAGGTCGTCTGCACCTACCGTATCGACCGCGCCATCGACAAGGGCATCAAGCCGAACCGCACGAAGATCACCTGCATCGCCGCCGGCCTCATCTTCGTCGTCGGACTGCCCGTCGCACTGGACGCCCTGGGCAGCGGCAACGCGGCTCTGCCCGCCCCCTACGAGATCCTCGGCATGACCGGCGATATTCCGATGGCTGTCGACTGCTGGCTCGACTTCTTTGACCTGCTCTCCGAGGGCATCCTGATGCCCTTCGGCGCCCTGGCGATGAGCGTGCTCATCGGCTGGGTCTACAAGACCAAGAACGCGGTCGTCCCCGAGTGCGAGCAGAGCGGCCACAAGTTCTGGGGCTACGGCTTCTTCAATGTCTGCTTCAAGTTCGTCGTTCCCATCCTCATGGCCTTCGTGCTCTACGGCCAGATCAGCGACTTCTTTTAATCGCTGAGTTCAAAATCCAAAACGCAAACGCAAAAACACCCGGTCATGCGACCGGGTGTTTTTCTGCTGCCTGTCAGCCGTAGTAGGCGAGGGAGATGCTGTAGACGATAACAGCGTCGACCTGACGGCTCGTCAGCGCGTCCAGCAGGGCCTTGGTACCGCCGGTGAGGCGCTTTATCTGGTCGAAGCGGTTCATGAGCTTCTCGTCTGCGGAGAGCGCTTCGATGAACTTGCTCTCGGTGGTGATGCCGAGGCTCTGACCGTTCAGGCCCCGGAGGGTCTTTGCGCCCCCGTCGGCGAGGGTCACGAGCACGATGTCGTTCGAGAGGTAGGGGGAGAGGGTCTCGAACGTGCCCTCGGAGTTATCGAGCACGAGGCCGCCCCAGGCGACGTCAATGTTGCCGCTGGAGAGCTCCACATAGGCGTTCTCGGCCTTGATGGAGATGAACTTGATATCCCAGCCCAGGCGGCTGCACACTTCTCTGGCCAGCTCGACGTCGAAGCCCGTGTAATTGCCGTTTTCCATGTAGCTCATGGGGA
Source organism: uncultured Eubacteriales bacterium (assembly GCA_902496595.1). GTDB lineage: Bacteria > Bacillota > Clostridia > Oscillospirales > Oscillospiraceae > Scatomorpha. The sequence goes on along the minus strand of CABVBV010000026.1, from coordinate 15,139 downwards.
AGACGTCGGTGTCCGCTCCGACCAGCAGCGTCCTCGGCGCGGCGGTGCCGACCTTCTCGAGCGCGTCGATGTCCTTGGAGAAGCTGGTCTTGTCCTCGCCGAACCACTGCATGGCGAGACGCTGCACCGTGCCGTCCGCAGCGAGCACCTTGAGCGCCGCCTCGACGTAGTACTGCACGTAGTCACCGTCGCGGAAGCCTATGGAGAACGACTGCGTTTCGAGCGTTTCCAGTATCCTGTACCGGCCCGATATCTTACCGCAGCCGGACAGCGGCAGCATGAGGCACAAAACCAGCGCCAGCGCCAGATATTTGATTTTACGTTTCACCCCGGCCTCAGCCCCTCGAAATTTAAAAATGGCTGCGCCCGCGTGGGACGCAACCATAATAGTATTATATTCGACAGCCACATTCAAGTGGAAATTTGTAAATTCTCCGCTCACTGCCCGTAGCTGGAGAGGAACTTCCTCGTCCTCTCCATCTGCGGGTTGTCGATTATCTCCGGGCCGCCCTGCTCGACGATGAAGCCGCCGTCCATGAAGATGACGCTGTCGGAGACCTCCTTTGCGAAGTGCATCTCGTGGGTGACGATTATCATGGTCGTCTTCCGCTCTGCGAGCTCGCGGATGACTCGGAGCACCTCTCCGGTGAGCTCCGGGTCGAGGGCGCTGGTCGGCTCGTCGAAGCAGAGGATGTCCGGGTGCAGGGCGAGCGCCCGGGCTATCGCGACGCGCTGCTGCTGCCCGCCGGAGAGCTGGTGCGGATAGTGGCCCCTGCGGTCGGAGAGGCCCATCGAATCGAGCAGCTCGAGGCCCTCCTTGTCGATGGCGTCATAGATGGCCTTCTTGTTCTGCTTGAAGTCCGGCCGCTCCTTCGCCAGCAGCCGGCTCGCGAGCGTGACGTTCCCGAGCGCGGTGTACTGGGGAAAGAGGTTGAAGCTCTGGAACACCAGGCCGAAGTGCAGCCGCTTCTTTCTCACGTCGGCTTCCCGCCTGGTCTCGGGGATGTCCGCGTCGAAGAGCGTCTCCCCGTTTACGGAGATGGAGCCGCTGTCCGGGGCCTCGAGGAAGTTGAGGCATCTGAGCAGCGTCGTTTTGCCCGAGCCGGAGGAGCCGATGATGGAGAGAGCCTGGCCCTGCTCCAGCGTGAAGCTGATGTCGTTCAAGACCTTCGTCTTGTCGAAGTGTTTTTCAAGGTGTTTGACTTCCAGTATCGACATTGCCGCGCCTCCTTACCTGAAGAACTCGAGCTTCCGCTCCAGCCTGCCGAGCAGGAAGGAGACGACGCCGTTGAAGATGAGGTAGTATATACCCGTGAAGAACAGCGGCCAGATGAGGCCGGAGTAGCCGTGCGAGCCCTTGAGGAAGGCGTAGCCCGCCCAGATGACCTCCTGATAGGAGATGATGCGGGCGAGGGAGGTGTCTTTCACCAGGGTGATGATCTCGTTCGCCATTGGAGGGACGATGCGCTTTATCATCTGCAGGAGCGTGACGTGGCGGAAGATCTGGCCCTTCGTCATGCCGAGCACCTGCCCTGCCTCCTGCTGGCCCAGGGGCACGCCCTGGATGCCGCCGCGGTAGATCTCGGAGAAGTAGCAGGCGTAGTTTACGATAAACATCACCGCCGCCGCAGCGAAACGGCCCTCCGGAAAGCTCCAGGGGTTCTTTTCAAAGATGTAGCCGGGTATGTAGAAAATGATGAGCAGCTGCAGCATGAGCGGAGTGCCTCGGATGACCCAGACAACAAAACGGCTCAGAAGCGAGATGGGCCGGAAGCCCAGCAGCAGCTTCGACCAGAAGCCGAGGCTCCGGCTCTTCTTCCTCGCCCGCTCGGGCGAGAGCACGCGCTTTTGCACGATGGGCTCCACGCCCTCCTCGAGCTGCCTGTCGATGGCGGCCTTGCCCGCGGCGAGCCTGCGCCCCGGCAGGCCCAGGGGCGCCCAGCGGCTCATGGAGCCGAAGCAGATTATTAGCCCCAGGGGTATGGAGCCGACGAGCGTCACGACAAAGAGCTTCAGCGTCTGCAAAAAGCCCTCGTTGAGCGCGTTTAAAACGGTCTGGAACATTTGCTTGGAACCACTCCTGTTCACGCCGAAAGCAGAGGACGCGAAGCGCCTCTGCTTTCAGCTTATTCTCTCAAATTATCGTGTCGTGGCTTACTCCTGCGCTATGAGCGCCGCGGAGACGCCGTAGGTGTCGGCCAGATTCTGCATCGTTCCGTCGGCCCAGGCGCTGACAAAGAAGTCGTTGAGCGCCGCGCACAGGTCGCTGCCCTTGCGGAAGCCGACGCCGTACTCCTCGCTGTTGAGGCTGATAGTGTAGGTGAGGTCGGCGTAGCTCGTGCCCTCGCCCACCATGGCCGCGGCCATGAGGCTGTCGATGATGGCGGCGTCGCAGGTGCCGGAGCTCACCTCGAGCACCGCGGTGGCCTGGTCGGCGACCGGAGTGTAGGTGAAGCCGTTCTCAATCGCCATGTCCTCGCCGGCGGAGCCGCTCTCAACCGCGAAGGTCAGCTCGCTCATGCTCGCGGCGTCGGGATAGCTCTCAGCCTTGTCGGAGGGAAGGATGACGACCTGGGCGTTGTTCATGTAGGCGTTGGAGCACTCCATGGCGGACATGACCTCGTCCGTCAGGGTCATGCCGTTCCACACGACATCTATGGTCTTGCCGTCGAGCTCGAAGACCTTGTTGTCCCAGTCGATGAGCTGGAACACCGCCTCCACACCGAGACTCTCGGCAAATGCCTTCGCGAGATCGGCGTCGAAGCCTATCCATTCATCGCTGCCCTCTTCCTGGTAGTCCATCGGCTCGAACTCGGTGATGCCGACTATGAGCGTGCCCTTGTCCTGGACATAGGCGAGGTCGCTCTCGGCCGTGTCGCCGCCCTCGTCGGCGGGCTCGGTCACGTCGGTCGGGGCCTCGGTTCCGGGAGCGTCCGTGGGGTCGGAGGCGGCGGGCTCACCGCAGGCGGCAAGCGCAAATACCATGCAGAGCGCAAGCATCAGTGCCAAAAACTTTTTCATCTTTACATATCTCCTTCATTCACTACCCTTTTCAACAGGGCGCTATCATATTACCACATTAACGAGATAAAGCAATAGCCGCCGCCGGTTTTACCTGTGCAAATTTTGCACAGGCTGCGCCCCGCCGCCCCGGGCAGACCGTGTTCACAGCTTGATTTAAGGTGAGGCCGGTAGTATAATTTTAGGGTTATGAGAACTTATGATGCTGGAAAATGCGATATCGTTGTGGTCGGCGCGGGACACGCGGGCATCGAGGCAGCCCTGGCCTCGGCGCGGCTGGGCCTGGAGACGGTCTGCTTTGCCATCAACCTGGACACCGTGGGGAATATGCCCTGCAACCCGGCCATAGGCGGCACGGGCAAGGGCCACCTCGTGCGCGAGCTGGACGCCCTGGGAGGGGAGATGGCCCGGGCCGCCGACGCCGCCTGCATCCAGTACAGGATGCTGAACCTCGGAAAAGGCCCGGCGGTGCATTCGCTCAGGGCACAGGCCGACAGGCGGAAGTACCAGGAGGTCATGAAGCGCACGCTCGAGCGGCAGGAGCGGCTCAGGCTCATCCAGGCCGAGGTCGTGGACATAGGAGTCGAGTCGGGGCGCGTCGTGTCCGTCACGACGCACACGGGCGCCGTCTGGCGCTGCCGGGCGGCGGTGATAGCCACCGGCACCTTCCTCAAAGGCCGCACAATCGTCGGAGAGGTCATACGCGACTCCGGCCCGGACGGGCTCGCTCCCTCGGGGCCGCTGGCGGACAGGCTGAGGGAACTCGGGCTCTCCCTGCGCCGCTTCAAGACCGGCACGCCGCCGCGGATAAACGCCCGGAGCGTGGACTTCTCCAAAATGCAGCTGCAGGAGGGCGACCCGGAGCCCGAGCCCTTCTCCTTCGGGACGGTGCGCCCGCCCGAGAACCGCGCCCGCTGCTGGCTGACGTACACGACGAAAGAGACGCACGACATTATACGTGAAAACCTCGACCGCTCACCCATCTACTCCGGCGTCATAGAGGGCGTCGGCCCGCGCTACTGCCCGAGCATAGAGACGAAGGTCATGACCTTCCCGGACAAGGAGCGGCACCAGCTCTTCATAGAGCCCATGGGCCTGGGCACGGAGGAGCTCTACGTCCAGGGCTTCTCGAGCTCCATGCCCGAGGAGGTGCAGGTAGCGATGCTGCACACGGTTCCAGGGCTCGAGCGGGCGGAGATCATGCGGCCCGCCTACGCAATCGAGTACGACTGCGTCGACCCGCTCGAGCTGCTGCCCACGCTCGAGACGCGCAAGGTCTCCGGCCTCTACGGCGCGGGGCAGATCAACGGCTCCTCGGGCTACGAGGAGGCGGCCGTCCAGGGCTTCTGCGCGGGCGTGAACGCGGCGCGGAAGATAAAGGGCGAGGCCCCCTTCGTCCTGCGCCGGAGCGAGGCCTACATCGGCGCACTCATAGACGACCTCGTCACCCGGGGCACGAACGAGCCGTACAGGATGATGACCTCGAGGTCTGAGTACCGGCTGCTGCTGAGGCAGGACAACGCCGACGAGAGGCTCGCGCAGATAGGCTTCGGGCTGGGCCTGGTATCGAAGGAGCGGCTGGAGGAGGTCAGGGAGAAATACGCCATGGTGGAGGCGGAGCTCCGGAGGCTGGAGAACACCCACGTCGCTCCGGATGAGGCGCTCTGCGCGAAGCTCGAGGCCCTGGGCACGGCGGCCCCGGTTTCCGGGACGTCGCTGGCCTCGCTGCTGAGAAGGCCGCAGGTGGGCTATGACGACCTCGCCCCGTTCGACGCCGCCAGGCCGGCCCTGCCGGCAGCGGTCACACGTCAGGTGGAGATAAGGCTCAGGTATGAGGGCTATATAAAGCGGCAGCTCAAGCAGGTGGAGGAGTTCTCGAGGATGGAGAGCCGCGTCTTGCCGGAGGATATCGACTACGACAAGGTGCCCGGCCTGCGCACGGAGGCGAGGCAGAAGCTCTCGGCGCTCCGGCCGGAGAATTTCGGCAGGGCGTCCAGGATATCCGGCGTCTCACCGGCGGACATGGCCGCGCTGGCCATGTATATAGGGAGGGCCGGAAGATGAGCGAAGGAATCGTCCTCGGTTTTTCCGGAGGCGTGGATTCGGCCTGCGCCGCGGAGCTGCTGAGAAGGTCTGGATACGAGGTGCGCTGTCTGTATCTGGAGACCGGCTCCGGGGAGGCGGAGGCCGCCGGCGCCTGTGCGGAGGAGATGGGCCTGCCTCTGGAGGTGATCGACGCGCACGCCGAGCTTGAGAGGTACGTCTGCCGTCCCTTTGCCGAGGCGTATAAGCGGGGGGAGACGCCGAGCCCCTGCGTGCTGTGCAACCCGGATGTGAAGCTGCGCCTGCTCTGCGGGTACGCGGACGCGCTGGGCATAGAGAAGGTCGCGACGGGCCACTACGCCAGGGCCGCGGGCGGCGCCCTGTACATGGGCAGGGCGGAGAACGACCAGAGCTATATGCTCTGCCGCATATTCCCCGAGCAGCTCCGAAGGCTGGTGCTGCCCCTGGGGGACATGATAAAGGCCGAAACGCGCTCGCTGGCGGAGGAGTGGGGCCTGCCTTCGGCGAAGAAGCCGGACAGCATGGAGCTCTGCTTCGTGCCCGACGGGGACTACGCGGCCTGGCTGGAGCGCAGGGGCGAAGCTCCGGAGCCGGGGGAGCTCATATACGAGGGCAGAGCCGTGGCGATGCACGGGGGCATACACAGGTTCACCCTGGGCCAGAGAAGGGGCCTGCGCTATTCCGCCGGGAAAAGGGTCTACGTCTCGGAGATAAGGCCCGAAACCCGTGAGGTAGTGCTCGCGGATGGAGACGGGCTCTTCACGAACGAGTTTTCGGCCGAGTCCATGCGCTGGATCGCGGAGCCTCCGTCCGGGCCGTTCGACTGCGGGCTCAGGGTCAGGCACTCGAGGCAGCTCTATCCCGCACGGGCCTTCCCCGAGGCCGGGGGCAGGCTGAGGTTCGTCTGCGAGGCCCCGCTCAGGGCCCCGACACCTGGACAGGCCGCCGCGGTTTACTCAGATTCCCGTGTTTTGGGCGGCGGCTTCGTGGCCCATGATACAAAGGATACAAATTAGATACATTTTTTGTTGACACGGGAGCTGAAATCGGGTATCCTATAACTGTATTATTTTATCTGATACGCGGGAAGCATTGGGGCTGATGGGATGATGATAAACATCAATTTCAGAGATTCACGGCCGATTTACGAGCAGGTGAAGACGGCGCTGAGGAAGCTCATAGTGTCGGGGGCGATGTCTCCGGACGAGAAGCTGCCCTCTGTGCGCGAGCTTGCCGCGCAGCTGGTCATAAATCCGAACACCATTCAAAGGGCTTACCGCGAGTTGGAGCAGGAGGGCTATATAATATCCATCCCCGGCAAGGGCAGCTATGCGAACATACGCACGCAGGTGGACGAGGGCAGGAAGAACGAGCTGCTCTCAGCCTTGGACGAGATCGTGACCGAGCTGCTGTTTCTCGGAGTGAGCGCCGAAGAGCTGAACAGGCGCATCAGGGAAAAGGAGGGCGCCGGAGATGAGGGTTGAGTTCAAGGATGTAAGGAAGGAATACTACGGCCACGTCGCGCTGGACGGGCTTGACCTGTTCGCCCCGTCCGGGGCTGTCTACGGTCTGGTGGGGCCGAACGGGGCGGGAAAGACGACCGCCATGAAGCACCTTGCGGGCATACTCAGGCAGGACTCCGGCCGGGTGCTCTGCGACGGGGAGCCCGTGTACGAGAACCCCGGGATAAAGGGCCGCATATTCGCCATACCGGACGAGGTCTTCCACTTCCCCCAGGCCTCGATACAGGACATGATGCGCTTTTACAGGGGCATCTATCCCAACTTCGACATGAAGCGTTTTGAGCAGCTGAAGGAGGTTTTCGACCTCGACGTCAGGCAGCCCATGCGCAGGTTTTCGAGGGGGATGCTGAAGCAGGCGGCCTTTTGGCTCGGGATTTCGATGAGGCCGGAGCTGCTCATACTCGACGAGCCGGTGGACGGGCTCGACCCCGTGATGCGCAGGCAGGTCTGGGCGCTCATCATGCAGGACGTGGCGGAGTACGGCACGACGGTGCTCATCTCCTCGCACAACCTGAGGGAGCTGGAGGACGTGTGCGACCGGGTGGGCATCATCGACCGGGGCAGGATGCTGCTCGAGCGGGTGCTCTCGGAGCTGCAGGAGAACATGACGAAATTGCAGCTGGTGCTGCCGGAGGGGGTCTCTCTGCCGGAGGAGCTGGACGTGCTCCACACGTCGGGCCAGGGCAGGCTCAAGACCCTGATAATAAGGGGCAGGACGGACGAAGTCCTGGCCCGGGTGGAGCGGCTAGGCCCGGTGTTCATGGACGCGGTGCCGCTCAACCTTGAAGAGATATTCATATACGAGCTGGGAGGTGAGGGCCATGAAGTCCGGGACATCATTCTTTAACGGGCCGCTCTTCCGGAAAACGGTGATGCGTTTCTGGCCGCTCTGGTTCTCCTACGCCTTTGTGCTCATGCTGGCGCTGCCGGTGAAGCTGGCCGGGAGGCTGGGCCGGGCGGCGGACGCGGCGGACGCGGCGAGGCTGGCGCAGTATGTGCCGGTCGAGTTTCTGAGCGGCATCGGCCTTTTGGCCGCCCCGGTCATAGGCTGCGCGGCTGCGATGGCGGTATACAGCCATATTTATTCGCAGAAGTCGGCCGCGGCCTATGGTATGCTGCCCGTGAGGCGGGAGGGCATATTCACGTCGGTCACGCTGGCGGGGCTTCTGCCGCCTCTGGCGGTGAATCTGCTGGCGGCGCTCGCCTGCCTGGCGGTCGGGGCCTCCCAATTCGCGGCCGTGCTGCCCTCGGCGATCTCGATGTTCGGCGGCATGAGCCTGATGGTGACGGCGTATTTCGGCATCGCGGCCTTCTGCGCCCAGCTGACGGGCAGCATGATAGTCCTGCCGGTGCTCTTCGTCGCGGTGAACATAGCCGCAGCGGTGTTCGAGGGAGTGGTTTGCTCTGTCGTGGGCGAGTTCGTCTACGGCTTCACGGCGAAGGACTTAGGCATGGATCTGCTCTCGCCCTTCGTCGGCATGAGGTCCCGAAGCCAGTACCGGGTATTGTTCGAGCAGCTTGAGAACGGCACGTACGAGGCGGTCGGCTATCAGTACACGGGCTGGGCATATTCGGGCTGCTGCGCCGCCGTGGGCGTGCTGCTGCTGTGGCCTTCGTGCCTGCTTTACAAGCGGAGGAAGCTGGAGACGGCGGGGGACGTGGTGGCCATAGGCATACTGAGGCCCGTGTTCCGCTACTGCGCGGCCATAGCCGGAGCTCTGCTGCTGGCTTTCCTGCTGACCGACCTCGTGATGCCCGATGCGGCGAGCATGGGCGTGACGGGGGCGCTGATATTCGCGCTCTTCATGCTGCTGGGCGGGCTCATAGGCTGGCTCGCGGCTGAGATGCTGGTGCAGAAGAGCTTCCGCGTGCTCCGGATGGGCCGGAAGTGGTTCGGCCTCGCGGCGCTCTGGCTGCTGCTGACGGGGCTGCTGATGTGCGGGGAGCTGGACGCGACGGGCTTTGAGAGGCGCGTGCCCGAGGCCGACGAGGTGAAGCGCGTCGAGGTGCTGGCCTCCGGGGAGAACCGGATGACGCTGAGCGAGCCGGAGAACGTGGGGAGCGTCCTGGCCCTGCACAGGAGGATCATAGATAACAAGGAAGCGTACGAGTCCGCAGCCTACGCGGCCTCGCACGACCACGAGCCGGAAGACGGCTCATACGACCCGCAGGTGATACGGCTCGAGTATGAGCTCAGGGACGGCAGGAGGCTCAGCAGGCAGTACTATATCAATCTGAGCATGGACGCTCAGGCGGTGGAGCTCCTGGAGTCGGCCGCCAACTCGCGGGAGGGCATCCTGTCCCGGAAGCAGCCGGAGATACAGCCGTCGGAGGAGACGGTTTACTACGCCGCCGTGAACTGGACTGCCGCCGGGGGAGGGCAGCAGATTTTGGAACTCAGCCCTGCGGAGGCGGCGGAGCTGTACAACGAGTGCATCCTTCCGGACATGGAGGACGGCTCGATAGGACTGGTGTGGTTCGACTCGGACGGAGAGTATCTGAGCGAGGCCTACGACTGCCGCATCAACCTGGAGCTCAGCCGGGACACGCATGAGGGCTGCACGACGGACTATTTCTACGCCTACGCGACCGTCCGGTCGGAGCGCACGAACGCCTGGCTGACTGAGCGCGGAGTTGCCCTCGCGACCCCGGAGCAGCTCGGGAACGGGTACCTGCTGAACTGAACACGTCGAACACGATCGAGGGCGCGGCTTCCAGGCCGCGCCCTCAGTTTTTTCAGGCAGAGGGACGTCGCTGCGCTCTGCGGCCGCGAAACTCTGCGAGGCTTTTTCTGTTCACAATTAGTAGGCGGAAACTTCAAATTTTTTTCTATGTTTGTTCATGACAAGGACATAAGTTGACTTTATGATAACGAACGTAAACAAAAAGATGGAGGCAGGAGCCATGAATCCATATGACGATAACAATGAAATGAACAACGAAGAAAACTCAGAGCAGGGCTCGTCCTGGTACAAGGACGAGAAAGCGGAGGACAACGGAAGTTACAGGATAGTAAGGCCGGACGCAGGCAGGGAGGACTGCTGCTACCGGGACGCCGCCTTCACCCCTCAGACGGACATGGGCAGCGGCTACTATGTGCCCGGAGGACGCGGGCCGAAGGGGCCGGAGCCTGAGAAGAAGCGCAAGAAGCGCGGCATCGGAGTCGCGGGCGTCGTAGCCCTCTGCCTGGTGTGCGCACTCCTCGGCGGCGTGTCCGGCGGCCTCATCGCCAACGCGAACCAGACCGCAGCGGTCAGCACCGAAGAACCTTCGGAGGCCCTGACCCAGACCAGCCCCGCCGAGACCCCGAGCGGCATCGTCACCTCGAGCGACAGCTCCGTGATGTCCGCAAGGGATATTTACTACAACCTCGCCATCGAGCAGGTCGTCGGCATCCAGACCGACATCACACAGACCAACATCTTCGGAATGACCGTCTCCGGTTCCGTCTCGGGTTCCGGTTTCGTCATCAGCGAGGACGGCTACATCCTGACGAACTACCACGTCATCGAGGACGCCTACACCGGCGGCTACGAGATCAAGGTCATGTTCTACAACGGCGACACCTACACGGCGGAGATCAAGGGCTACGAGCGCAACAACGACATCGCCGTGCTGAAGATAGACGCGACGGGCCTGAACGCGGCGTCCCTGGGCACCAGCGACAGCCTGTACGTGGGCGACACGGTGTACGCCGTGGGCAACCCGCTCGGCGAGCTCAACTACTCCATGACGAGCGGTATGGTCTCTGCGACCGACAGGCTCATCACCACCGAGGAGGGCACCATGACGATGTTCCAGTTCGACGCGGCGGTGAACGAGGGCAACTCCGGCGGCCCGGTGTACAACACGAGCGGCCAGGTGGTCGGCGTGGTAACGGCGAAGTCCAGCGAGGACGGCACCGAGGGCCTGGGCTTTGCGATACCCATTGACGACGCGGTACGCATAGCCAACGACATCATCTCCGGCGAGCGCAGCCTGGATTCCGAGACCGGCGACGCCTATCTGGGTGTGGAAGTCCAAGACGTCGACAGCATGGCGGCCCAGTACTACGGCTTCCCCGAGGGCGCGTATGTCAGGGTCGTGAACTCCGGCAGCGCGGCCGAGACGGCCGGCATCAAGGTCGGCGACATCATCACCGAGCTGGACGGCTACGAAGTCGGCAGCAGGGACGAGCTGAAGCAGGAGCTGCTCTTCCACAGCTCCGGTGAGACGGTGGACATCGTGGTCTGGCGCTCCGGCGAGTACCTGACCCTCTCCATCACCTTCGACGCCAAGCCCGCCGAGAACAGCTCGGACTCCGGCAGCCAGGGCGCCTATCAGCAACCGTCGGAGCCCTCCAACGGTTGGCAGGATGGTGGCTTCTATTTCGGTTGAGATCGACGATCTCCCATGTGGAGTTTAAATAAAAGGCCCACATCTGACAATACCAATTCTTCATTTTCACTCCTCTCTTTTTTGACAGCAAAGCGCCCGGTCTTGCGGCCGGGCGCTTTGTTGCGCACGTTGTGTGTGTGGGTTCCGTCTCCGCACGATATCATGGTCACGCACCGTCCACCCGTAGGGCACGTCAACCACGATGCGCTGCAGAAGGGGGAACCACTTGGTTGGGTTTCTCCATTAGCCTCACGCCGCCTTTTGTGAAAGACGGGAGAAAACTTCATGCTGGGGTAGGGCGGCTTCGTGCACTATTTGTTGACCTGGGTTTGTTGTCATGGTATAATGTATGATTACTGAGTGCGGGGGTGTTTGGCGGATGTGGACGGCAGATAACTGGCGGGATTTTGAGCTCATCGACTGCTCCGGCGGAGAAAAGCTGGAGCGCTGGGGGAACTATATCCTCGTGCGGCCCGACCCGCAGGCCATCTGGGACACGCCGCGCCGCGACCCTCGCTGGCACAGCTGCGACGGGCGCTATACCCGCAGCGACACCGGCGGAGGAGCCTGGGACAAGAGACGCCTGCCTCAGAACTGGCAGATACGCTACCGTGAGCTCACCTTCAACGTCAAGCCCATGAACTTCAAGCACACCGGCATCTTTCCCGAGCAGGCCGCAAACTGGGACTATATCATGCGGAAGATAAAAGGCGCGGGTCGGGAGATAAGCGTTTTGAACCTCTTCGCCTACACCGGCGCCGCCACGGTCGCGGCGCTCTACGCGGGGGCCTCGGTCTGCCATGTGGACGCCGCCAAGGGCATGGTCGCCTGGGCGAAGGAGAACGCCGCGTCCTCCGGAGTCGCGGACAGGCCCGTGCGCTGGATAGTGGACGACTGCGCCAAGTTCGTCGAGCGCGAGATACGCCGCGGCAGGCGCTACGACGCAATTATAATGGATCCGCCCAGCTACGGGCGCGGGCCGGGCGGCGAGGTCTGGAAGCTCGAGGACAGCCTCTGGGGTTTCGTGAAGCTCGTCTCGGGCGTCCTCTCGGACGACCCGCTCTTCGTCATCATCAATTCCTACACCACGGGGCTTTCGCCCTCGGTGCTGACCTATATAAGCGAGAGCATCTTTACTAAGCGCTTCGGCGGACGCTCGGAGAGCCGGGAGCTGGGCCTGCCCGTCACCGCGACGGGACTGTGCCTGCCCTGTGGAGCCGCCTGCCGCTGGGAGCGCGGGGAGTGAAATTACTGGATATGCAGCCGATAATCAGGGTGGAAGATCTCCACTACACCTATCCCGGAGACGAGATAGAGACTTTGCACGGCTTTGACCTCGAGATCGCCGAGGGCAGCTTTGTCGCCGTGCTCGGGCACAACGGCTCGGGCAAGTCCACGCTGGCGAAGCTCATGAACGCCATATTCCTGCCGACCTCGGGCAAGGTCTTCGTGGACGGCATCGACACCGCCGACGAGGAGCGGCTCCTGGATATCCGCCGCACGGTGGGCATGGTGTTCCAGAACCCGGACAACCAGATAGTCGCGAACGTCGTCGAGGACGACGTGGCCTTTGCGCCCGAAAACCTGGGCGTACCCTCGGAGGAGATACGCGAGCGTGTGGACGACGCTCTGAAAACGGTGGGTATGTACGAGTACCGGCTGCACGCGCCGCACCTGCTCTCGGGCGGGCAGAAGCAGCGCGTCGCCATAGCGGGAGTGCTGGCCATGCAGCCGAGGTGCGTCGTATTGGACGAGCCGACGGCCATGCTCGACCCCGTGGGCCGGCGCGAGGTCGTCGCCACCGTGACCCGGCTCTGCCGCGAAAAGGGCATGACGGTGGTGCTCATAACCCACCATATGTCCGAGTGCGTGGGCGCGGACAGGCTCGTAGTCATGTCCGAGGGCCGCATCGCGGCCGACGGCACGCCGAGGGAGGTCTTCTCACAGGTGGAGCTGCTCCGGAAAGAGGGGCTCACCGTGCCCGCGACGACGGAGCTCATCTACGAGCTGCGCGGCGACGGCTACGAGTTGCCGCTCGGGGCGCTGACCGTCGAGGAATGCGCCGAGGCCGTCATGGCGGCGGTGAAGGGGGCGTGAGCATGGACGCGGTCATTAGAGTAGAGGGCCTGGGCCACGTCTACAGCCAGGGCACGCCCTTCGAGAAGGCGGCCATACACGATATAAACGTGGATATTTATGCGGGCCAGCTCGTGGCGGTCATAGGCCACACGGGCTCGGGCAAGAGCACCTTCATACAGCACCTGAACGGGCTATTGAAGCCCACTTCGGGCCGGGTGCTCTGCGAGGGCGAGGACATCTTCGCCACGAAAGAGGCCACGCGGGACGTGAGGTTCAAGGTGGGCCTCGTGTTCCAGTACCCGGAGTACCAGCTCTTCGAGGAGACGGTGTACCGGGACATAGCCTTCGGGCCGAAGAACATGAAGCTCGCGGAGAAAGAGGTGGACGAGCGGGTGCGCGAGGCGGCGCACTTCGTCGGCCTGTCCGAAGAGCTCTTTGAGAAGTCGCCGCTGGAGCTCTCCGGCGGTCAGAAGCGGCGCATAGCGATAGCGGGCGTCATAGCCATGAGGCCCAAGGTGCTCATACTCGACGAGCCGACGGCGGGCCTCGACCCCGCGGGCTGCGAGGGCATACTGAAAAACATCACCGACTACCGGCGCGAGACCGGCTCGACGGTGCTCCTCGTGACGCACAGCATGGACGACGCGGCGCGGATAGCGGAGCGGCTCATAGTGTTCCACGAGGGCGGCATAGCCATGGACGGCGCACCCGAGGAAGTGTTCAAGAGGGCGCGGGAGCTCGAGGACATGGGCCTCGACGTGCCGCAGCCGGCGGCGATAGCCTCGGAGCTGCGCAGGCTCGGCGCAAAGCTGCCGGAGTCCATCTACACGGCGCAGCAGCTGCACGAAGCCGTCTTGGCCCTGCTCAGGAAGGGGGCTGCGGACTGATGCTCAAGGATATAACCCTCGGCCAGTTCTTCCCGGGCGACACCATCGTGCACCGGCTCGACCCCAGGACGAAGCTCATACTCGTCATCGTCTTCATAGCGGCGCTCTTCACCGCTGTGGACTGGTTCTCCTACGGGCTCATGTTCCTCGTGACGGCGGGCTGCATCTCGCTTTCTAAAATCAAGCTCAAGACCCTCACGAAGGGCCTCAAGCCGCTTATATTTATAATAGTATTGACCGGTGTGCTCAACCTGTTCTACACTACGGGCGGCAAGGTGCTCATCGACTGGTGGATCTTCACGGTCACGACGGAGGGCGTGAAGCGGGCCTTCCTCATGATAGCTCGTATCATGATGCTCATAATGGGTACCTTCCTGCTGACCTATACGACGAGCCCCATAGCACTGACCGACGGGCTGGAGATCCTGCTCGGGCCGCTCAAGAAGCTGCGCGTGCCGGTGCACGAGATGAGCATGATGATGAGCATGGCGCTCAGGTTCATACCCACGCTCATCGAGGAGACGGACAAGATCATGTCGGCGCAGAAGGCGAGGGGCGCGGACTTCGAGACGGGCAAGCTCACGGAGAGGGCCAAGGCCCTGCTGCCGCTTCTGGTGCCGCTCTTCGTCTCGAGCTTCCGCCGGGCGGACGAGCTGGCCGTCGCCATGGAGAGCCGTTGCTACCACGGCGGCGAGGGCCGCACGAGGATGAAGCAGCTGCACATGAAGGGCCGCGACTGGGCCGCGCTCGCGCTGGGCGCAGCTGTGCTCGCGGCTACCATCGTCATGAATGTGTACGGGCTATGAGAAATATAGCGATGAAGCTGCGCTACGACGGCACGGCCTACCACGGCTGGCAGGTGCAGAAGACGGAGACGAGCGTCGCGGAGACGCTGGAAAAGGCGCTCTCCAAGGTCTGCGGAGAGAGGGTCAAAGTCACGGGCTGCGGGCGCACGGACGCGGGCGTCCACGCGCTATCCTACTGCGCGAACTTCCGAACGGAGAGCCGGATACCCGTGGACAGGCTGCCGCTGGCGGTGAACACGCGCCTGCCGGACGACATCGCCGTCCTCGACGCCTGCGAGGCGCCGGAGGACTTCAACGCGATTTTGAGCTGCATACAGAAAGAATATGTATACAAGATAATGAACACCCGCATACGCGATCCCTTTTTGCAGAAACGGGTCTG
>CABVBV010000025.1 GCA_902496595.1 uncultured Eubacteriales bacterium | reverse complement strand
GCCCGGCAGATGATGGAGGGGATCTCCGCCTCGTTCATGATGTCGAGCTTCCCGTCGCCTATGACGTCGATGTCCGCCTGATAGAACTCGCGGAACCTGCCTCTCTGCGCCCGCTCGCCGCGCCAGACCTTGCCTATCTGGTAGCGCCGGAAGGGGAACTGCAGCTTCGCGTAGTTCGCCGCGACGTACTTCGCCAGCGGCACGGTGAGGTCGAAGCGGAGCGCGAGGTCTGAATCTCCCTTCATGAACCTGTATATCTGCTTTTCCGTCTCTCCGCCGCCCTTGGCGAGCAGCACCTCCGCCGACTCTATGGCCGGGGTGTCCAGCGGCGTGAAGCCGTAGAGCGAGTACACCCTCCGGAGCGTCGCCAGCAGCTTTTCCATCTTCAGCTGCTCCTCCGGCAGCAGTTCCATGAAACCCGAGAGCGTCCTCGGCGTCACCTTTTCCATCCGTATACCTCCAAATGCAATAACAGCGCAAGGGCGGCGGAAAAACTTACCGCCGCCCTTTGGCGTGTGCTTATTTTTTCTTCGGGTTGACGATGTCTCTCCAGTCGAGGTCGCCCCGCCTGAGCCCCTGTATCAGCACCTCGGCCGTGGCCGCGTTCGTCGCCATCGGTATGAGATGCTGGTCGCAGAGCCTCGAGAGCTTGTTCACACTGTCAAAACCCTCCGGATTCGCCGGGTCGCAAAAGCAGATGACAAGGTCAATCTCATTATACGCTATCCTCGCACCTATCTGCTGTGTTCCCTGCTTGTCGTGCAGGTACAGGGTTATCGGCAACCCTGTCGCTTCGCTGACGAGCTTTCCGGTAGTCGTCGTAGCACAGATGCTGTGCTCCGCCAAAATGCCGCAGTACGCGATGCAGAACTGAACCATGAGCTCCTTCTTGCCATCGTCGGCAAGCAGCGCGATATTCATAAGACCTTCTCCCTCCAAACCCCGGCGCCCTTGCCGGTAACGCATCTATTCACTGAAATGTCTTAGATATTAATTATATGCCTCTTCTGTAAAAACTTCAACAGATTTCTCAACTTTTCCGCTTATTTCCGACTGATTTTTTCATTTCAGGAGCGTATATTCGGCTTCGGCAGAGGTTTCCTTGACACCGAGGCTGAAATAGGCGTCAAGCACGTTCTTCGCGATATTCGCCAGGTTGGCGCCGGCCGCGCCGCGCTCGACCACTATCGCTATGGCGATCTCGGGATCGTCGAAGGGCGCGTAGCACATGAATATGGCGTTGTTCGTCTTGTCCTCGCCCAGCTGCGAGGTGCCGGTCTTGGCCGCCACGGGAAGGCTCACGCCGTTGTAGCTGTAATCGTGCAGCGCAAGATAGACGCTGGTGCCCGAGCTGTTCACGTTGTTCGCCATCTCGTACATACCCTGCTGCACCGCAGCCCAGTTGTAGTCGGCGGACTCGACCGTGGAAAGCACCTCGGTCTCCTTCTGGTACAGCTGTCTGGAGTAATCGAAGCTCCGCACGCTCTTGACTATCGCCGCAGAGTGCCTGGTGCCGCCGTTGGCTATCGTGGCGCAGTATTCGGCCAGCTGAAGCGGACTGAACACGCTGTCCGACTGGCCGATACCGGCCTGCACCGTGTCGCCGTCGTACCACTGGTCGACATCGTACAGCAGGTGCGTGTCCGGGTTCGCCATGTTGCCGTTGTTCTCAGGCAGCTCTATGCCCGTGGCTTCACCCAGGCCGAAGTCCGCAGCGTATTCCATAAGCTTCCTGATGCCCAGGTTGTCCGCAACGGTGTAAAAGAAGATGTTGCATGAATCCATTATAGCCTTGGTCACGTTGTCGTAACCGTGGGTGAAGTTGTTCTGGCTGTATATCCAGCATTCGGGGGCGTAACCCTGGGCCTCATACTTCGTGAACACACCGTCGCAGAGTATCGTCGTCTCCGTGTTGATGATGTTCTCCGACAGGCCCGCTATGGCCGTGCATGGCTTGAAAGTGGAGCCCGGCTCGTATACGCCCATGGTAACCCGGTTATACAGCGGGTCGTAGTCGGCTTCGAGTATCTGCTGATAGTAGGTCTCGTCCGACATCTTTGACGCGTCAAAACTGGGATAGCTTGCCATGGCCAGCGGGTCTCCCGTCTTCACATCCACAACGGCTATCGCGCCGCCCTGTATGTCCTCTTTGACTTCATCGGTCTCGCCGTTGGCTATGGCCTTGGAGTTCTGCTCGTCCCTTTCTGCCTGCAGCGCAAAGATGCCGCTCTCCAGCGCCCTCTCCACGGCTTCCTGGAGGTTTATGTCTATGGTCAGGTAGACGTGGTTGCCCGGCACGGGATCCTCGTTGTAGATCGTGCTCGTCACCGTGCCGGAGGAGGTGCGAGTCACCGTCGCCTGCCCGTTCGCGCCGTGCAGCCAGTTCTCGCAGACGTATTCTATTCCGTCGCGCCCGACCTTGGTGTCGTAGTCGTATGTGCTGTTCTCCTCCCCGGGCCGGTATATGTCCTCCTCATAGTCGTACATCGGCGTCACATAGCCGAGCACGTGCGCCGCATACTGGGTGTTGTACTCCCTTATATACGAAGTCTCAACCTCGATGACGTTGCCTACCACGCCCATGAGGTCGGAGATGAGGTCGATAGAGGCGTCCTCCACGAAGACGTAGGAGTTCGTGTTTATCTCATACCTGACGTTGATGGCGTACCTGACCCCCGCTATTTTGCGCATCTCCTCAGCCGTATAGCTGTTGGCTATGTCGTACCTCGTCCTGAAGTAGCTCATGAGCTCCACGGCGGTCGTGTCCTCGTCCAAGCCCTTGCCCTTGAGGTAGGCGGTGAGCAGGGTGCGCTGCATCTGGGTCATCTCCGTGTACTCAAACGGAGGCTCGTCCGTAATCGGCAGGTCGTCGGTGTATGTTTCGCCCGCCGCCTCTATCATGTTCACCATCTCGAGTATGACGGAGTTCGGATCCTCGATCTCGTCGGAAAAGAGCCTCGTGTCGCTTATCTTGAGGTTGTAGCACTCCCGGTTCGACACCAGCACCCTGCCGTAGCGGTCGAGGATGTTCCCCCTCGCGGCCGTCACGATCTGGAGGCTCTTCTGGTTATCCTGGCTCTCCTCGTAATAGGCTGCGCCTTCTATTATCTGTAATTTGTACAGCGTGACCGCGCACAGCGCCAGAAGCGCCGTTACGACCAGCCCAAAGGCAAGGAGCCTGCCTGAACTTACAAGTTTTTTCATAGCTTATCCTTTCGCCGGAACGTGGCGACAGCTAGTTTCTCTTTCTCGCTATCGCCTTGCATGGGAAATACAGCGCCGCCGTCATCGGCAGCGACCAGATGACCTGGATTATCGCCGTCTTTATCATCGCGCCCAGTTCGTGCCCGGCGAGGATGAGCCCGAGCATCTGCGAGAAGGCCGCGATAACGCAGGCGGCGGTGCTTATGAGCATATAGGCAAAGAATCTCTTGTTCACATACCAACGCGAGAGTATGCCCGAAAAGAAGCCCAGCACCGGGAACACGGCCACGAAGAGGGCCGTATAGTCGTAGCTGATGTCCGTCAGAAAGCCCGCGGCGAGACCGAACACCGCTCCCCAGACGCCGTCCTCGAACATACCTACGGCCACGACGGCCGCAGGTACGAAAAACATATTGACGCCGAACAGTTTGAAATTTGAAAATATGGAGTCCTGAACCAGCAGGCACACCGCCATATACAGGAGATACAGCAGCGCCCTGCGCAGTTTCTCCCGGTTTATGAGATCCCAGACCATGTCACAGCCTCCGCCGAACTGATCACTCGACAACGTCGAAGTCTTTGATTATGAACACCTGCACCAGCGTATCGAGATCCGCCGCAGGTTCGATGATGCCGTACTCCGTCTGGCCTCCGGCCTCGCTCTGGATGGAGGCCACGCTGCCGATGATTATGCCCTGCGGTATGAGCCCGCCCGAGCCCGAGGTCAGCACATCGTCCTCAAGGAAGAGCTGTGCGCCCTCGGTCAGCCAGGTGACTTTGACCTGGCCTTCCCTCATGAGCGTATAGTCGCCCATGAGCATCGCCGCAGAGCCGTCCACGCCCACCAGGGCGCCTATGCTCGTGTTGACGTCAATGAGCGTCCTCACCGTCGCAGAAGAATCGCCTATCTCAGAGATCTGCCCGACCAGGGCTCCGTACTCGTTCACGACGCAGTCGCCGACCTCGAGCCCGCTGCTCAAGCCCTTGCTTATGGTGAAGCTCGAGCCCCAGTTCGACGCGCTCCAGGAGACTATCCTCGCAGACTCCATGACGTAGTCCGTGTGCTTCTCGGCGAAGCCCATGATATTCCTGAGCCTCTCGTTCTCGTCGAGAGCGTCCTGGCCTTCCCTGGCCTCGGCCTGCGCCTCCGCCAGCTGTATCCTCAGCGATTCGTTCTCGGCCTTCAGCTGCTCAAACTCGAACAGGTAGCCGTAGACGTTGTCGAGCATACTCGACACCGAGGCCGCCGCCTGCCGTATGGGCTCCCTTACCGTCACAATGGCGTTCGTCAAAAAGTCCGCCCTGCCTCCGAGCACCTGCCCGGCGAGCAGCGCCACCAGCACCACGGCGAGGATGACCACGCCGAGCCTTATGCCGTTTTTCTTCAGATATTCCTTCAAAGCAGCTTCACACCCAATTTACCGAGCATTTTGCCGAGCCTGCATATGGGCAGGCCCATGACGTTGAAAAAGTCGCCTCTTATGCCCTCGACGAAGACAGATGCGTAGCCCTGGGCTCCGTAGGCCCCGGCCTTGTCCATGGGTTCGCCCGTGGCTATGTAGGAGCTGATCTCCTCTTCAGTCAGTTCTCTGAACTTCACGAAGGTCTGTTCCGCGCCCCTGAGTTCCTCTTTTCCTTTTATTATACACACGCCTGTCCAGACCTCGTGCTCCCTGCCTGAAAGCGCCCTCAGCATCCGCGCAGCCTCCGCCTCGTCGTGAGGCTTGCCGAGCAGCTCTCCGTCCAGCCAGACTATCGTGTCCGCAGCTATTATGACGTTTTCCCCGTCAGAGTGTTCCGCGACTTCACGCGCTTTCGCCTCTGCGAGAGCCAGGACTATCTCGTCCGGCCCCGCGTGTTTCGGGGGATGCTCCCCTCCGGTCGCCGGGCAGACCTCGAACTCGAGCCCCAACATCTCCAAAAGCTCGCGCCTCCTGGGCGAACCGGACGCCAATATCATACGCATATCATTCAACACCTCTGTAATACAGGCCCCTGGTGAGCCCGTTCGGCCGGTATTCGCTCAGGCCGAGGAAACTCTTCGCGACCTCGACGCATTCCCTCGCGCCCTCGTTCGTAAACAGCAGCCGCATACCGCGCACGCCCGCCTTCCTCACGTCCTCGAGCTTGTCGCCCAGGAACACCTTCGACGGCCCGTAGACCGCGTTTCGGCAGATATACTCCCTCACCACCGGGTACACCCCGCCGTATTCGTCGCTCATCCTCGCCGGAGCCCCGCAGGCGCAGCGCCCCGCGCTCGCTTTTATCAGGCAGCGCTCCGTCAGCATCGCCGGCAGCCGGCCATAAACTATTATCTCCGTATCCACCGGCTTCGATAACTGCCTTATCTGCTCCATGTTCAGCTCAAACGACAGCGTCGCCGACAGCAGCCCGGCCCTCGATGCGATCTGGAGCGTATACGAATTGAAAACGTTGAGCGCATAGTCGCCGCGCACGTCAAGGCCGGCGGCTCTGGCGATGCCTATGTGCCCGAAGCTGCCTGCCAAAGCCTGTGTGACCCCGGCAGTCCTGGCCCTCTGCAGCAGCCCGGCCATCTCGCGCAGCTCGCCGTCGTGTATCACTCTGGGCATGACCGCCGCGACCGTGACGCCTCTGGAGAGGAAGGGTTCGATGCTGCCCGGGCTCTCCGCCAGCTCGGAAATGGGCACATACAGGAAATCAGGCCCTAGCTCCGCGAGCTCCTCAGTGAGCTGTGAGGCGGACATGACCTCGAAGATGCAGTCTAGCTTCGCGGCCTCCGGACTGCCGCCCATGGCCGGCGCCAGTCTTCCCGTGCGAACCGCCGGGGCCTCGGCCCTCTTCGCCGTGAGCTGCTTTATCAGCTCGCGCCTTGCCTGCTGCACCGTTCCCTCAGGCAGCATGACCCCCGGCCCAAGCATGACGTTCACTCTCTCGCAGCTGTACGGCGTCCCCGCCGTCTTCCGAAATTCGGCCTCCACCGAGTTCCGGTTGAAGCTCTGACCGTATATGGGCATGGGTACGGGCCCGTTCCATACGGCTCTGTTGCCGTCCTCGTCCTGTATCCCGCTCCTGAACGGCCTGCCCTCCTGGATGAGCGCGAAGAACTCGACCTTAACCCTTCTGAGCTCCGAATCCGCATAACCTTTGCGCACAGCGTGCATGGCCCTCTCGGCGTCCCTGTCCGGCCTGCCGGGAAAGCTCAGCATATCCTCGGTCGGCCCTTCAGGATAGTATCCCTCGGTAAATTCCCTTCCGGTGAAGATGAGCTCCAGCTCGTCCTTCTCGATCGGGGTGGGCTTTCTCACGTCCTTTGAGCATTTTACTCCAATTGAAGTCAGCTTCGCAAGCCGTTCCGGTCTCTTGACGCCTCTGCCCACTATGACCTCCGATATCCCGAGGCCGACGAGCTCCGGTATCCTGTCCAGAGCCATGAGGTCGCGCATACTCAGGGGGTAGTCGTCCATCCTGCCGCCGAGCGAATATTTCTCCCGGCAGAGTTCCGGGCAATCGCCCCGGTTCGCGCAGCCGCGTCCGTTTATAGACGCCATATAGCACTGCCCCTGCCTTGAAGCGCAGAGCGTACCCGCTACCGTCACGCCCAGCTCCACTCCGCCTCTCCTCGCTATCGAGCGTATCTCGTCCATGGGCAGCTCGCACGGCAGCATTATTCTGGAAACCCCCAGCTGGATCGCAGCCTCTATGCCTGCAGCGTTGTGCAGGCCCAGGCGCTCACCCGCGAACACGCGCATGAGAGGCGCCGACTGGCGCGCAGCCAGAATGAAGCCCCAGTCCTGAGCAATGACCGCGTCCACTCCCGCCTCGCAGGCGCTGCGCACCAGCTCCGCCGCCGCGGGCATCTCCGAGTCCGCCACCAGAGTGTCGAGCTCGGCGTAAACGCGGCAGCCCCTGACCCGGCAATACCGGACGGCCTTCGTGAACTCCGCCTGAGTAAAGCCGCGCCCCCCGGCGCCGCCGAAGCGTATTATGATTGAGTCCGCGCCGCTCTGCACCGCCGCTATCACTGCCTCGGCGTTCGGCGCGGGTGTCGTTACCTCGAGCATCGCAACTACTCCTGAGCAATTAACCGTTACGTTTTAAGATTACAATTCGATTACATACGGAAATGATTATATCACAAGCCCCCTCTTGCTACAAGACAAAATAAATGATAAAATGTAAGTCCGTAGTTGAAGAGAGGAATTGACGATGAGAGACAGTAGCTACCGGCTGAACGCCTCAGCGTGCGCACTGCCCGGGGAGGACGCGGACAAGCTGATATCCGAGGGAGACGGGGACTGCGCACTGCTGTACATATATCTGCTCAGGCGAGGCCAGCAGCCTGAGTCGGAGCTCTGCCGGGGTCTCGGCTGGGAGCCCGGCAGACTGCGCAGCTGTGCGGAGCGGCTGAGAGCGGCGGGCCTGGTCTCCGGCTCGGACTCGGGCCTGAGGCCCGCAGGGCCTTCGGACTCCATGCCTGAGTACACGGCGGAAGATCTTGTCAGGCGCTCGGGCGAAGACCCTGACTTCAAAAGCATACTCGCGGAAGCCGAGGCGCTGCTTGGCAGGACGCTGTCGGGCGCAGATACGAAGACGCTCTTCGGCATCTATGACTTTCTGGGCCTGCCTGTGGATGTCATAATGGAGCTTCTGCACCACTGCTGCGAGGAGTACAGGCTCAAATTCGGCCCCGGCAGGCTGCCGACGATGAGGCAGATCGAAAAAGAGGCGTATATCTGGGCTGATCGTGAGATAATGACCTTTGAGCAGGCTGAGGATTACATCCGTTCGAGAGCCAGGCAGAGGGATGCGTTGGAGTCGCTCAAGCGCTCCTTCGGCATCCACGACAGGCAATTGACCTCGACGGAGCGAAAATACCTTGAGGGCTGGCTCGAGCAGGGCTTCACAAACGAAGCCATCGAGCTCGCCTACGACAAGACCGTAACTAACACCGGCCAGCTCAAGTGGAACTACATGAACAGGATCATCCAGAGCTGGCACGACAAGGGCCTTCATACGATGAAGGAGATCGAGGAAGGCGACGCTCCAAGGCGCGGCGGAGCAGCAAGAACCGCCCAGGCGCGGGAGCAGAACAACACCGGAGAACTCGAGCGGATGAAGAAGATATACGACAAAGTCCGGAAGGGCGGCTGATCGGAGGTGCGGCGAAGCATGGGCTACAACGGCAGACTGCTGGCGAGGGCCAGGGAAAGGCTCGCCGGCATAAGGGAAGAAAACGCCTCCGAGCAGCGGAGGCGCCTGGAGCGTGCATATGAAAGACTGCCGGGGCTCATCGGTATCGACCGGAGACTGAGGCAGCAGATGATAGAGCTCTCCAGGCTTACCATGAGCAGGGAGAGCGGAACGAAGGAGCGGATAGAGGCTCTGCATCGGGAAAACCTGGCTCTCCAGCAGGAGCGTGCCGAGCTTCTGGTTTCCGGAGGCTTCCCCATCGACTATACGGACGAGATCTGCAGCTGCCGCATCTGCCGCGACACGGGTCTGGACGGCAGGGCGCCGTGCCGCTGCCTGAAAAAGCTCTATAATATGGAGCTGACCAAAGAGCTGAGCAGCCTTCTGCGCGGAGGCGACGAACGCTTCGAGAGCTTCGAGCTGGACTGGTACGATCCGGTGAAAGACCCGAAGACCGGGGCCTCGCCCAGAGAGTGTATGACCGTGGTGTTCGAGACCTGCCGCGAATATGCGAAGAATTTCGCAAAGGGCTCCCCGAACCTCATTTTCATGGGCGGCACCGGCCTTGGCAAGACCTATCTCTCTGCCTGTATCGCGAGAGTGGTCGCCGAAGAGGGTTTCTCCGTCGCCTACGAATCCGCCGCAGCGGCGCTGGGCGCTTTTGAGACTCAGAGGTTCTCGAGGGAGAACTCGGAAGGGGAGTCGGCGGCGGCGAGGGTCAGGGACTACCTTGGCTGCGACCTCATGATCCTCGACGATCTGGGCACCGAGATGATAACCTCGTTTTCCGTCTCTGCGCTCTATCAGCTCATCAACACCAGGTTGAATGAGAACAAGAGCACGATCGTGAGCACCAACTGCAGCTTTGACGAGCTGCGCAGGAAATATGGAGAACAGATAACGTCCCGGCTGGAAGGGGAGTACCTGCTCCTGAGCTTTTCCGGGCGAGACATCAGGCTTCTCAGAAAGGATCGCGGCACATGAGGCAGCACGAGATAACCAGAGTCCGGCCGCTGCTCGACCGAAACGGCAACATAGCCGAGCCGGGCTACGCGAAAAAACTGCTCCCGGTGTACAAGAGGGCCGATGTAAAGGCCCCGGCGTACAGAATAAAGGAATGGGACTACTACCTTGTAAACAACGGCAAGTTCGCCGTCGCCCTCACTGTGGACGATAACGGCTATATGGGTCTGGACTCCATATCCTTCCTGGACTTTGAAAATCTCTGGCAGCAGACCGTGTCGCCCATGAGCGCCTTCACGATGGGCAGGAGGAAACTGCCCGAGAGCTCCGCCTCAGGAGACGTGGTCGGCTCCGGCAAGGGATATGAGATCGCCTTCAGGCACACTCCGGAGGGCAGGCTTCTGCTCTTCAGGATGGAGAACTTTGCCGGCGGACGTCCGATAGAAGGCAGGATACTGCTCACGGCCGAGCCGGAGGAGAGCATGGTCATATGTACCCCGTTCAAAAAGAAGGGGCACTTCTACTACAATCAGAAAATAAACTGCATGAGGGCCTCCGGTTGGGTGAACGTCCGGGGCCGCAGATATGAATTTGAGCCCGGTACGGCTTTCGGCGTCCTCGACTGGGGCCGCGGCGTCTGGACATATCACAACACCTGGTACTGGGGCAGCGCCTCCGGAGCGGTGGACGGGGTGCCCTTCGGCTGGAACATAGGCTACGGCTTCGGAGATACCTCGGCGGCAACTGAGAATATGCTCTTTTATGAAGGCAAAGCCCACAAGCTGGGCCGCGTGACCTTCAACATCCCGAGAAGAGGCGGGGATTATGCATATCTTTCCAAATGGACGTTCACGAGCGAGGAGGGCCGCTTTGAAATGGACTTCCAGCCCATCCTCGACCGGGTCAGCTGTACCGATGTGAAGCTAATTAAGAGCGACCAGCATCAGGTCTTCGGCCGCTTCACCGGCACCGCCGTCCTGGACGACGGCAGGAAGATCCGCGTGAAGGACTTCCCGGGCTTCGCCGAAAGAGTGGAAAACAAGTGGTGACCGGCACGATACAGGAAAACCGAAGGGCGCGCTGCGGCTGCAGCGCGCCCTTCGGCTATATCTATATTATTCAGGATTCGGGCGGATATTCGCAGACATATGCGATCTTGCCGCTGTAAATACCCGGGTAAGCGGAGACTGGGTCGTTGCGCGAGTCGTTGTAGATCCAGCCGGAGTGCGACGTCTTCCACAGCAGGCCGTAATCCTCGGCCGTTCCGTCCGTGTCGCGGACGGAGGGCTCGCCGGGGCCCCAGATGAAGTAGTCGATATCCTCTCCCGTCACCCAGACGAGCTCGCCGTCCACGCGGTGCAGGCCGATCCAGACGAACTGTGCGCCGGCCTCATCCGCCAGGGACGCCACCTTTGAGAGCTCTGAAAGATCCGAGATGACCACGAGGTGCCCGCCCTTCTCTTCGCAGAGGGCCGCGGCCTCCTCCCAGGTACAGTCGGAGACGAAGATCTCATAGGTCGGCTCCGGCGTAGGCGTGGGGCTCGGTGTGGGCGTGGGCGTTGGCGTCGGGCTCGGCGTGGGCCCGGCAGTCTCAACAACGCCGGACTGCTCCGTCTGCGCGGGCGGCGTCGGGCTCGCGGTGACTTCACCATCCTCGCCGGGCAGGAAGAACTTCACTGCCAGGGCTGCGATGACTATGACCACGCAGAGGCAGAGCACGATGATCACAGGCTTTGCGTTCCTCTTCGGCCGGGCTTCCTTTTCCCTTATCGCCCGTTCCTCGAAGTCCCGGTCGACCTTGTATTCCGGCCTCGGCCCCGTGGGCTTCGGCGGCTCGACGGGCTTCACGGGCGGCAGCTCCACCTTCGGGCGCTTCGGCTCGGCCTTCGGCGGCTCGGGCTCGGGCTCCGGCTCCTTCGGAGTTTCCGGTTCCTGCGCCGGCTCCGGTTCGGGTTCCTCGTCCTCTTCGGGCTCCAGGTGCGCCAGGATGCCCGCCATCGTCCGCTCTACCTCGCTCAGCTCCCGCTCGGGCTTGCCGAACATCTCCATGGCCTTCGCGTCGCCCTCGCCCACGCAGGGGCGCAGGGCCCCCGCCAGCTCCTTCGTATCCTTATACCGTTCCGAAGCCTCGAACCTGAGGCACTTTTCCATGACCGGGCCGAGCCTCTCGCCCGCAGCCGCCGGTATATGTATCTCGTCACCGTTCATCCTGCGCCGCAGGGCCATGGCCCGCAGCTCGTTCGTCATATTCTCCGGAGCCTTTTTGAAGAACGGCAGCAGCCCGCCGCTCACGCCCGCGTAAAGCAGCAGGCCGATAGAATACACGTCGGCAGAGGCGTCGGCAGTTCCGTTCCAGAACAGCTCCGGAGCCATATACTCCAGCTCGTCGGTAGACCATTCTCCGGGTGCATGATCCGCTCTCGGCCCGAGTTCAAAGCGGCCCTCCGCGTCTCTGGTTATATTCCCGGGGTGTATGTTCCCGTGGAAGCTCTCGCCGCAGTCCGCCGCGGCCTCACAGACCTCCAGCGCCAGCGCGATGAGTTCCTCGCGCCCCAGCCTGCGTATTTCCTCGCCGAGCGGCCCTCCCGCTCCATGCAGTTTTTTATCCATTCGCACACCCCAATCTTCGGGTATTATGTTAACAGGATATCACAGCCCATCCCTCAAGTCAACCACTGAAAGGAGACTGCCGCCCGGCACGGAGCCGGGCGGCAGCTATTCAGGAATATGGTGGGAGAGGAACTTTTTACTTGATGATGCCGAAGCTCTGCAGCTGGCCGAAGAGCACGAGGAACATGGCCAGGGGCACGACTATCTTGCAGCAGACGGCGTAGACTTTCTTGGTCTTGAACACGTTCCCGTTGAGCTCGATCTCTTCCGCGAGGGTGTCGACCTTGTACTCGTAGCCGATGAAGATGCACATGAAGAGCGCACCGAGCGGCATCATGATGCCCTCAGACCAGAGATCCATGAAGTCGAGCCAGCAGTAGCCGAGCGGCTGCCAGAGGCCGTTGGAGCCCAGGCCGTCGGCGGCGACTATGAGCGCCAGCACGAGGATGGCGAGGCAGGTGAGGATGGTGTACTTCTTCCTGTTTCCGGGCTGGCCCTTCGCGTGCGCCTTGTCCATATAGAAGGTGGTGACGACCTCGACGAGCGAGATGGCCGAGGTGATGGCCGCGATGAAGACCAGGATGTAGAATATGAGGCCGAAGACGGGGCCGAGGCTGCCCATGGCGGCGAAGACGTCCTGCAGCGTCACGAACAGCAGGCTCGGGCCGGCCATGGCGGCGTCCTCTCCGCCGAGGGCGATGGCCGCGGGCAGGATGGCGAAAGCGGCCATGACGGCGACCAGCGTGTCGGACGAGACGACGATGAGCGCGTTCTTTTCGATGTTCTCCTTCTTTTCAAGGTAGGAGCCGTAGGTTATCATGGCGCCCATGCCCAGCGAGAGCGAGAAGAACATCTGCCCGCCCGCCGAGGCGATGACGGCCATGAAGTCCTCCTTGAGCGGCTCGAGGTTCGGCACCAGCATGAAGCGCAGGCCCTCGCCCGCGCCCGGCAGGGTGACGGAGCGGATGATGACGACGAGCAGCATGACGAAGAGCGCGGGCATGGCGTACTTCGTGAACTTCTCAATGCCGCCCGAGATGCCGCCCATGACTATGATGCAGGTGAGCGCGAGGAAGATGACGCTGTATACGATGGACTCGACCTGGTTCGTCAGCAGGCCGTTGAAGAGGTCGCCCGCCGCCATGCCGCCGCTGCCCCAGGCAGCGCCGAAGATGTCGCCCAGGTTCACTACTATGTACTTCGTGACATAGCCGCCGAGGACGGTGTAGAAGCTCATTATAAGGAAGGCCGAGGCTATGCCGAGCCAGCCCAGCCAGCGCACCTCCTTCGAGAGCTTCTTATACGTTCCGACGACGCCGAGGCCGGACTTGCGTCCCAGCGCCAGCTCGCCGACCATGACCATGAAGCCGACAAACAGTACCAGCAGCAGGTAGACGATGAGGAAGGCGAAACCGCCGTTCGAGCCCATCTTGTACGGGAAGCCCCAGAGGTTGCCCAGGCCGACCGCAGAGCCGACCGCCGCCATGAGGAAGCCGAAATTGCTCCCCCAATTACCACGTTTGTGTTCCATAACTTTCCTCCTTTATCTTTCACTCCCAACCGGGGTTCCACGCCCGGTAAAGCGATTATAAAGGAGGATTTTCGCTCTTTCAATCGCAAAAGCCATATCTTATCGGCTTCTTAACGACCCCGATGCAATCCTTGATATTCTGTTAATGCGGGCGGTTCAGGCCCTCATGTCGTTTATGAGCTCCTCGATGCGCTCAGTCCACTTTTTGAGTTCCTTGTTCGGCCGGCCTTCGGCAGACCGGGCGGCGGAAAGCAGCCTCTCTGCCGCGGAGACAAGGATGCCGAAGTACTTGTTCATGGGCCTCGGCGCCGCCTCTGCCTTCGGCTTCACAGGCACTCCCTCGGCCTCGTGGACGAACTGTCCCCTCGCCAGATCATAGACCGTTCCGCTGAACGGGGCGTAGGCGTCGTAGCCCAACTCCTCCTTCAGACAGCGAGTGAAATCCGTGCAGGCCTCGTCGTCGCCGTGGTTCACGAAGACCTTCTTCGGCTTCTTTTCAAAGCCGGATATCCAGCTTATGAGCCCGTTCTTGTCCGCGTGGCCCGAGACGCCCGGCAGCCAGCTTATCTCGGCCCGGACGGCGATGGTCTCGCCGAAGAGCTTGACCTCCTTCTCTCCGTCGTAGAGCATCCTGCCCAGCGTGCCCTCGGACTGGTAGCCCACAAAGAGCACCAGGCTCTCGGGCCGCCAGAGGTTGTGCTTCAGATGGTGCCGGATGCGGCCCGCGTCGCACATACCGGAGGCGGAAATGATGACCTTCGGTTCAGGGTCTTCATTTATCCGCTTGGACTCCTCGGAGCTCACGGAGACCTCCAGTCCGTCAAAGACCAGCGGGTTTATCCCCCGGTTCAGCAGCGCTCTCGCCTCATCGTCGAGAAAGCTCGTGTCGCACTGCAGGAACACGCTCGTCGCCTCGATGGCGAGCGGGCTGTCAACGTAGACCTTGAAACCGTCATGATCCTTGACAAGGCCCTTCTCCTTTATCTCGCGGATGAAATACAGCATCTCCTGCGTCCTGCCGACGGCGAAGGCCGGAATGACGACGTTGCCGCCCCGGTCGAGCGTGCGCTGTATCATCTTCGAGAGCGCACCGATGTAGTCCGGCCTGCCCTCGCCGTGAGTCCTGTTGCCGTAGGTGGACTCCATGACCACGTAGTCCGCCTCCGACACCCGGCCCGGGTCGCGCAGTATGGGCTGGTTCGTGTTCCCCACGTCTCCGGAAAATACTATCTTCCGGGTGACACCGTTCTCGGTCATCCAGACCTCTATACAGGCCGAGCCCAGCAGGTGGCCGATGTCTGTGAACCTGACGGCCACGCCTTCGGCGACGTGTATGGCCTCGCCGTAGGCGCAGGGGCGCAGGCGCTTCACCAGCGTCTCCACGTCTCCGATGTCGTAAATGGGCTCCACCTCGGGCCCTCCCGCACGCTTGGCCTTGCGGGTCTTGTACTCGGCCTCGCTCATCTGAATATGAGCTGAGTCTCTGAGCATGATGTCCACCAGCGAGCAGGTCGCGGCGGTGGCGTACACCGGGCCGATGAAGCCGTTCTTTGAAAGCAGCGGCAGGTTGCCCGAGTGGTCGATGTGCGCGTGCGTGAGCAGCACGAAGTCCACGTCCGACGGGGACACCGGCAGCTGCTGGTTCTCAAACATATCCCTGCCCTGCTCCATGCCGCAGTCGACGATGAACCTGGTCTGGCCGACTTCTACCAGAGTGCAGCTTCCTGTCACCTCATGCGCCGCGCCGAGGAACGTTATCTTCAATTTGTGCCTCCCTTCTCACTCGTCCAGCTTGAGCACTGCCAGGAACGCCTCAGTGGGTATCTGCACAGTGCCGAGCTGGCGCATCTTCTTCTTGCCCTCCTTCTGTTTCTCGAGCAGCTTTTTCTTTCTTGTGATGTCGCCTCCGTAGCACTTTGCAAGCACATCCTTCCTGAGTGCTTTGACAGTCTCTCTCGCGATTATCTTGCCGCCTATCGCGGCCTGCACCGGCACCTCGAAGAGCTGCCTCGGGATGTTCTCCTTGAGCTTCTCACAGAGCTTCCTGGCCCTTGGATACGCCTTATCCTTGTGCGCGATGAAGCTGAGCGCGTCCACCTGTTCTCCGTTCAGCAGCATATCCACCTTCACGAGTTCCGAGGGCCTGTATCCTGCGAGCTCGTAGTCTAACGAGGCGTAGCCCTTCGTCCGGGCCTTCAACGTGTCGAAAAAGTCGTAAATGATCTCGTTGAGCGGCATGAAGTAGTGCAGCTCGACGAGCCGGGAATCCAGATACTGCATATTCTTGTACTCGCCCCTCCTGTCCTGGCAGAGAGGCATGATGTTGCCGACAAACTCCTGAGGCGTAATTATCGTCACATTCACATAGGGCTCGCTGGCCTCCTGGATGGACGCCGGGTCTGGATAGTTGTGCGGGTTGTCCACGCGCACCATGGAGCCGTCGGTCTTCGTCACCTCGTAGATGACGGAGGGCAGCGTGGTGACAAGATCCAGGTCGAACTCGCGCTCGAGCCGCTCCTGGATGACCTCCATGTGCAGCATACCCAAAAAACCGCAGCGGAAACCGAAGCCCAGGGCGACGGAGCTCTCCGGCTCGAAGGAAAGCGAGGCGTCGTTGAGCTTGAGCTTTTCAAGAGCGTCCCTGAGGTCGGGGTACTTGGAACCGTCCTCGGTGTAGATGCCGCAGTAGACCATGGGCCGGGCGGGGGCATAGCCGGGCAGGGGCTCCGCGGCAGGCCTGGACGCCTCCGTCACCGTGTCTCCCACCTGCGTGTCCGCTACGTTCTTGATGCTGGCCGTGAGATAGCCGACGTCTCCGGCCGACAGCTCATCGCAGGGCTCGAACCTCGTGGGCCGCAAGTGTCCGACCTCGACGACCTTATACACCGCTCCCGTGGCCATGAGCTTCACGTCCATGTCCTTCTTAACCCTGCCGTCCACGATGCGCATGAGCACAATGACGCCTCGGAAGGAGTCGTACTGGCTGTCGAACACCAGGGCCTTGAGCGGGGCCTCCGGGTCGCCCTTCGGCGCGGGCACGCCCTTTACGATCTCCTCGAGCACGGCGGGGATGTTTATGCCGTTTTTCGCGGAGATCTCCGGCGCCTCCATGGCGGGAATACCGATGATGTCCTCTATCTCGGTCTTCGTCCGCTCCGGGTCGGCGGCCGGCAGGTCTATCTTGTTGATGACGGGCAGGATCTCGAGGTCGTGGTTCATGGCGAGGTAGGTGTTCGCCAGGGTCTGGGCCTCTACGCCCTGGGAAGCGTCCACGACGAGCAGCGCGCCCTCGCAGGCGGCCAGCGAGCGCGAGACCTCGTAGTTGAAGTCCACGTGCCCCGGAGTGTCGATGAGGTTCAGGGTATACTCCTCCCCGTCCTCAGCCCTGTAAGTGAGCCCGACCGCCCGGGCCTTTATCGTGATGCCGCGCTCCTTTTCCAGCTCCATGTTGTCGAGGATCTGGCTCTCCATCTCTCGGCTCTCGACCGCGCCGCAGAGCTCGATGAGCCTGTCCGAGAGCGTGGATTTGCCGTGGTCTATGTGGGCGATTATTGAAAAGTTTCTGATGTGATCCTGTCTCATTTTCCGCTGTCCTCCGCAATGCTTTCTACGCTCTCGGCCATATCCCTGAGCGAATCTGCGAGAATACGGAGGCGGCCCTCCAGGTCGCTGCCTTTGGGCCTGTCCGTCCTCCCGAGAAGATAATCTGCCGAAACTCCGTAGTAGTCGCAGGCCCGGATGACAAAGTCCAGCCCGGGCTCCCGCGCTCCCTTCTCGTAGTGGCTGAGCAGCGCCTGACTGATGTGTAAGTCGGACGCCACCGACCTCTGGCTGAGCCCCTTCTCCCTCCGGAGCAGGCTCATGACCTCGCTGAATCCCTTTGCCATAGCTGACCTCCGCTCAACATGATTACAAATAGTATTATAACTTTCCCCGAGCCCCTTGTAAAGACCCTCTCGGTACTTGAAAAGAACCGGAACAGGTGGTAAAATTAATTGAAATAAGGGCGGAGCGTCCGCCAAATCAATATGGAGGCTGTTGCAAAATGTTCGAGAACCTTATTGAAATACTCAAGAAGAACCCGCGCAAGATAGTCTATCCCGAGGGCACGGACGCCCGCATCCTCGAGAGCGCCACGAGGCTGAAGGCCGGCGGCTTCCTGACCCCGGTGCTCATCGGCAACGTCGACGAGGTCAAGGCCGCGGCCGCGAAGGGCGGCTTCGATATCGACGGTCTGGAGATAATAGACCCCGAGTCCTATGAGGGCTTCGACGAGATGGTCGAGACCATGGTAGCGCTCAGGAAGGGCAAGATGAGCGCGGAAGATTGCGCGGCGGCGCTCAAGAAGTCGAATTACTTCGGCACCATGCTGGTGAAGATGGGCAAGGCCGACGCTCTGCTGGGCGGAGCGACCTATTCCACCGCCGATACCGTGAGACCGGCGCTGCAGCTCGTGAAGACCAAGCCGGGCGCGCACCTCGTGTCCTCCAGCTTCGTCATGGTACGCGGGGACGAGACCCTCGTCATGGGCGACTGCGCCATAAACATCGACTACACGGACACCGTGGACAAGGAAGGCAACGTCACCTTCTCCGCGGCGGACAAGCTGGCTGAGGTCGGTGTGGAGTGCGCGAGGACGGCCAAGGTCTTCGGAGTCGACCCGAAGGTGGCCTTCCTGAGCTACTCGACCAAGGGCAGCGGCAAGGGCCCGAACGTCGACCTGGCCCGCGAAGCCTGCCAGAAGGCAAAAGCCCTCGCTCCCGAGCTCGATATCGACGGCGAGATGCAGTTTGACGCGGCCGTGTCTCCGACGGTCGGCCAGCTGAAGTTCCCCGGCTCCAAGGTCGCGGGCTACGCCAACA
>CABVBV010000024.1 GCA_902496595.1 uncultured Eubacteriales bacterium | reverse complement strand
CCGTGGGGCCGGTAGGCCCGGACGCGCCTGTGGATCCCGTCGGGCCCGTAGGGCCAGCAGGGCCAGTATCACCAGGTGCGCCGTTCGAGCCAGATGCGCCCGTTGGACCAGTTGGACCAGTTGGGCCGGTGGCGCCGGTGGCACCGGTAGCACCCGAAGCGCCGGTAGGGCCCGCGGCTCCTGAAGCACCGGTAGCACCGGTAGCTCCAGTCGGGCCTGTGGGACCGGTGGGACCAGTGGGGCCAGGATCACCAGGTGCACCGTTCGAGCCGGACGCACCTGTTGGGCCAGTTGGGCCCATGGCTCCGGTAGCACCCGAAGCGCCGGTAGGGCCCGTGGCTCCTGAAGCACCGGTAGCGCCGGTAGCTCCGGTCGGGCCTGTGGGACCGGTGGGACCAGTGGGGCCAGGATCACCAGGTGCACCGTTCGAGCCGGACGCACCTGTTGGGCCAGTTGGGCCCGTGGCTCCGGTAGCACCCGAAGCGCCAGTAGGGCCCGTTGGACCTGTGGGCCCGGCATCGCCGGGGGTGCCGTTCGCGCCCGCTGGGCCTGTAGGGCCTGTTGGACCTTGTCCTCCAGATGCGCCAGTCGGTCCGGTGGCCCCGGTCGCACCTACGGCACCCGCCGCTCCAGTCGGGCCGGTGGGCCCAGCAGCTCCTGTTGGGCCAGTACTACCCGGTGCGCCCTGTAATTTGCCATGATTGTCCCATTGAGGCAATCCGTTTTTTATAATCCAAGAATACAGATCGTAAGGTGGGTTCTCGCCGACATAGTACATATCGCCAAGGTTGGGCGATGTCACCGCAGCTTCCAGCTGTTCGAATGTATCATATTGCTGCTCGACCTGAATTCCTTTGCCTTGCGGGCCCGTAGGGCCGGTTGCGCCAGTAGGTCCAGGGGCACCTGTGGGACCCGTAGGACCTGTGGAACCGGCAGGGCCGGGAACGATTGACGGTGCGCCTGTTGCACCAGTTGGCCCAGTAGGGCCGGTAGCGCCCGTTGCGCCCGTAGGCCCCGTCGCGCCAGAAGCTCCGGTAGGGCCCTTAGTTCCGGTTGGCCCTGTGGGGCCTGTGCTGCCCATGGGGCCCGTTGGGCCAGTGGGGCCTTGCCTTCCAGACGCTCCGGTCGGGCCAGTAGGCCCAGTCGCACCTGCTGCACCAGTAGCTCCAGGAGAACCCGCAGCTCCAGCAGCGCCTGTGGGGCCCGTTGGGCCAGTGGGCCCTGCAGGTCCGCCGGAAGGGCCTGTAGGGCCTGTAGGGCCCGGCACGCCTGCCGCAAGCACGCCTGTGTCTATATACAAATCTTTGTCGGCGTCCCATGTCAGCCAGGTCTGTTTGGCCGATATCATAGGTTGATGTATAGCGGCGCTTTCTGCGCGGTCAGCCGCTGCCTCCGCCCGATTTGCATTATCGCCGGATATGGAAACCCAGTCAGGCGCAGGAGCTGGAGGCGCAGAGCCAGAGCCACCAAGAGCCCGGCAAGTCACGGTGTTGATGATTTCCGACTTACGTATAACATCATCGAGGTACAGGCGAGCCTCTAACATGCCTGTGCCAGGCACGGCCAGGTCTGCGCTGTTTGGACGCCACACGGTGATTGGGTCCGTGGAATTCACGATTACAGGATACACCTGTCCGTCTGGCCTGCGGAACACCACCGACACAGTGGAGCCAGGCAGTTCTGCAAGCCAGGCGGACACGTCAATGTCCAGTTCTCGGTATTTATTCTCTCCCGTGCGGCCTATCTCTACATAACCCAATGGCGGGTTGCATATGTTGATAATCAATTTGAGCCTCCTATGCTATCAGGCCGTACTTGTTTTTCAGGATCCCTATAAGATTGTTGAGGGCAATGAGGTAATTATTCGCCGTTACTGAGGTGTAGGACATGTTGTTAGAACTAAGCGATAATGTTTGCTTAGTCGCGCCAGAAGCACCAAAAAAACTCAGCGTGCCTCTTGTACCACATATCCTGCTAGTGCCATCTCCGGTATACACCGAATACCATGGGATTGAGCTTGTACCCAAACTATAAGAATAAATACTGGAACTAGCATGTGGCACCAATGCGCGGCTGGTATTCAAATCAACATAGTTTTGGCTGCTCTGATAAAGCCTGTATACTGACAAACTACCCCATTTCAGTGTATAGTTCGTTGTTCCGGATTTCAGCAGGACCTGTCCATCAGTGCCGCCTGTCGGGATGTGGTTTTCAGGAGCATCTGCCCACTTTAGCGCATAGCTTGTTGTGCCGTTTTTTACGAGCATTTGCCCGTCAGTTCCGCCAGCAGGAATCCGCTCGGTCGGAGCATCTACCCACTTAAGTGCGCGAGGAACGGTGCCATTTTTCGCTAGCAGCTGGCCGTTGCTGCCGCCGTCTGGGATATGGTCGACGGGAGTGTCGGTCCATTTAAGGGAATAGTCGGTTGACCCGTCTTTGACGAGCATCTGGCCGCTGTTGCCACCTGATGGAATATAGTTCTTTGGGGCAGCTGACCACTCCACATCGAATGACTCATCAGTGCGTTTGGACAGAAGCTGCCCTTTTGTCCCTCCGGACGGAATGCCCTTCATGTCAGACCACTTCGAAGAAAAGCTCGCATTGCCGTCCTTGGTCAGAACCTGGCCATCCGTTCCGCCGGCCGGCAGAATGGCGTCTGCATTGGGGTTGCCCACCGGATACTCGACGACATACGTACCCGAGTCTTTGACTATGCGAACTCGCTGCCCGGCGGCAAAGACGCAGAACGAATTGCACTTGTAGTGCTTTTCCGACGCGGTCTCCTCGCCGTCGAATATCAGCGTTATGCCATCCTCATAAATCTGGTCAATGGTCGCAAATGAGTACGAGAGATCTTCAGAGGCATTGCCACTCATATCAACACCACCTGTCTGAGAGTGTGCGACATCGTCTGCCCTCCGGAGAGGGTCAGATACCAGCCGGTTTCTTGATAAATCCCACTCAGCTCCGGCCGGCTTATGGCCACTACGTCGCCCACGCCGTGCCCAGGTTCCGCAAGCGTCGTCACTGTGACGGTCTTACTGGCCAGCATGCTCTCAAAGGCGAGATGCTCAGCATAGCGCTGCAGCTCCTCCTGGGACGCGATATTGTCCAACTGCACGATTGTTGGTATGCGCCGCCGTCGGCGCACGGTGGACAACGCCGACATAGGATTGTCGTTGACTGCCGTCGCCGTCATCGGTTCCTCGAGATCCGGATTGGATACCGTGCAGATAAAGACGTTGGGCGCGTCATAGATATCGAGCTCTGACTCGCTGTCGGGCATCAGCACCGACAGCGGCGTCCCATCCGTGTATGTGTGCGCGATACGCTCCGCGCTGGGCTCCTGGCGCGGCTGGAGCACGGCAGTGCCGCGGGCGTCGAACCAGATGTCGTTGTAATTGATCTCGGCCAGCAGAGTATTGATAATGGTCAGGTAGGGTGTACCTATCGCCCAGTCTTCACGGTCGGTAGTGAGGGTCAGGGCGCTCGGCGTCTCCATGACCATGCCTATGCCGGCAGAGACGAGCAGCTGCTTGACCGCGTCGAGGTATTTCGTACCCGCGAACCAGTGCAGCAGCGTCTCGGTTTTGGCCTGCTGCAGCTTGACGCCGCGGTCATAGGCCTCTACGCGGTCGAGATCTACGCCGTAGCCTTTCGAGGACGTTGTGACCGTGCCAGGTACAAACACGCCGATGGGCGTCTCCACGCCGTCGATTATGAGTACCGGCTGCAGCTCATCATTGAGGTAGTCGATCTCGCCGGTGTGGAGAAACACGCCGGCGAGACTGGTTTTTATGGCTGAGTCTGAATCCGCCATGACCGAGGGCGGCGACGACTGCGGGAACGGCAGAAAGCCGCAGCGTACGCCGTCCCGCAAGATATCCACCCGGGCCGAGACATGCCTAATCATAGGTAACCTCCTCGACATAGTTGACGCGCTGTATCGAGAAGCTGAAGGCATCGAAG
This sequence comes from uncultured Eubacteriales bacterium, assembly GCA_902496595.1. GTDB lineage: Bacteria > Bacillota > Clostridia > Oscillospirales > Oscillospiraceae > Scatomorpha. Next base: position 15,338 of record CABVBV010000024.1, on the reverse strand, counting down.
AAGGGCGAGCTCTGCTTGTCCAAGGCCTCGAGCACGCCGATGGCACAGTTGCCACGCCGGTCTTTGATGCACACCAGAGAGCCTTGGAGCGCCTCCAGCTCGGCTGATTCTGCCGGTGACGCGAACGCGCATTGCACCGACATCGTGGCGGACGTCCACTCAGATATCTCGGCAGAAGGATATTCCGCTCCCGGCAGATACTGATAGTTAACGGTGCGACTCGTGTTGAGCGATGTGCGTCGGTCGGATATATCGGCGTATCGCAGCCGCAGCCACTTCGCGCTGGGCACAGGAGATATGTACACGGTGTCACAGATGGAGCATGCTGTCACGGCGTTGGAGAGGCCATACTGGCCCGTGGCCGTGAACACTCCTCGCACTGTGTAGGTATGGCTGCCGGAGCAGAAATTGTCCGTATAGCTCTGCTCCGTGGTTCTGGCGATGGGGCGTCCATCTCGCAGCACATAGTAGGCGTCATAGCCGCTCGATATCCAGCGCAGGGACACCGCAACGCCGTCGGCTGCTGTCAGGACTACAGGCTCTCCCGCAGAATTGCTTACCTGGGCAGAACATGTTCCCCATTGACTCCACAGGTTGTACTTATTGCACACACGGACCTTTGCCGTATATGTGCCATCCGGCAGGTAGTCGGGCAGCCGCCAGCCCTTGGCCAGGCCGTAAACTATACCGCTGCTTATGTCGGCTACAACAGCCTCCCACGCCTGCTGGTCCGTGGACTGCCAGGATATGCTCGCCCGCGGTGCGCTGCCGCTTGTGACCTGTACCACTGGCGCAGGCGGTGCGGCAACTACAATGATCTCAGCTGTGTCGCTCCAGTCGCCAGCATTTCCATCGGTGTTATATGTGCGTACGCGCCAAAAGACAGAGCCAGAGGTAAAGGTGTTGGCTGGCACTGTGTATTGTGTCGAGGCTCCTGTGACGTGGCCTAACGTTGTCCAGAATCCGTCTCCCGTATGGTACTGTAGATCAGCGGCTGTCTGCGCTGTGCTCGTTCCGATGTTGTGTTCCCAGGAAAACGTGCAGGGAGCCGCACCGTCTACCATAGTGCTTACAGGGGATAACGGTATAGCCTCTGGCAGCACTTCTACAGTGCTCAGTGTGTACCAATCAGATGTGAGCGTCTGGTTCGCATCAGTGACTACTTCAACCTGCCACTCGATCTCATCAGTTAAGAATGTCCCAGGAGGAACCTCGCAGTGTTGAATTGTCCCACAACTAATGCTGTTGGTTGTTCCGGAGCCTTTGGCTCGCCATCGGAATGTCCCGGACTTTTGCCCTATTGATTCCGCACAGCACAATCCGTCGCCTTCTTTAAATACTATATGCCACGAAAAATTTGCTTTGCCGTTCTTTGGAACATATCCACTCGTTGGAGATATGTCCTGAAGTTCGCTCTTAACATCAACATAGTAGGTAAATTCGACATATGGGATTTTTTCACTTGCCGGCGTATACGCAAGAAATGGACTTGTCAAAGGCCGATATATGTATTCATAAACTCTAAGCCCGTTGTTTAGAAAAGCCCTAAGCTCATCTGTATATGGCTCGTATTCACGTGTATCATAATTATAGCGCCACGGATAAAACCACATTCGGAGCCAAGCCTGAGTATCGCTACCAAAATAGGTTTCGCCAGTAAAGGTATATGATCCACTACCGATGGCTGGCATATTGTTGTAAACAACTTTTGAAAATTCTGCATCCTCAACAATTATGTTTCCATTGATGGAAAAATAGTTGTATCCGTCGGGCGGTGGCGCTTCGGTTGTAAATGACGAGTAGATGTTCACGTATGCCGCTTCTTCAAGCTTTTTATATTTGTATTGTTCAGGAACCGGTTCAAATTTGAGGAACAGATATTTGTGGACAGTATCGTCTTTGCTATCCTTTAACGAAACCTTCTGGCTTGTTCTATCATTAACATATACATTGCTCTGAGTGACGTAAACCCAGTCAGAGGCATAGAGTCTAAAGGTCGACATCAATATCCCCCTTTGGCATCATGCGTGTCTTGCGCCTACGGTCGCGAGCGATGCGGGCTATGTCGCTGAGCTCGGAGATTTCCCGCAGGCTCAGTGTGACATAGTACACATCACCGGCGCTGCGGGCCGACTCCTGGGCGCTCTGGATGACGGAGCCGCGCGGCAGGAACACGCGCTCTGGGCCGTTCTCGCCGACCCAGGTGACGCCGCCGGGGAAGTTCCAGTCTCCGGAGGCGTTGTACATGGACTGGAATACTCGCTTGGTCGCGTTGTCTCCTCCGAACAGAGTTCCGCCTATGGCACGCCAGTCCTCTACAGCTCCGGAGAAATCCAGCTTTAGCAGGTTTATTATTGAGGAAACCGCCAATTCAATTACCTTTATACCATCAGCAATGCCAGCGATAACTAACGCAATACCATAGAACACGGGCGAACAGGCCTTAAGTATTTCGCCCAGATTGTCGAATGCCGGGCTTAGCGCGGTGACGAGCTCCAGCAAGGAGCCAAATACGGTCACCAGACCGCTTGCAGCGAAATCCTCCTCTATGCTTTTTATTCCCTCGCTTGTTTTTTCGTAGAACTCCTGTAGTGCGGGTGTAAATTTCAGTGCCATTGCATTTGCTCCAGCGTCGAGTCTTTCTTCTACACGGAGCATTTCATCGTCTAAGCCAGCAAGCGCTTCAAGCTGCACATCTGTAAGGACAGCGCCCACTTTTGAGGCCTCGTCGCAGAGAGCCTGAAAGGCATCCGTGCCCTGAACGATAAGAGGATTGAGGTCCTGTGCCGACCGGCCGAATATCTCCATGGATACCGCGTCACGCTGGGTAACGTTCTCTATTTGGCCCAGAACGTCTATGACCTCCAAGAACACTTCCTGAGCATCACGAAGGCTTCCGTCGGCATTCATAACCTCGATGCCGAGCTGATTCCAGGTTGCTGCAGCCGTCTCTGAACCGCTCTGCACATCGGCCATGCTCTGGATCATCTTGGCCTGGGAGCTGGCCACAGTATCAAAGGACACGCCTATCATGTCGCAGGCGTACTGATACCGCTGCACAGCCTCAGTGGACAGGCCTGTCTGCATGGCTACGTCCTGGATCTCGCCGGCTGCGGCAGCCTGCTCAAGCGTGAGATTCGCAAGCGCCTTTTCGACCTCAACGACTGCAGCCGCGGCGGCGGCGAAGGCGCCGATAAGCAGAGTGAGCTCCCCCCCGAGCGAGACCATGGAATTGAGCGTGCTCGTAGCGCCTTCGGGGAGGTTAATGCCGAGCTTGCCGGTCAGGTCATCCAGAACGTCGCCGAGACCTTTGCCGCTCTCTGTGGTATCAAGCAGCCCGCCGTCGAGCGTATCAAGCCCCTCGTCTAAGTCGGCGAGATCCTCATTGTTTTTTTCCATTGCGTCAGAATTTGCCTTCAGCTCGCGTTCCATCTTCACGAGCTCCGCCTGTGCGTTATTGAGTGAGGTCTGCCAGCGTTTCGTACGGGCATCCGCCTCTCCATAATGCTCTGCGCTGTTCTTTAGCGCAGCCTGCAAAGCTTCAATTTTTTCTTTCTGCGTAAGTATCTGTCTGGAAAGGACATCGCTGCTAGCAGTAAGCGCCTCGACGCTCTTATCATTATTTTTAAACTGTTCAGAGACCAGTTTCATCTCAGAGTTGAGCACCCTGAGCGAGGCGTTTATCTCGGATACCGCCGCCTTATATTCTTTCTCTCCGTCGAGTTCGAATCTGGTCTTGATGGGCTGCGTGGCCACGTTTAACCACCTCCTCCGAGTAAATAGGCTGACAGCGACTTCTGCGGCTTGTCATCGCGATGCAGTGTCCTCCGGGGCGCGGCAGCCTGCAGCAGAGCCGCAACGCGCGCAGGTGTTGCGGTGCGCCAAAAGGACTCCTCGTCGAGCCGGAGGACGCTCATCCAGGCATACAGGTACCAGGCGAAGTCGATACTGCGCGACTCCGGCTCCGCCTGGTCAGTCAGTTTTTTTGGTCGTTCTCCTCTGTGGAGAGCTCTGTGTCGGCAGACATGGCTTTTCCCACCAGCCGCATGACAATCGCCTTGACCTCGTTCATCCGTGCGGGTGCGAGCATGCGCCCGACCTGGCGGGAGGTGTAGCGAGCTTCTATCCCCTGCTCATCAGCGGAATCATTGAGCATGGCCGCGAGGAATTCCATCAGCGACCGGACGCTGGCCTTGCCCGACAGCGCCTCACTGATTTCTCCGTCAAAGGCCTCCTGGACATCGGCCAGGACATTCATGTTGCAGCAGAGCTGAAAGGTGTGACCGTCGAATTCAAACGGCACACGTTCGAGGCGCATATCTATCATGACTGTTAGCCTCCGGTTGTCACGCCGAGAGCCCCGTCGACCCACTTCTTGGCGTTATCGACAGTATCGACGGTCACGACGTCGACCAGGTTTTGCGTGGAGGAGTGGTCTGCCATGAACTCGCCAGTCGTCGTGGGCGTTTGGAATGTAAGGCTGTCGCCCTTTGTCTTGTATACCATAGCTGGAAGGCCGAATATGATGCGACGCACAAACACACAGGTGTATTTGAGCTCGCCGTCTATCATGTCGGGAGCATAGAACGCGCAGCCTACAGCGGAAGGCTCGTCTGCGCCTGTGTAGGCAAGCCCGGTCGCGGCCGGCTGGAGACCGGAAACGGTTATCGAAGAAGCCTTTGCTCCGAACATCATTTTCTGGGCTTCAGCTGGTATGTATTTGGTCGCGACACTCATAGTACCGCCGGTGATGAGCTTCATATATTCAGCCAGCACGCCCTCAGCATAGAGGCGGCCCTCGGCATATTTGAACTGCAGGTTCACATCCATGGCGTCACCGATGGTGGTGACGTCTGAGTATGAGATGGTCTCGCTTGTATTTTTGTACTTGCCGATTTTGATATATCGCAGGTCAAATGCAGGCATTATATCAGTCCTTTCTCGTGCAATATCGTGTTTGCCGCGTCCTCACAGGCGCGGATCATCTTAGGGGTGGCAGACAGTATGGCGGCGTTCCAGAAGTGCGAGCCGGGAATGTAGCCGTAGGCCTTTTTGCGCCCGTAGTTAAGGACGAATGCCTTGACCGCATTCTTTACGCCCTTCTCGTCCCTGCCCTTGACGGACATGGACACGCTGTGGACTCCGTCCTTTGTATCGACCCTTCTGTAATAGGTGACATTGTCGCGCATGGCTCCGGTATCAACATGCCCGGCGCGCATCAGGGCGCTCCGGGCCTCTTTCACAAATATCTCGGCGCCGGCATACAGAATCTTCTTGGTGTTCTCCTTGTCGTACAGGCCGTTGTCTTCGAGCTGGCGTATCAGCTCCGGCAAGGCGCTCTCTGAATACTGAAAACTAGCCATACAGCGGCCCCGCAGCTATGGCCATCAGGCTCGCCTGAGACTGGCGCTTGTCGTCTGAGTACTGCACGGCATCCAGCGTGGCGATCCAGCCGGCAGCCTCGAGCGCAGCCTTCACCTTTTTCATCAGCGGCACATAGCTCCCGCCGGTGAAGATGTCCACGGCATAGGCCACACCCGTCTCGGCCTCCACGCCTTCGGCGTATATCTGCCCGGTTTGCCCTATGCACTGGTATGTCACAAAGGCGTCCTCAGTCCCTCTGTACGGGACCGGAGACACAGGCGCTCCAATGTCCGCAAGGGCTTCAGCTATCGGTATCATGCTCTGCCTCCTCAACCGGGAACACAGTCTCCGACAGTCTGAGCGACAGCAGCTGCACGGGCAGCCCGTCGGAGTTCTCTTTGCGCTGGATCTGCACTATGCGATACTGGTTCCCATCGACCAGGCAAAACTGCTCGGCGCTTATCGGAGCCGGCCACATCTCGGCGGCAATGTCTACACGCTCACCGGCCTGCAGCGCGGCGTAATATCGCGTCACGCCGACGGTGGATTCACCAAAGTAATAGCTCCGACACGGACGCAGGCAGCGGGGCTCGGCCTCAGTATCAAGTGTGCAGACAGTCAGCACGCGGTCATAGATCATGCGCTGCCACCTGCCTGAGCGATTTTGCGGTCGTTGAGCTCGGCCCGGATCATGCGGGGCATGCCTGAGGGGTCAGGGCTTGCCCGCCGGCGATATATCCAGGCGGCATACATGGAGAGCAGCGCATCATCCTCAGGGGCGTCCGGATCCAGCCGGACGCCCTCTCTCGTTATCGCCGCATGAGCCATTGACAGGTAGTGGTCAAGCTGCACCTCCTGCTCGGGCGTGGGATGCAGCAGGCCGAGATCGGTCTGCAAAAGGATCCTCTGGTTTGCCGTAGGCGTCACTCGGCCCACCTCCTTTCTCTATCAAGCTCCGGCGGTGACGGTCGCAGTGCCGACCTTTATGGCCTTGCCATCGGAGCCGAGCTCAATGACGGTGATGATGGCTCCAGTCGCGGCCTCGACGGTCTTATTGCTGGGCAGGTCCGCCCACGACTTATCCGGCTCCATGCCGTTGGGCACGGTCACGGACTGGCCGCCGACTTTGTACATGAGCTTGGAACTCCCCGCATTGCCCGCTACGGCAACAGTCGTCTTGCCAGAATCGCCAGCCGAAGTCGTCACGATGAGGGTACCAATGTTGGTGTTGGCATGGTCAACACCGAAAGTTACAGACGTGGTCGGCGCCGTGTTGTTATAGTTCAGCAGCACAAACCCTTCGCCGCGTGCGGGCTTGCCGTCATACCTCTGCGTCGCTTTGAACACAGTGCAGTCCTGAATAAACAGCGGGATATCCGAGGACTCAATTTTGGCGCCGCTCCGCTCTGCGTATGTCATGAGGGAAAGATAGCCACCGGCTATGTCGTTATCCCGCATGAAATTAAGTTCAACAATTTGACCTCCAAGCACAGGCATGATATTCGACATACCTGTAGTCATGGCGGCGTTCATATTGTAGGCAACGCAACGGCTCAGAAGGTCTACATGGGTCTTGTGGTTCATGACCCAAACCGGATCACCTATTGCATAGTCAGGCGAGGCTATTCCAAGAGCCAAAATGAGCGTCTGGAAGAACTCTGTGCTGGTCTTACTGCCGATATCGAGTTTCAGCACGTTGGAAGCGGAAAGGTCGGTAAAGGCCCCCTGATTCTTTCCCCACCATGTAGGCTGGCTCTTGGCAGCGAGGCGGGTAATAAAGCCGACAGGCATTTTTTCACCCGTGCCGTAGACTATAGACTTGTCTACTCCGAGACCTATAGACTGACCCAGGACGTCAATGACATAGGCAAGAAGTTCAAGATCGTCGTCATCTTCCAGCGTCGAATTTGCGATGGCCACATAGCCTCCGACTTTGTAGCCATCCATCTCGAGCTGAGTAAACACGATGTCGAGTTCGTTGAGCGCGCCGACAGCCTCTGTCCATATCGCTTCTGGGACGGTTCCCGCCACATTCAGCCTGGAGGTGCCTTTTATTGGCCTGACAGTAATGAATTTGATGAGCTTGGAATAACGATCCACGTTATTCCTGAGGACTCCGAACAGGACATCCGGAATTCCAAGTTCGCCACCCTTGACAGAACGATTTGTGCCTTTAAGTTCGCGCAGATTAAGCACGAAAGTCCGCACATCCTCGCGGGCGAGCAGAGCCGAGCGCTGCTCGGGAGTCTCGCCCAAAACGCTCATTGCCCTTGTGTAGTTCCATATGTTCGGCATAGGATCCGCCACAGAATCACTCCTTTTCTGTATTCCAGCGCCGGGCTCGGCGCTTCTTGCGGCCTTACCGGCCGCTTCGATTTCTGCGATCTGCCTCTCCAGCTCGGCGATCTCGCCAGATATGCGGGCCTGCTCGCTCGCGTTGGTTTCCCGCGTCTGCTCGAATTCGCTTACAAGCGTTTCCACGACTTCGCGCTCCTCATCAGTCGCGGCCTCATTTATCGCCTGCTCAAGCTCCGCCTCGCGAGCCTCGAAGCTGGATGCGGCGGTACGCAGCTGCTCCAGCTCGGCCTGCAGGGGCTCGATCCTCTTGCGGAGAACGAGTACTTTAAGTGCCATTGTTACCTCCTAATCTTCGTCTCATTTCAGCGCGCCAAAGCTCCAGGCGGCGCCGGTTGATGGTCTCCAGGTCCCTGCGCCTGGCATCTATGCCAGTGTCCTCATACGCCGGGAACGTGCAGGGGCTTACCTCGTAGAGGGGGTTGACCTTTTCGATCTCCCAGCGGCATTTGCCGTCACCCAGCTCGATATACCGCTCAGATTCGATTTCAAAGCCAAACGAGCACTGGCTCACGTCTCCGCGCTTGACGCGGGCATAGAGGTCCATCGCCGCTCGGTCTTCCTGATTGATTGTGATGCGTCCCCACAGGCCTCTGGAGTCCTGTTTGAGGGTCAGAGTGCCGGCGCGGGTGCGGCCCAGGACGAGGTCTGTATTGTGGTTTACCAGCGCGCGCACGTCACCGGACACAGATTCGTCAAAAGCACCTGGCAGGATAACTTCCGATGCTCCCGGCCAAAACTCGTAGGGGCTATTGAAAACGGCAAAGTATCCCTCGATATAGAGCTCTCCGCCCTCCTCGCGCGTGGAATACTCGACCGGCAGGCAGCGGCGCTGCCTGTTAGTTCTATCTGCTCCGGGCATATCAGTCCTCCTCACTTTGCAGCTTTTTCTGATTGCCGATCATGCCGGCGGGGATATAGTTCTCCAGGATAACGCGCTCATCCAGTCCGGGCTCCGGCGGCAGATCGAGCCAGTCGCGGACCTCATTGCCCGTCATTATGCCGCGGACATACTGGTCGTCGCCGACCGAGGCCAGTGTCTTGAGGTCGTAGGCGTAAAGTCTGCGGGTATTGAACTTCCAGTACCAGCGCTCGGAGATCAGGAGCTTCTTTGTAAGCTCCTGTGCGATGCCGTTCGCTATCGGCTGGGCCGTCGTGCGGATAAAGTTGTTGTATGCCGCCTCGCTGTACTCCCCCACGCCGAGGAAATACGGCGGTACCCGTATTGCAGCCGCGACGCAGCGCTTGTCCATCTCCACGCTGGACGATATCGCAATGTCGGCCAGGGACAGCGGTTTGACCGTGACAACGTCCATGAGCTCTGCGGGGATCATCCAGGGCTCGCCGGCGCGCTGCGTCTGTATGTACTCATGCATCAGCTTCTCGCGGCCAGACGGATCTCTTAGTTCCTCGGAATTGGAGTCCACCTTGATGATCACGCTCGGCATCCACTTTGAGGACATAAAGGCGTTTGTGGTCGCCGCGGCCTGACGCAGATTCTTAAGCACCTCGCGCAGCTGCACGCGCGGGCCTCTGCCCCGCCACGGCGCAGCCGGATCCGGATGCAGCCGGAAGTGCAGCACATCATCAGGCGCAAACATCTGGCCGCGCCATTGGATGGAATAGCTCAGGCCGTTGTCCTGCGGCAGCGTCGTCGCGCCCGGCATGGGCAGCAGCTCCTCTATCCGACCGTTATGGGAATCGGGAAGAACGAAGGCGTTGCCGTCCCCGGATGTGAACATCGTTGTCACGATCCAGCTAACCCATGTCTGGCGTGTCCCCAGACTGTACGGGGTGATATCGATCATGCGCGACAGCTCGTTTTTGAGCCGCTTGTCGCCCTCGTCGGTGTTCTCCATAAGCCATATTGTGGCGTCGGATATGATATCGGCCACCATGCCGACGGCATTGGCAACGTCCGGCGAGTCGATGAGCCTCGAATATCCGGGTACAGTGAGGTCCGATTCTGTGTCGGCCAGCGTTATCCATCGCGGCACGGTCGACAGCGGGGCATCCCGCGAGCGCGGGACCGGCTTAACTCGCAATTAATCACCCTCCTTCTGAGCGCCGAACCAGCCGGCGCCTTTCTTTTTGGCTTCGAGATCTATGAGATAGGTGCAGGCTGCGAACACTGCGCAGTCGAACACGTCTATGCGCAGATTCGGAGCCAGCTTGTCGTAATACGTCACGTCATCAGCCTTGTCGACGCCGTGGACGTTCTGGACGCAGTATTCAAACGGCTCAGCGTGGCAGTAATACAGCGTGCCGGCCTTGGCAGAGTTCATGAGGTAGTGGAACCCCTCATTCTTGAGCAGCGCCGTCTGCGGCTGGTCACGGACGGTAAAGTGCGCCGCCTTCATGCCGATGTAATACTCGCGGCAGAATTTGCGGTCGTGTCCCACCCGGCGCACCTTGAAACCGCGCGTGCGCATGTCCGTGAACCACCGGACCACGTCAGCGTGATTTGTGACCTTGTCGTTTGTCATGTCCAGCCAGTGGTCGTCGAGCCAGCCGAACAGAGGTATCTGGTCCTGCTCTGCCTTTACGAGCGCAGCCGGACGCGGGAACCAGCAGTGAGGGACGATGATGTCCACGCCCTGGTAGTGGCCGAACAGGCACGCTGCGGTGAGGTCATGCAGCTTTGAGAGGTCGGCGCCGCCGTACCACTCGACCGGCAGCCTGGCAAGCTGGTCAAGCGTCCAGTCATACTTGGCGTCAGACGCCCGCCACTCCTCGATGTCGAAATACGCACGCAGCGACTGGATAAAGACATTGAGGCTCTTGGTCAGGAACTCCGGCCTCATCTGGGGATCCTCGCGGGCAAGCTGCGCGTCGGCGATCATGTCCGCCGGGCGGATGCTCGCGCCCCAGCCTGGATTACAGGCCTGCATGACAGCAGGGTCATCATAGTCGACTTCGCCGTTCGCGCCCTGCTCGGCCGCGGCTATGAATACGAAGGTGCGGTCAGCTATGTCCCCGGTCACGGTGCCGTCGAGGATCTTCCGGCAGAAGTCAACGCGCTGCGCACAGAAGCCGAGCTCCAGAGAGCCGGCAGTCGAGATGCCGATAACGAGCTTGTTGGAGTACGCTTTGGTCGCGTCCTTGAGCACCTGGTACTGCTTGGCGCTCTTGTAGGTATGCATCTCGTCGGCAATGATGACGTTGGCGTTGAACGAGTCCTGACGGTCGGGCGACGTAGCCAGGGCATTGATAGAGATATACCCGTCTCCGACATCGCCCGATATGCTGTGCTCATTGTTGCTGCCTATGATCCGCAGCCCGTTGTCGGGATCCTCGTCTACGGATATGCCGAGACGCTTCACGTTGAATTTGAGGAAGTCAAAGCCCTCCAGGGCCTGCTTCAGCGCGCCGCCGACCTCATACACCTTTGAGCCCGACATCCGGTAATAGAGGGCAAAGGCCCAGGCCAGCGCCGCTGCGAAGGTGGTCTTGACGTTCTTGCGTGGAACAAATATCAGAGCCTCAACATATCGCCGTAGTTGTGTACCCGGCTGATAAAAGCCCATGATGTTGTAAACGCAGAACTTGTGATACGGCAGCAGCTCGAAAGGGCGTCCGCGCATGGGCAAGCCCTCGAGGTCCTCGCCCTGCTGGTGGCAGATTGTCGTCTCGATGAGCGCGATTATCAGGTTCGCCGCATCCGCCCGGAAGTCCCAGCGCCCCGTGTCCAAATCGGACACATATCTGGCGCAGGCCTGGCGGATCTCGGTGAAGGCGGGAACGTCGCCGGACAGGACGCCCTCAACATAGGCGTCGACGGCGGCCTGGTAGTCCGCCGCTTTGGCAATGGCCGTTTCCTTGGCCGTATCCAGCAGCGCCTCAATCGGGCTTCCCGACGAGGCATTTGCTTCAACGGCGCTTCGGGCCTTTTTCAGCCCGGCGGGTGTCAGACCCAGCTGGGTGCGCAGTGCCAGGGCATCCGCACGCAGCTTCTCGACGGCCGACCAGTACGGGTCTTTCGCCATGTACTCAGCTCCGGCCTTGTTGGTCATGCGGGCCACCATCTGGCCGCCCTGCTTGCGCCATTCCTTTTCCGCTCGGGAGAGCTGGCGTTCAGTCTTGGCCAGGACCTTGATGGTCGGCTCGTATATCTCGTTGTAGGTGTCCACGGCGCGCATTGCGTCGCGGATTATGTCCTCTCTGGCCAATTCACCGCCTCCGGCTCATTCGCGCGGGCGCGTCGTTCACGGGCGCAGTCCGCGCGCGAGTTCTTGTTTCCGTTTCTCCTGAACGCCGAATTTTACCCCCCTCAAATTTTTTGTCCGCTGTCGGAAAAGGGGACGCTGCCAGTGATCAAGGGCAAAGATTTTCAGTCTCAGGGGGTGGGGGGGATAGTCCGGCGGCGCCATGACTCGCCGAGCGCCGAGAGGCTGCCGTCGTCGTTGTGCATCGCGCGGTGCGCCTCAGCCGACAAGCTCAGGAGGTTCCAGTCAGCCCAGGCATATTCTGGCCAATCCTCGGCCGGCCAGATGTGGTGAACGACAGTCGCCTCAACGTTGCGCCCATAGCGCCGCGCCTCGCGGCAGCGGTACCCGTCACGGCGCAGGATGCGCGGTCTGACATAGGCACGCCATCGTCGGCTCTCGTATCCGTCCCACATTCAGCACACCTCCCGGCGGCAAACAAAAAAGCGCCTGCCTCCGACACATAGTCGAAGTCAGGCACTGGCACTTTGGCACTGGCACTCGCCGTCTGAAATTGTCACGAGAAGCCGGAGCTTACACTTGCGGCACCATACCGGCAACTGCACCGCTCGGGTATCCGGCAGGATAACCTGGTCTGTGCGGCTGCCGCATATCGGGCAGACGATCCGGCCTTCTCGCACCTCCAGTTTACCCAGCGCACCTAAATGTGTCAAGCGTTTTCGTGTACCTTCCGTCATTTTCTCGTACCTCCCGCCTAAAGATATACACAACCCCAAGTCAGAAAAAATAATAGCTATTCGATTTTTCGGCGTCTGCGAGCAGGCTCTGGCCTCGGCTCGGGCAACAGATACGATATATATGTGTAGCAGCCGTATCCATTCTGCCGCTCGTCTCGGTCCAGGATCACAGCTCCCGGCGGCGCTGTGATAGTCACATTGTCGTCGACCAGCTGCGACTCCCGCACAGGCTTGGCAAGGTTTCGGGATCCGACATAGCCTTTGTCACCGACCGCAATTACCTTTGAATCAGCGTCCGGGTTGCGCTCTCGTACCATGTACTGCGCGATCTCCATGAAGTCATCGCGGCCGTAGTGCTCGCTGTCCGAGAGCTGGGAGATCTCTATGTTATCGCCCCACTCCCACAGTGAGCGAATTAGTTCGTAGTCTGCTCTGCTGGACTCAGCATTGATGATCATGTGAAAATGATACCGCCTGGAGCCGTCGTCCTGGAGCTCATGTATCGCATAAACATAGCGCAGCTCCTCCCCATCCGCACGCCGCCGAGCCCGCAGCCGGTCCATGAATCGGGCCATGATCTTCTTGCAGGCCTTGCGGTTCGGAGGCAGGTGAGCGTCATCAAAGCCGAGGGTGATCCACAGGTCATGTCTTTTGAAATTGGCACAGAGCAGCAGCTGCAGCTGCTTCCACATCGCTTTGAAGTTCAGCTTCTGTCTGGCCGCGCTGCTGCACTTGGCTTTCTCCGCACGCTCTCTTGGAGAGTCCGCCGCCATGGCCTGGGTATAGCATACGCCGTACACGAGCTGCCCGGCTGTCACCGTGATAAGGCGTTTAGTCTTTGCTATGGCGGCCGCCCCCCTTTACGCGCGAAGGCGAGGCCGCAGCCTCGCCTTCCCTTTTCTGTTGTTCCAGAGGCTGACGGAACGAGCAGCCTTCCGGCCCGGCCGACCCCCTGGCTATACACCAAGGGTGGTTGAGTATATCGCACACGGCGCTCCCGCCCGGCAAACGTTGAAATGATTTGCAGTCGACGCTCCGCCCATCGGCGTCAGTCGCGAGTCGAAACTTTATCCTTGGCACCAGCCTTCCTCCTATCTTCAGCAGATTTTCGAGTTCGCACCCGATATGAGTATCCATTCCGAGACCGCCCGCAGCAGGCGCAGCGGACTTTGCTCAGAGGTTTATCCGCGTCGAGCTCGGTCACTTCCTCGAACTTTGGGCTGCAGGTCACGCACAGCGTGATATGTCGCTCAGCCATCACAAGGCAATCTCCCTTTCCAATTTGCTGACGTTCGGTATGTAATGATTATTGCCATCACCGCCGCCGCAGCTCCGGCATAGCCCGTCCATGAGCGTATGCGCATGTACCCGCAAAGCGGCACATCGAGCCAGCAGCATGCGATCCAGCTGATGAGCTCAAACCACATCGCCCAGAACAGACGGTCAATTTGTTTTTCAGATAGTTTCATCATTCACGCCCACACCATTCTGGCAGGTTTGCGCGCACGAGGGCCTCTGCGAAGGGCGGCGGCACGGCGTTGCCGCAGCGGGCGATCTGCTTAGACTTCGGATAATCCCGCCCGGTGTAGTCCCGGTCGATGATGTAGTCGTCCGGGAAGCCGTTGGCACGATACAGCTCCCTCGGTATCAGCATACGCAGGCCAATATCGGCTATGAAATACCACGCGCCGCCAAGCTCAAGCAGCAGCACCTCGTCATCCGCCAGCGCGTACCCGCAGTAAATATTGAGCAGTCCGCGGATCTTCGGCCAGTTGTGCAGCTCTGCGCCCGGCTCCGCTTTCCGCACCTCTGTAGTGACCACGCCATGATGACCTCCGCCCGCGGTGATGGTCTGCACCGGCTCGGAGGCCGCGCCGCCAAGGTTCGTGCCTTTCATCTTGACCAGGCTTGCAAGCGTCAGGCCTGCGCGGTCTCGCGCTGTAACAGTGCGCAGAGGGGCCGTCACGTCCTGCCCATGGCGCTCAGCGCCGTAATATGCAGTCAGCGATGCCGCCGCCAGCCCATAACGGTTGGCGGCGTCTATTGTCATCAGTGGCTCTGTCACGTTCTGCCCCCGGACATGCTCGTGCCGCTCCGTGTGATACTGGATGATGTAAGGCTGGCAAACTCCGTGCTTGCCTGCGCCCATCGCTGTTGGCAGTGGCCTACCCATGTCATGCACGCGCGGCAGCTGTCCCGGTGCCTCTCCGTACCCCACTGGAACAATAAACGGTGCCGACAACCTAATCACAAACTTGTCCACGCCGCGGATGACACGCCGCATGGTGTTTGGGCTGAGTGGCCGCTGTGCGGTGAGGCCGTACTTATCACGCACTCCCTTCCGCGTGTCAAAGATGGACGGGCACGGCAGCGACCAGTCGATGATTTCCGCCGCGCTCCTCCACGGTTTTCTCAGCCCCGCCTTCGCCTCCGGGCTGTCAGCTGGCGCGTGAGTAGGCTCCGGCCACACGATGGGCCGCCCATCGCAGCGGGCAATGAGGAAAAACCTCTTGCGCGTGGTTGGCGCGCCATAGTCCGCGGCTACCAGCTCGCGCCACTCGACGTCATACCCCAAGTCCCGGAGCTGCTCCAGCCACTTTGTGAATGTCTGACCGGCCTTTGATTTTACCGGGCGTCCACGACGCACCGGTCCCCAGGTCTGGAACTCCTCCACGTTCTCCAGGATGATCACCCGCGGCCGCACCGTTCCCGCCCA
>CABVBV010000023.1 GCA_902496595.1 uncultured Eubacteriales bacterium | reverse complement strand
GGTACATCCTTACAGCGACGAGCCGGTGGAGAGCCGCTTTGACCTTGCGGGTTTTGAAAAAGCCGCTGAGTCCGACGAGCTGGAGCTCTGGCTCAACAGGCAGTACGGGGCACTTAGAATCGTGAACAAGAGCAGCGGCTATATCTGGGGCAGCCTGCCGCTCGAGGAAGCGGAAGGCCTGAACAGCACCTGGAACTGCTACGGCAACTCGCTCGTGGCCATTGAATGCTTCGACAGCTCCGGCGGCGAGAGCCGGCTCAGTATAGGCAAGGACGGAACAGCGAGCTACGAGCTGACGAAAAACGGGCTCGTTTGCAGCCTGGCCTTCGAGAGCGTAGGCATAGAGATGGCCGTATCAGTCGAACTCGAGGGCAGCCGCCTGAGCTTCAAAGTGGTCGAAGGCAGCCTCAGGGAGAAACTGCTCGAGGATGACAAAAAGGGCTATACGCTCAAATCCGTCACCTTTATGCCGTTCCTCGGTTCTTCATATGGCGCCGATATTGACGGCTATATGCTCATCCCGGACGGCACGGGCGCACTCATCCGCTTCCTCGAACCGGCGAACTATGTCTCCACCTATGCCGCCCGGATATACGGCCCCGACGCCGGCGTGGAGAACTACAGCTACGGCGGCTATGCGTACATAAAAGAGGAAAACCAGGCGTTCATGCCGATCTACGGCATAGTCCACGGCGCAGGACAAAACGGCTTTCTCGCGGTAGTGGAGAGCGGGGCCGAGTACGCCAGCATCGTGGCGACGCCCGCCCTGACGAACAACCCATACAACTGGGCGGCGGCGCGTTTTGAGTACAGGCAGAAGTACATGATGAACATCAACCGCAAGGAGGGCTCGGGCGCCCTCATGCCGCAGCCGGAGATGAATGTGATGGAGCCCGAGATCAGCTTCTATTTCACCGACGGCGAAGAAGCGGACTATGACGGCATGGCCGTGATGTACAGAGACCTGCTGCTCGAAGCCGGAGAACTGACGGAGCTGGAGCGGGATGCCGGTTCGGAAATGCCCATGCTGCTCGAGGTCTTGGGAGCAGACAAGAAGAAGGGGTTTTTGTTCAATACCACGAGCACCTTCACGTCCTTCTCAGACGCTGCGCAGATCGTTGCGTCGCTTGGAGAGGACGGGATAGAAAACCTGCTCATGGTGTATCGCTGCTACACCAAAAACAATGAAGCCGGCAAAAAGATGCTGGGTCAGCTCGGCTCCAGGGAGGAGCTGGAACAGCTGCGCTCGCAGCTTGAGAGCGGCGGCGGGGAACTCAAGCTGTACCTGAACCCGCTTACGGCCAACGAAGACCAGATCACTCAGCGCACTGAAGCTGCCAACAACCTGTCAAGCATGGTCATAAAGTGGCAGAACTCCCTGAATGTGTACGGCGCCATGTATGATACGACCTATGTGTACAGGCTCTCTCGGGTGGAACGGGCCGTAGATTCGGCGCTGTCCCGGGACTACGGCGCGGAATTTGCGCTGGATCAGCTGTCGTTCAGGCTGTACAGCGATTTCACATCGGGTAAAGAGGTGACAAGGGGGGAGAGCCTGGGCTTGGTGGAGAGCCTGGTCGAGAGCCTGTCGTCCGGCGGCAAGTTGGCGATGTATAAGCCGAACCAGTATTTCTGGGCGCAGACCGACCAGTTTTTCGGCGCTCCTACGGTGAGCAGCCAGCTTTTGTATGAGAGCGATACGGTGCCGTTTTTGCAGATAGTCCTGAGCGGCTGCGCGGAAGTCTTCGCAGAGCCTCTGAATATGACGTCCTGCTCACGCGAAAAGCTGCTGAGACTGATAGAGTACGGCATGGCTCCGTCCTTTGCGGTAGTGGCCTGCGACAGTGTTGAACTCGTAAATACCGCGCAGGCGGAATACTCCTCCGCGGGCTTCGAGGGCTGGCACGACAAGATGACAGAGGCCTACGGAACCGTGTCCTCGGCGCTCAACGGCGTGTGGGGGCACGCAAT
This sequence comes from uncultured Eubacteriales bacterium, assembly GCA_902496595.1. GTDB lineage: Bacteria > Bacillota > Clostridia > Oscillospirales > Oscillospiraceae > Scatomorpha. The sequence continues at coordinate 17,653 of CABVBV010000023.1, read as the reverse complement.
AACAGAGCACAGCTGCCTTGGAAGCGGTTTTATGCGCGTGACTTATGACAACGGCGTAAAGATTTACGTCAACTATACCGACAAGGTGCAGACGGCGGACGGCGTGAGCGTAGAGCCGTGCTGGTTCGCCGTAGTGGAATGAGGGGGTGAGGCGTATGCGCGGCTCAAACAGCGGCTCGTCCGTAAAACTGAAGGAGCGCCGCCGCGGTCTTGCCAGGTCGGCCAAGTTCGGCGCACTCAGACTCAAGAACCGGCAGAGGGAGACGCTCTCGGGCCTGATCTTCTTTCTGCCATGGATAATCGGCTTTCTTGCCATAACCTGTTATCCACTGGTCTACTCCATAGTCATCAGCTTCAATCAGGTGGCTATACGCCCCGGAGAGATCACGCTGGAGCCGATAGGCTGGGAGTATTTCAGGCAGGCCCTGTTTCTGGATACGGAGTACCCCACCATGCTGGTGACTTCCGTTACGCAGGTGGCCATAGGGACACCGATCTCAGTTGTGTTCGCCCTTGTCATCGCCCTGCTGCTCAACCGGAGCTTCCGCGGCAGGACGGTATACAGGATGATCTTCTTCCTGCCCGTGATAATAATGAGCGGCCCCGTGATGTCCGAGCTGCTGACCGAGACCTCGGCCATGAGCATAGACATGGACATCATGGGCCTGAGCTCGATACTGATGGAGCTGGACAAGGGCTGGTCGACGCTGCTGCTGAGCATTTTGAACAGTTTCATCAGGATACTCTGGTTCTGCGGCGTCCAGATAATCGTTTTTCTGGTGTCGCTCCAGAAAATCGACAGCAGTATGTATGAGGCGGCGTCCATAGACGGCGCTTCAGCGTGGGAGGCGTTTTGGAAGATAACACTGCCTCATTTGAGACCGATCATCATGCTGAACACAATATACACGATAATAGAAATGGGCACTGCGGCGGACGACGCCACGAACACAAAGATAATGGAGTCGATCACCGATATTGCCAGGCCGTACAGCTTTGCGGCGGCCATGTCGTGGATATATGCCTTCTGCCTGATGCTGCTCATGACCATCGCCTTCCTGCTGCTCAGGGAGCGCCGGGAGAAGGGAGGGCCGAAGTGATGCGCAGAAAGACGAAAAACAGAGCGCCGCGCACAGGCGCCGGCGAGGCGCTAACCAGGTTTTTCAGAGGCAAGGCGGGTTCGGCCAGCGTCCCGTCCAGGCTGATGACCTATCTGATACTGACCGGCCTGGGCTTCGTGTTTATCTACCCGCTTATCTATATGATCTCTGTCAGCCTCATGGACACGGCAGACCTTGTTGACGCCACAGTGACCTGGGTGCCTACGCACTTCACCCTCGAAGGTTTTCGCAAAGCGGCAAGGACGCTGGAATTTTGGGACGGGCTCAAGGATTCGCTCATCATGACGGTGATACCTGCCGGACTCCAGACCCTGACTCTGGCCATGGCTGGCTACGGCCTGGCGAGATACCCTGTGCCCTTCAAGAAATTTTGGGTGGTGCTTGCGGTGTTCATCTTCCTCATACCGAGCCAGGTGACGACGATACCGCGCTTTTTGCTCTTCAACACCTACAAGCTGGTGGGCACCATCTGGCCCATGTACCTCATCTGCCTACTCGGCCAGGGCATAAAGAGCTCGGTGTTCCTGCTCATATTCTACAACTATTTCAGCTCCTACCCGAAAGCCATGGATGAAGCGGCAAAGATCGACGGGGCCGGGCCGTGGAAGATATTCTTCCGTATAGCCATGCCCATGGCGAAACCCGCGCTGGTGCTGACTTACCTGTTCTCGTTCATCTGGATATGGAATGATACGACGCAGATACCGCAGTATTCGACCGGCGCAGTGACGACCCTGCCAATGCACCTGCAGCAGTTCGTGGACGCCTTCAACAAGCTCTATTCCTCCTCCGGCGTCAGCACCGGTGGAGCTCTGAACGAATCCATTCGCCTGGCCGGAACTCTGCTCTCGATACTTCCGCTCATACTGCTCTACGTCATAATACAGAGGCAGTTCGTGGAGAGCATAGAGAAGACGGGCATTACGGGAGAATAACGATGCGAAAAGCGCAAATAATCGCGGCGGCGATCCTGCTCGCCGCCGCGATCTCTGCCTGTGGGACAACGCAGACGCAGGCTACACAACAGCAGGAGATGCAGCAGACGCAGCTTCAGCTCTATGGCCTGCCGTCGGACGGCCTTGCTCATGAGCCATACGGTTGGGACAACCTGTACGGCAGCAAGGAAGTGCCTGAAAAATGGTGGCAGAGAAGTCCCCGAGACCCCAAAGCCGGCGAAGAGGTGGAGATAAACATCTCTGTCGGGACGTCCTTGAAAGGCAAGGATATATGGCTGGAATGGACGCTCAACGGCGAGATGATGGAGCCCGTTGAGTGCAGCCACAGGTCGAACGTCAGCGTTGATGGGGTAGAGCGCCTGCACTGCCTTGGTAAGCTGGGCAGTTTCGACGCCGGGGATAGTGTTGAATATACAGTCTGCGCCGGAGAAAACGGGAAAGCTGAAAAGCAGTTGGGGATATTTGTGTTTTCTGTTTCGGAGTGGCGGACGTTCGCGCCTGAGAGCGTGGGCTGGGATGGAGAGAACCTGGTAATGTCCGGCACAGTCGGAGAAGCCGAGGCCTCGGTCACGGCCGGCATTTCAGACGGGGTGTTGTCTCTCTTCGTGGAGAGCGGAGCGGTAACGGTGTGCGCGGAGGAAGCCGAAGTCACTGTTTTAATGTCAGACGGTCTTGAGGCTGCATTTGAGCAGGACGAATGCGACTTCTCCGCCTCGCTCAATGGCCGGGAGATCCTCAGAACGTGCGAGGGCCTGGAACTGCTGACTGACGGCTCGAGCATAAGCGGAGTACGGCTAAGCGTTGCCGCGGAGAAAACAGATCCGTTTTACGGTTTCGGCATGAGGTATGATTCACTCGATCAACGCGGCAAAACCGTGGATATCTATTGCGTCAACTGGTATACACAGCAGCAGGGCGAATCATATGCGCCGGTGCCGTTCTATTTCGTGCCCGACAAGTACGGCTTATTTGTGGACAGCACCTGCTATTCGCGCTTCGCCATGTGTTCCGAGCGTGAAAACGCCTGCGTTGTGGAGGTGTATACCGAGGGCGACGGAGAGCTTTCCGTGCCGTTCTACATTATTGCTGGGGCTAACGCCGACATTTTTTCCAAATACTCGGAACTGGCTGGGAAGGCGGAACTGCCGCCCGCCTGGGCGTTCGGCCCGTGGATATCTGCAAACGAGTGGAACAAGCAGTCGGAGATAATGGAGCAGCTGGACGCCGCTCTGGAAAATCGGATATCCACCAGCGTGATAGTTATCGAGGCCTGGAGCGACGAGGAGACATTTTACATCTGGAACGACGCGGAGTATGAGCCGAATGACGGCTCCGGAGCCTTCAGCCTGGACGATTTTACGTTCTCGGGCAGATGGCCTGACCCCGCAGGAATGATCGACGAGCTGCACGAGAACGGGATAAAGGTACTGCTCTGGCAGATACCGGTGCTCAAATACTCGGCGACTGCTCCGGTTCAGTCCATGCGAGACCAGTTTTATGCCGAGGATATGGGTTATGTGTTCAGCTGCGAGGATGGTTCGACCTATCGTATGCCATCCGGAACCTGGTTCGGAAGCAGCCTCCTGGTGGACTTTACGAATCCCGAAGCAGCTAGATGGTTCCTGGAAAAGCGGAGATACCTGATAGATGAGCTGGGTGTAGACGGCTTCAAAACAGATGGCGGTGAGTTCGTCTGGGGGCGTGACGTCGTGGCCTCGAACGGCCTATCGGGCCGCAGCCTCAGAAACGCATATCCCGATGTGTATGCGCAGGCGTACTATGACTTCATAAATGCTGACGGACAGGAGCGAGTCACCTTCAGCCGCGCCGGAGGCAGCTCCATGCAGACCCATCCGCTGTGCTGGATAGGCGACCAGCTGTCGGATACCGAGGCCTTCAAATCGGCGATAATCGCGGCGCAGAGCGCGTCCATGTCCGGCATACCGTTTGTTGCCTGGGACATCGCGGGCTTCAGCGGGGACGTGCCCACGACGGAGCTCTATTGCCGCAGCGTGGCCCAGGCGGCTTTTTCGCCGGTCATGCAGCTGCACTCGGAGACGAGCGGCGACCCTGTGCCCAGCCGGGCCCGTACGCCTTGGAATATGGCCGAACGCAAGGGCAGCGACACCTGCCTCGAGGTGTACAGGTACTACGCGAACCTCAGAATGAACCTGCTGCCGTATATCTACTCCGAAGCGGCGTATTCATGCGTGAGCGGCGAGCCGCTCATGCGCAGCATGGCCTATGAGTTTCCGGAGGACAGCGCGGCGGCGGACTATGAGTACCAGTATATGCTCGGCCGCAGCCTGCTGGTAGCCCCTGTGACGGAGATATCTAGCGGCAGAGTGGAGGTGTACCTGCCGGAAGGTGAGTGGTTTGGCCTTTTCGACGGGGAAATATATGAGCCCGGCATCCACACGTTCGAGTGCGGGCTCGGCGAGATACCCGTGTTCGTCCGCTCCGGCTCCGTGATACCTCTCAACACTGCGGACGGGACGCTCGGCAGCTACGTGGGAAACGGCACGGAGAGCTATGACAAGCTCACGTTTTGGTGCTTTTCGGAAGATGCAGAGTACGATTGGCTTGATTATGTGCCGGGAATGCGCTATACATTGAAATTGACGGACGAGGGCGCAAGTATGCCTGTCCCGTTTGAACATGAGGCGCGCTGCTTCGACGCTTGGCAGCTGCGCCGGAACGGAGGAGCTTATGCTGCACGACTATCTTATCCCGAAACTCAGGCCGGTGGCAAAGAGAGAGAATATGGTGACCCGGGGCGGGCTCAGGCTCACGGTGCTGGCCGACAGGCTTTTCCGCGTCGAGACTGCGCCCGACGGGTGCTTCACTGACGAGGCCAGCCAGCTTGTCTGGTACAGAGACGCGGAACCTGTGCGCTTCAGCCTGGAAGAAGAGAACGGTGAGCTCCGGCTGGACACCGGCGCCGTGCGGCTGCATATCCGCCCGGACAGGCCCCTCGACGGCCGCGTGCTTTTCCCCGACGGCAGCGAGGCTGGGTTCGACAACGACGGGAACCTGCTCGGCACATTCCGGACGCTGGATACCTCCGACGGAAAACACCTGCGCATTCTGCCCGAGGTGAATGTTTACGATAAGGAGCACATACCGCTCAGCCGCGGCGTGTGCTCGAGAAGCGGCGTGGCTGTGCTGGACGACTCGGACAGCCTCCTGCTCATGCCCGACGGGAGACTGGTGTCGCGCCCGAAGGGAGCCTGCGACCTCTACGTCTTTGCCTATGGCCGCGACTACGCCGGGGCGGTGCGGGCGCTGTATGAGATAAGCGGCTATCCTCCCGCCGCTCCACGCTGGGCGCTGGGCAACTGGTGGAGCCGCTACTGGCCTTACACACAGGACGAATACCTGGAACTCATGGAACGCTTCGACGACGAGGGAATACCCATGTCCGTCGCCGTCATCGACATGGACTGGCACTACGTCGATATCGACAGGCAGTTCGGTATCAGCGAAAAGGGCCTGGACGGTGAGGAATACGGCGGCAAGGAGGGCTGGACGGGCTATACCTGGAACGAGGGCCTGTTCCCAGACCACGTCGAGTTTCTCAGAAAGCTGCATGAGCAGGGACGGAGGACGAGCCTGAACCTGCATCCGGCCCTCGGCTTCCGCTGGTTTGAACGGCCCTACGCTGATATCGCAAGGCGCATGGGCGTGGATCCGGATACCAAGCTGCACATACCCTTCGCTATACAGGACGAGGACTTCGTGACCGGATATCTCAACGACGTACACCATCCGCTGGAGGACGAGGGAGTGGACTTCTGGTGGATAGACTGGCAGCAGGGGAACAAGACCGCGCAGGAGGGCCTCGACCCGCTCTGGGCGCTGAATCACTATCACTGGCTGGACAACGAGCACAGAACCGGAGAGGGCCTGATCCTCTCGCGCTACTGCGGCCCCGGCGCGCACAGATACCCCGTGGGTTTCAGCGGCGACACGCTCATGAACTGGGAGTTCCTGCGGTATATGCCGTACTTCACCGCCACCGCCGCCAACGTCGGCTTCGGCTGGTGGAGCCACGACATAGGAGGGCACTACCAGGGCGAGCGGGACGACGAGCTGTACCTGCGCTGGCTGCAATTCGGCGTGTTCAGCCCCATAAACCGCATCCACTGCTGCCCGACCCCGACTGTGTCCAAGGAGCCCTGGACGCTGCCTTCAGGCGCCAGGGAGATAGCCGGAACATGGTTCAGGCTCAGGCATATGCTGGTGCCGTATATCTATACCTATGCCTGCCTGGGCGAAAGGGAAGGCGCACAGCTCATAAGCCCCATGTACCATATGTGGCCGGAGGAACCCGAGGCATATATGGCCGACGGACAGTATATGTTCGGAGAAGAGCTGTTGGTCGCACCCATCACCGGGCACTCGGAGAGCATGGGCATGGGCGAGGCGGACGTCTGGCTGCCGGAGGGGCGTTGGACGGACATATTCACTGGCCGGGTCTACGACGGAGGCCGGAAGCTGCATATGCTCCGAGACATGGGCAGCATACCCGTGCTGGCAAGAGCCGGCGCCTGCCTCACGCTGGACGCCGAGCCGGACAACAGCTGCAAAGAGCCGGAAAAGCTGCTCGTGCGCGTTTTCCCGGGAAACGGAGCTTTCCGGATGTATGAGGGCAGTCCGAAAGAGCCGTCGGTGACGGTTTTCACCCAGAGCGCAGAGGAAGAGGGAACGCTCAGGCTGGATATCTCCATGCCGGCTGAGGGCTGGGAAAAGGGACGCGGATTCGAACTGAGGTTCGAGGGAGTGTCGTATGGAGAATTGACGCTGCAAGTGTGCGGGGAGCGGCGGCCCGTCAAACTTCGCCGCTGCGGAGGCCTGAGAGCCGAGTTTGCACTGCGATCCGGAGAAGCGGCGAACCTGGAGCTTCGCTGGAAGCCGGAGACTCCGAGGGAGCGTTTCAAGCGCGAGCTTCTGCGGCTCATGATCAGGCTGCCGCAAAATAACGACTACAAGGAAAAGGAGTGGGAGCGGCTGAAGACGATGACAAAAGCTGAGATGGGGAGGTATGTGCAGAAACTCGATTTCCAGCTGTCCGGGATAAAAATGTTTGAGGAGCTGCTGTCTGCCGAAGCCTGAGCAGACAGGTAAGGCCGGAAAAAACAGAGGCGGCCCGCCGAAGGTTTGGAGCCTATTTGGCGGGCCGTTTGTTCTTTTAGTCTATTTTTTTGAAGAGCCAGTTCAGAACGTCCTTATAGACCTCGTCCTTGTTCAGCTCGTTGAGCATCTCGTGGCGGCCGTCTTTGTAGAACTTGTAAAAGACGTCTTTCATCCCCGCCTGGACGAACAGGCTGTACACTTTGGCTACCTGAATGCCGCTGCCTCCCACAGGGTCTTTGTCCCCGCTCAGGAAGAACACAGGCAGGTCTTTGTTCATCTTCGATATGTTTTTTCTCCGGCCTATGATGGACAGTCCGTACATCATGTCCCTGAACAGGCTTGTGGTTGGGGTGAAGGTACACAACGGGTCTTGCGCGTAGGCGTCGACCACCGACCCGTCTCTGGTCAGCCAGTCGTACTTCGTGCGCTTCGGCTCGAACTGCTTGTTGTAGCTGCCGAATGCGACATTGGATATCGCCTCGCTCCGGTGCATCGGGCCGTTTTTTATCATATCCCCGTCGCAGAGGAACCTGCCCGCGGCAACTACCGGCTCCGGAGCTTGGCCCGTGCCGGAGAGTATCACACCCTTCAGCGGTGCGCCGGGGTACCTTATCATGTACGTCCTCGTCAGAAAGCTGCCCATCGAGTGACCGAAGAGGAAGTACGGTGCGTCCGGCCACTTGGCAGAGCTCAGCTGCCGCAGCTGCTCCATGTCCGCAACGACCTTGTACCAGCCCTCGTCCATGGCGAAAAAGCCTATATACTCGGGACTGAGCACGCTCTCGCCGTGGCCCAGGTGGTCGTTGCCGACCACAACAAAACCCTTCGAGGCCAGGAAACGCGCAAAATCCGCGTATCTGCCGATATACTCGTTTATGCCGTGCGCTATCTGCACAACGCCGTTTATGTCGCAGTCGGGCACCCATTCCCTGACGTGTATGGGCGTAGCTCCGTCGGCCGACGTGAAGGTATAGTTATTTTCTGCGATTATGGGCATTTTCATTTACCTCCTGTTGTGTTATTCTTATATAAGGATTTTAATCTAATTAGCTCTTCAAGTCAACAAGGAGGCTTAAGATGAAAGGCTACGTCATAGCTCTCGACCAGGGCACGACCAGCTCGCGGGCGATCGTCTTCAACCGGAGCGGCGAGATAGTCTCGCTCGCGCAGCACGATTATCCGCAGATATATCCGCATCCCGGCTGGGTCGAGCACGACCCGGCGGACATACTCGGAACTCAGATAAAGGCCCTGGCCGAAGCCTTTGAAAAGAGCGGCGTGGAGGCCGGGGACATCGCGGCCATCGGCGTCACGAATCAGCGCGAGACCACGCTGGTCTGGGACAGGTCGAGCGGCAAGCCGGTGTATAACGCCATCGTCTGGCAGTGCCGAAGGACGGCCCCGTTCTGCGACAGGCTCGCGGCCGAGGGCGTCGGCGCGTACATAAGGGATAAGACCGGCCTGCTCATAGACGCCTACTTCTCCGGCACCAAGATACGCTGGATCCTGGACAACGTCGAGGGCGCGAGGGAGAGGGCCGAGCGGGGCGAGCTCATCTTCGGCACCGTGGACTCCTGGCTCATCTGGAACCTCACGGGTGGAAGGGAGCACATCTCGGACTACTCCAACTGCTCGCGCACCATGCTCTTTGACATAGACCGACTGCGCTGGGACGAGGATCTCTGCCGCGTGCTGGGCGTGCCCATGTCCATGCTGCCCGCGCCCGTGCCGACCTCTGCGGAGTACGGCAGGGTCGCTCCGGGCATAAAGGGTCTTGAGGCGCTGGCGGGCATACCCATCTGCGGCAGCGCGGGCGACCAGGCGGCGGCCCTGCTCGGCCAGGGCTGCGTGAAGCCGGGCGAGGCCAAGAACACCTACGGCACCGGCTGCTTCACACTCATGAACACCGGCGAGCGCAGCGTGAGGAGCCTCTCGGGCATGGTCACCAGCGTGGCCTGGAGCCTCGGCGGGCACACGACCTACGCGCTCGAGGGCAGCGTGTTCAACGCGGGCAGCTCCATCCAGTGGCTGCGCGACGAGGTGGGCCTCATCTCGAGCGCCGCCGAGAGCGGGCCGATAGCAGAGACCGTGCCTGACAACGGCGGAGTCTACCTGGTCTCGGCTTTCACGGGCCTCGGAGCCCCGCACTGGGATATGTACGCCAGGGGCACGATGGTCGGCCTCACCAGGGGCACGACGAAGGCTCATATCGTCAGGGCGGCGCTGGAGGGCATAGCTTACCAGGTCAAGGATCTGCTCGACGCCATGGAGCTTGACTCGGGCCGGAACCTGTCCATCCTCAAGGTCGACGGAGGAGCCTCGGTCAGCGACTTCCTCATGCAGTTCCAGGCCGATATTCTGAGGAAGCCCATCGACAGGCCGAAAATGGTCGAGACGACCGCCTTCGGGGCGGCTTTCCTCGCCGGACTGGCGGCCGGCCTGTGGAGCGACATATCCGAGATCACCGGGCTCAGGCAGTCGGAGCGGGTGTTTGAGCCAGCAATGGACGCGGCAGAGGCAGATAAATATCACGGCGAATGGCTCCGGGCAGTGGAGCGGGCCAGAAAATGGGAGATTTCAAAATGAGCGAGAGCATACTGGTCGTGAAGACCGAGTTGTTGAACGATTATATCAAGGGCAAAAACGGCCTTATCCGAGGCTGCGACAGGCAGATACTGGACATCGTGAACGCACATCACGAGTTCCGGCCCAGGCCCGAGATGGAGGAAGACCCGTCCTACCGGCAGATAATACCCTACGTCGTGCTCACACGCGGAGACGAGGTGCTGGTGCTCCGAAGGCTGAAAAAGGGCGGCGAGAAGCGGCTGCACGGCCTTTTATCCATAGGCGTCGGCGGGCACATAAACCCCGTGGACGAGGCCGGGAGAGGCGAGACGCTCATGCGCGGCCTTCGGCGCGAGGTGGACGAGGAGGTCGAAGTTGAACATGAGCTCTCGCTCGAGCCCGTGGGTGTCATCAACGAGGAGACGAACGAGGTCGGAAGCGTACACCTGGGCTTCATGTTCCGCATGGAGGTAGAGGGCGAGGCAAGCGTCCGCGAGACCGAGAAGCTGGAAGGACTGTGGGTCAAGAATACAGAGCTGGCCGCCCTGCGCGAGCAGATGGAGGGCTGGTCAAAAATTGCAATGGAGGCGATAGTATGAGCCTGTTCACACCCGCGGATATCCTGCTGCCCGCCTCGGCGGACATGACCAAATGGAGCTGCATCGCCTGCGACCAGTTCACCTCGGAGCCGGAATACTGGCAGGAGGCCGAGCGCATCGTCGGCACAGCGCCCAGCACCCTGCGGCTCATGCTGCCCGAAGCCTGGCTCGGCATCCGCGACAGCGCCGCGGAGACCCGGAAGATCTATGAGGCGATGACGGATTATGTAAACCAGGATGTGTTCCGGCTGATACCCGACAGTTTCATGTATGTGGAGCGGACGCTGCCCTCGGGCGCGGTGAGGCGCGGGCTGGTGGGCAAGCTGGATCTGGAGGGCTACGACTGGGCCGAGGGCACGGCGACGCCGGTGCGGGCGACGGAGGGCACGGTGGAGAGCAGGCTTCCGGCCAGGGTCGAGGTCAGGCGCGGCGCGATATTGGAGATGCCGCACATCATGGTGTTCATAAACGACGCGGAAAATGCGATAATACCCTCTGCGGCGGGAGGAGAGGAGCTCTATGATTTCGAGCTGATGCTGGGCGGCGGCCACATAAGGGGCAGCCGCGTGACGGGCGAGGCGGCTAAGGAGCTGACGGCGAAGCTGGACGCGATGGAAGGCGAGATAAAGTACGCTATGGGCGACGGCAATCACAGCCTGGCGGCGGCGAAGCTCTGCTGGGAGCAGATAAAGCCTAAGCTGAGCGAGGAACAGCGGCAGAGGCACGCGGCGCGGTATGCGTTGGTGGAACTGGTGAATATCCACGACGAGGCGGTGACGTTTGAGCCGATACACAGGGTCATCACGGGCACACGGGCGCGTGGCTTCATAGAGGAGGCTGCGGCGAGGCTGCCGCGGGGAAAAGGCCAGTCGGTGACGGTGCTGGCGGGCGAGCGGGAACTGAGCTTCGAGACGGGACTGCCGCTGGGCAGGCTGGTGACGCTGGTGGACGAGCTTGCGGCCGAGTGGATGGCGGAGCGCGGCGGTGCGCCGGACTACATCCACGGCGACGATGAGGCGAGGACAATAGTGAAGAAAAACAGCGGAGCGGGAATCCTTCTTCCGAGGTTGGAAAAATCGGCGCTCTTTGAAGACATCGCAAAGTTGGGCCCGTATCCCAAAAAGAGCTTCTCCATCGGTCACGCAAGGGACAAACGCTATTATCTCGAATGCCGCATCCTCTGATATCAGGCAGCATTTGACCCCGCCCGTGAGGGCGGGGTCAAATGCTGCCTGAACTATTTGCTCAGGCTATGAGTTCCAGCAGCTCTTCCGGGCTCAGACTGTCCACGACGTAGCGGCCCATGCCGTAGAGCGACTGCGGGATGCCTTTTATCACGGTGTTCCCCATCGCCTCGGAGGTCACGGTCACGAGTATGCCCGCCTCGCGGCAGAGGGCTTGGCTGAGGTCGGAGTACAGCCCGTTCGGGTAGGAGAGCACGGTCACAGGCTCGCCCGTCGCCGCCTCGAGCTGCTCCTGAGCGGTCGAGATATCCAGCCTCATCGCCTCGATGTAGTCCTCCTCGGACTCTCCCTTCATCTGCAATACACCGCTGCGTATCGGGTCTTCGTCCAGACCCTCGACCTGGTGCATATCCCAGGTGTGCGTCTGCACGGATATGAGGCCGGACTGCACCATTTCGAGCGCCTCGTCAGCGCCGAAGTGCGGCGTTATCTCAATTCCGGTGTCCTTGTAGGTATCCTTGCCGAAGGACACGCCGATGGCGAAGATGGTGGCCTTCATGCCGTATTTCTCGAGTATCGGGAAGGCCAGGGTGTAGTTGTTCATGTAGCCGTCGTCGAAGGTGATGACGATGGGCTTTTCCGGCAGCTCCGCGCCGGTCGTGACGTAGTCGTAAAGCTCGTCGAAGCTGACCGTGGTATAGCCCGCATCGGCAAGCGCCTGCAGCTGGGCCTCGAAGTCGGCGACGTTTATGCTGTACTCCCCGGCCTCGCCCTCCGTCACCTCGTGGTACATGAGAATCGGCACCTCGGCGGTGTAGCTCTCCACATCCGCCTCCGCCGCGAGCGCCGAGACGGTCTTCGCGTGCTCCGCCGCGTTCTCAGCCGTCACATAGACGCCGAAGTCCTCGGGCACATACACGCTCTCGTCCCCGAAGATCCTGGCGAGCGCCATGGTTCCGACGCAGTTGCGGAAGTGCGTCTCGTCGTAGAAGTATCTCGGCTCGTGGCTCACGGAGCTGTAGGTGAAGTCCCAGAAGTCCGTGACCTCGGCGAGAGAGGTGAAGAAGCTCTCGACCTCGCCGCTGTCGAGATAACTGAGGTACTCGGAGTACGCGGGAGGGCAGACGACGATGAGGTTCACGCCCGCCTCCTCGCACATCCTCTTGACCTCGGCGACGCTCGCCATGCAGTTTTCGATCTCGTCGAGCTGCACATTCACCGCCGGGTAGTCCGCGAAAGCCGGGTAGGCCTCGAGGTAGCGCTCCATGCCGCCTATGTTCTCGATGTCCCGCGTGCGCTTGTCGTAGGAGCCGGTGTATTCGTCGAAGACGTCGAAGGGCTGGGTGAGGAAGGTGTCGTTATACATATCCGTGAGCTTGTCGAAGGCATAGTTCGGGCTGCTGAACAGGTAGCTCAGGTAGTACCAGAACTCGCTCCGGCCGCTTATCTGCGCGGGTTCGCGCATGGTGAGCTCGTCCTCGCCCGCGTCGTAGTGGGCGCCGCAGTCGATGTAGATGCTCAGGAGGATGTTTTTGACCTCGCAGTTGTCGAGCAGCCATCTCACGGTGTTCTCGCAGTCGTACATATCCGAGCCGTAGAAAAAGCTGTTGTAGAACTTCGCGTCGAGGTACTCATTGAGTTGCTCGACCGGGTAGGAGCTTGCGGAGGAGCTGCCCACGATGTAGGAGTCGTACTCGTCCGAGTGCTCGAGCAGGTATTCGTACTTGCCGATCCTCGGGTTGAGCGTCTCGCTGAATGAGTACCAGGTGAGGTTCCCGAAGACGCCGAAGGGGTCGACGAAGTAGTTCAGCCCCGCGAGCAGCAGCGGCAGGCAGAGCAGGCAGAGGCAGAACATGACGAACCATTTTTTAGAACTCATGCCGCACCTCCTAGAACTGCGCGTAGATGAACTCGGCGGGGACATAGCCGCTGCCCGCCGCACCGAGCACCAGAATGACGAGCAGCGAGACCATGAGCATGGCCCACTGCGCAAAGCCGCTGCGCCGCTCCATCCAGAGCCGGACGTGCCCGCCCTTCTCCTGATAACCCTCTACGACGAGCACGACGAGGACGCCCAGGGCGCAGACCGCCATGTTGAAGCCTGAAAGCCCGAGACTCAGCAGCGTCCCGTCAGTGAGCGAGGAGGCGTTGAAGTCCAGCACCGTGGCCTTGAGCATGGCAAGCCCCGTGAGCAGCCTCGGCGCACGGGTGATATAGCGGCCCGCGAAGACTATGAGCCAGGTTCTGGCCATGCGGAAAAGCTGCCAGCCGGGCCGTTCGTCCATGTGTATCTTCGGCCTTAGCCTGGCGAAGTAAGGCTCGAGCAGCAGCCCGAGCGTTATTAGGCCGCCGTTGTAGAAGCCGTAGGCGATGTATTTGAAGCTCGCCCCGTGCCAGATGCCGATGACGAAGTAGACGACGAAGGTCGCCAGCGAGGTCGCGAGCACCTTGCCCGCCGGGCCTTTCAGCCTTTTCCGGGCGACGGAGCCGACCCTGCGGAAGGGCTTCGAGAGCGCGAGTGGATAGAACACATAGTCGCGCATCCACGCCCCGAGCGTTATGTGCCAGCGCCGCCAGTAGTCCTGAAGGCTCAGGGCGAAGATGGGCCGCCTGAAGTTCTCCGCGAGGTCTATGCCCAGCATCTGCGCCACGCCCCGGGTGATGTCGATGCCGCCTGAGAAGTCGCAGTAGAGCTGCACGCAGTAGGCCAGTGCGCCGAAGGCCATGACCGAGCCGTGCCAGCTCCACACGTCCCCGAATACCGCGTCCGCCACGACGCCTGCGCGTTCGGCGATGACGAGCTTCTTGAAATAGCCCCACATGGCCAGCTGTATGCCGTACTTGAGCTTGTCCCAGTCGAGGCTCCGCTGTGCGCACAGCTGATGCTCAAGGTCGCCGAAGCGGGAGATGGGCCCCTGTATGATCTGCGGGAAGAAGGACACGAACAGCGCGTACTTGCCGAAGTTCCGCTCCGGCTCCACCTGTCCCCGGTAGCAGTCCACGACATAGCCCACGGCCTGGAAGGTGAAGAACGACAGGCCCAGCGGCAGCACCAGCTCGAGCGTGAAGCCCTCGCGCCCGAAGAGCCGCGCAATGGCCTCGAGCGTGAAGCCGAGGTACTTGAGCACAAAGAGCTGACCGAAGGCCAGCAGGCAGGTGACGAGCACGACCAGCCGCTTGCGCCCTGCCGGCACGCCGCGCTCCTCCTTCGGCAGCTCCTTCATTTTCGCGTTCAGCCGCCCCAAAAGCAGGCCCGCCCACCAGGTCAAAAGCGCGGTAAAGGCGAGGTACGCGATCGCCGCGCCCCCGCCGAGGATATAAAAGCCGCAGCTCGCCGCGAGCAGCAGCGGCCACTGGCACTTTTTCGGCAGCACATAGTACAGCAGCACCAGCGCCGCGACAAATATCAGAAACTCGACCGACGTGAAAGACATCGGAATATCAGGCCCCGAGCCGCTCTATCAGCTCATACATGGCCGACACGGAGTTGAAGTTCTCCGGCACCAGCTCGTTCACCGAGATGAGCACGTCGTACTCGTCCATGATGGCCGAGACTATCGAGACGATGTCGAAGGAGTCGAGCACCCCGTCGTCCACGAGGGCGTCCGAGCCCTCGAAATCCACGCCCGGGCAGGCCTCCTTGAGTATTTTAAGCAGCTTCTCCATGATGTGTCATCCCTTCCTCAGCCAGACGGCCGTCTCGCGCCCGTCGGCCTGAAATCCGTATTTTTCGTAGATGTGCCTCGCGGCCGGGGCGTCGTCCCGCACCCAGACCGAGAGCCGGGAACTCCCGTATCTCCTTATGAACTCGCGCACGAGAGACTGTGCGAGCCCCGTGCCGCGGGAACGCTCGGAGGCGGCAAGCTGCCTGAGCAGATGGCCGTTCCGCTCCGGTATTATGTGGAGCAGCGCGTCCAAAGCCCCGTCGTCGCCGCGCCTTGAGAGCAGCAGCCCTGCCTCGGCCCGCTCGGAGAGCTCGGCAAGCCCTGGAAGGCAGCCGGTGCGCCGGTCGAAGCAGGCCTCCAGGAGCTCCAGAGCCTCACAGGCTTCGACGTGCTCCGGCTCCGGAAGTTTCGCCTCTTCCAGACCTGAAGCCGGTCTCGAGAGCCGGTATCTGTGGAAGCGGAACTCAAAGCCGCCGGCTCTCCAAAACCCGTCCATCGCCTCTGAATACGCGCCTTCGACCACGGCGTCCATGCCGGGGGAGCCGGGGAAAGGCTTCGATGGGTCGGTCACATAGTAGCTCACGCGGTAGAACCCGCCGCAGTCGCGCAGTATGCACAGCCCGCCGTCCCAGCGCTCGCAAGAGAGTTCCCCGGCCTGCGCCGCCCGGCGCAGCTCCGCTCCCGGCAGCGGGCAGTTCGTCAGCGTCCCGCGCCGCAGGACGGAGCCGATGAGCGCGTCCATCTGTTTTACATCAGCTATCCTGTCCATTGAAATACTCATCCCTCAGCCGCACCCTGTCCACCTTGCCGTTGGCGTTGTAGGGCAGGCGCCCGACCCGCCGGTAGACGTTCGGCAGCATATACTTCGGCAGCCAGTCGCGCAGCTCGCGGCCTATCGCGTCCGCCTCCGCCTCGCCCTCGTAGACGCAGACTATCTTGTCCCGAGCAGCGTCGAAGAAACTCACCGCCGCCTTCACGCCCTCTATGGAGCTGAGCGCGTTCTCCAGCTCGCCCAGCTCTATGCGATAACCCATGTGCTTTATCTGCCCGTCGCGCCGCGAGAGGAAGACCAAGTCCCCGTGCTCGTCCACACGCGCAAGGTCGCCCGTTCGGTATATCCTGTCCGGCCACGCGCAGGGGCGCGGGTCGTGGATGAAACACTCCGCAGTCTTCGCAGGGTCGCCGAAATAGCCGTGCGCAAGCCCCGTGCCTCTCACACATATCTCGCCCGGTTCTCCGTCCGGCACAGGCTTAAGATCCTCGCCCAGCAGGAAGACCTCCATGTTCCGGCAGGCCTTGCCTATCGGTATGGACTCGCCGTCGGCAAACTCGCGCTCGACCGGATACCAGGTGCAGTCCACCGTGACCTCCGTAGGGCCGTAGAGGTTGACATAACGCACATGGGGCAGCGCCTTGCGCCAAATGTTCAGCTGCTTTGCGCGCAGGGCCTCGCCGCCGAGGATGACGGTGCGCAGTTTAGGCAGCTCCGCGCCCTCGAGCGCGCCCGAGTTTGCGGTGAGATGGAAGGCCGAGGTCGCCCAGACGAGCGCCGTGACCTCCTTCGCAGCCAGCTCCTTAACCAGCAGGGGAGGGAACATGAACAGCCGCCTGTCGAGTATATGGCAGCTCGCGCCGCACTTGAGCGTGAGGTAGATGTCCTTGACCGAGAGGTCAAAGTAGAAGGGCGCCTGCCCGCCGAGCACGTCGTCCTCAGTGAAGCCGCCCGCCTCCGCGAGCCAGTCGACGATGTCCATGACGCCGCGGTGGTGGCAGACGATGCCCTTCGGCTCCCCGGTGGAACCCGAGGTGAATATGACGTAAACGGGGTCAATATCGAGCACCCGCGAGCGCCTCTCGTCCAGTATGCCCCAGTCGGCCTCGCCCGAGACGGCCTCCGCGAATGGGACGGCCCCCTCGACTTTGGCCCTGCCTCCGGCGCAGTCTATGATGACCTCGGCACCGAGCCGTGAGAGTATGCTGCCGAGGCGCTTGGGCGGCATCTGTGCGTCGAGCGGGACATAGAAGCAGCCCGCCGCGAGCGCACCCATGAAGGCCGCGAGGCTGTCGACGTTCCGGTCGGTCAGCACGGCGACCGGCCTGCGTATGCCCGTCCTCCCGGAGATGAAGCTGCCGACCCTGCCCGCCTCCGCGAGCAGCTCCGAAAAGCTCAGGCTCCGCGCCGGGTCTGCAAACGCAAGTTTCTCCGGCGATCTCGCCGCGCTCTGTTCAAGATATTCAAAAACGTTCAGCATCTCCGGCCTCCCGCGAAAAAACGATACAGGCATTATAGCACAGACCTCCGTCCATTGCAATTATTGCCGGGACAAAGCGAGGCCTTCCGCAGCAGAATGCGGCCGCCGTCCGGAATTTCGTTGACAAAATGCACGGTGGCACCCGTTACCTTGACGCCGCGTGCCAGCGCCGATT
>CABVBV010000022.1 GCA_902496595.1 uncultured Eubacteriales bacterium | reverse complement strand
AGGAATTGTGGGATGCTGAGCTCAATTCCTGTTGCACTTAGTTTGACAAGTCACTGTTTTGGGTTAATTACTGCTGCATCGCCTTGCGCATCTTGATGATCTGGCAGACGGATTCGATCCTGGTCTTGAGGGACTCGGGGCTGTAATCGCGGTCATCCCAGAAGTCCGCCTCGATGTAGTACGAAGGCACTCCGGTGCGCTCCTGCACTATCTTGGCGATGATCTTCTGCTGTGCGCCCAGCCAGCGGTCGAAGTCGAAGAACCCGAGGATCATGCCGTCCGGATTGCACAGCTCGATCTTCTCGATCATGCTGTTCGCCTCGCCGTTGAGGTTCATGCACATTCCGTTGCGAGCCCAGCTCTCCGCAGCCGACATCCAGGGGTCGTCCGGATACTTCGTCGGGGACATCTCCTTCTTCGAGTGCGTGAGCGCACTCGAGAAAGCCGTGATGACGCCGTTGTCGCGGAAGAACTTGCCGACCCAGGGAATGCAGAACGGCAGGTTGTAGAAGCCGACCTTCGGGGTATCCTTCGGCATGACGCCCTCGCCGGCCTTGATAGCAGCACGGACTTCCTTCGTCAGCGTGTCGATGGCGTCCTCCATGTACTTGAAGCCAGTGTTGAACGGCACCGTCAGCACCTGCTGCAGCATGGTCAGAGTCTCGCCGCCGAGTACGGGCGGGTTCGCGTTGGTGCAGAGATTTGTCAGCATCCCGCACTTGAAGCCCAGCCTGCCGACGTCCTTGTTCGCCTGCATCAGATGCTCGTCCGTTATCGTGAAGCCCGTGGCCTCCTCGATGGCCTTCACGCCCAGCTTCATCTGGTCGCTCATGAACTTCAGGCGGGTCTCCATCATGTCCTCTTCCTCGCTGAAGGTCGAGTCATGCGGCACGCGGGAGACGTGGTACTTCCACTTCTTGCCCGTGATACCCTGGATCATCTCGTCGGTCTTCGGGCCTTCGTCGCAGTTGAAGCCCCAGCTCCAGATCAGGTCGGGAGCCGCGATGGTGCCGGTGACGTACGCGCCCAGGCGCATCTTGTTCAGCGGGCAGTGACGGCAGCCGTAGGTGAAGCCGTACTGCTCGGCGATGTTCAGGAAAGGAGCCGCGCCGTGGAAGAAGGAGTTCAGCGTGTTCACCATCAGCAGATCCGGGAAGCCGATGAAGATGCCCTCTCCGCCCGCGTTCTTCGCAGCGTAGTAGTAGTTCGCAATGGCCGGCAGGATGCCGTACAGGATCTTGACGCCCTTCGCCTTCATCTCCGGAGTGTGGACGATGTCGTTCAGCTCGCGCAGATAGGCGCCGATCATCTTGCGCACGCCGAGATACTTGATATCCCAGTTCTGCGGGATATAGGTGTCGAGAGCGTACTCCAGGATCGAATCGTCGACCTTGACCCTCTCGGCGGTCTCGATCCACTGAGGCAGGAACGCCTCAAGCTCCTCGCCCTCGAAGGCGGCGAGTGTGAGCAGTTCGCGGTTCAGATCTCTAGCCATTATTTTGCCTCCTTTAAACTTTCAACAAAGCTCTCGAGCCTGGTGGTCAGAGGAGCGATAGCCTCACGCGAGTACTCGTAAGAGGACTCGAGCTTCAGCATGGGAACGCCGATCTCGCTGATCCACTTGGACAGGCAGGTGTGCTCCATGTCGTAGATCTCGTCGAACGCGAGCTGATACCAGAGCACGCCGTCGATGCGGTATTCGTCAATGAGCTTCTTGAGGTGCTCGAACCTCGCCTCCCAGGCGGGCTGGAAGATGCACTGCGGTACACGGTTGTCGTAGATGGCGGAGGCATAGGCGTCGACAACGTCACCCTCGGTGGAGATGTCGTTGTGGAAGGGCCTGATGGCCTCGTCCAGGAACTCGCAGACAATGGAGCCGCCGGCGTTCTCGATGATCGTCGGAACCTGATAGTCGCCCAGAGCAACGGCGCGGCCCATGATCAGGATGCGCGGAGCGTCCTTCGCGTGGGCGCCGGGAGCGTTCTTCAGCTCCTCGTAGATCTGCTCCAGAGCCTCGATGCTCGTGTCGTAGTCGAGCCTCAGAGTGTAGTGGTTGAGCTTTATGAAATCGCTGAAGGTGATGGGCGGGTTGTCCTGCTTGCGCAGCTCGTCGATCTTCCTGAGCAGCTCGTTTATCTTGTTGGTCTTGGCGTAGTTGGCGCGGATGTCGTCGTCCGAGATGGGATGGCCGACAAGATTCTCGAGCATGGCCCGGAACTCGCGCAGCTCGTGCCTGTAATACTCCTTCGAGATGTCCACGGTGTAGTCCGCAGGCACGCCGACCTTGTAGACGGGCAGACCCTTGTATTCGAGGATTTCAGTCATGCGTCCGTAATGGCTGTCATGCTGCTGGATAGTGACCGAGTCGGCTATCGGCATGACCGCGTCCAGACCGAGGAGATAGGAGCCGGCCATCGTGGCCGCCAGCGGATTCATGAAGCGGAGCATATAGTCGAGCGTGGCCTCGGGAGGTTGAGGGTCGCCGCCCTTGCAGATGAGGTAGGACTCCGCCCCCGCAGCAGTTATCCACTGCTCCGGCACGAAATCGCCGAAGAACTCGACAACCTTGCTGCCCTCTTTCTTCTTTTTAATGATGTCCAACGGGCGCAGAGTTGACATTTTGTCGAGCTTTTGCAAAATCTCCTTCACTTCAAAAGAGCCTCCTTAAAATGAGATTGCCGGTGTATATTCCCGCGTCAGCGCCGGTGCTTGACACATTTGTAACGATATCATCTTTTGCTCCCATAATCAATAGGTATAAAAATTTTTGGCACATTTCATCAAATTCGGCACATTATTTTGAGTATTATGGCGATAATTCGTAAATATACGGCGAATGTGCAATTATTTACATCGTATATATTATTTAAAATTCGACATTTTCTTGCGATTTACGGCCATATATTGCTGCAAAAAGTGCGCTAAATCGCTCACTCTGTTGTGTGATTCGCTGAGTTCCGCCGCCCTTGACAGGCGGACAAAAAGATAATATATTAACAATGCCGGTCAATGCGTACAACGTAAATTCAGATCCAGCGCCGCTTCGACACAATATTTTTAGTGGAGAGAGTTTATATGCTAAAGTCCAAAGGTAAGATCCAGATAGGCATTTATCTCGTGTCCGTTTTGATGATGGGCGTTGTCGGAATTGCGAGCGCTCTGAGCGTTATCGGCTCTAACTTCCCGGAGCTGAGCCAGACCGACGTACAGACGCTCATCTCCATACCCTGCATCGTGATAATCCCGGTGACTCTGATAGTGGGCAAGCTGATGCAGGTGATGAGCAAGAAGCTGCTCGCGCTCATCGGCATCGTGCTCTTCCTCGTCGGAGGCGTGGTGCCTGCGTTCATGACCTCTTTCGTGGCGCTGCAGGTGCTGCGCGGGGTGTTCGGCGCGGGCGTCGGCATCCTCCAGGTCGTGAGCACGGCTCTCGTGGCTGAGAACTTCGAGGGTGCGGAGCGCGACAGGGTGCAGGGCAACCTTCAGGCCTTCCAGATGCTCGGCTGCGCCATCATGGTATTTGTAGGCGGCTGGCTGGCCACTCTGGGCTGGAATGTGGTATTCTATGTACATCTGATAGGCGTCATCTCTCTGCTGGCGGCCCTGGTCTGCCTGCCGAACGTGAAGCCCTCGGCTCCGGCGAAGGCTGCCGGCTCCGCCCCGGCGGAGAAGGGCAAGCTGACGGGCAAGATGTGGGTCTGGATGATAATCGCGTTCTTCGTGTTCTGCACCGGTCAGATCTACTCCAACGGCAACGCCTACCTGCTGACTGAGAAGGGCATTGGCGACTCCGCGGCTTCGGGCCTCGGCATGGCCTTCTTCTGCGCGGGCGGCATTCTGATGGGCCTTTTCTACGGCAAGCTGGCGACCGCCCTCAAGGGCTACACCATGGGCGTGGGCTTCCTGGTGATGGCCCTGGCCTATGCGGTGATGGCTCTTGCTCCCAGCATTGTCGTTTTCTACATCGGCTGCCTGATACTTGGTCTGGGCATGTCGGTCGTCATGCCGGGCGTGTTCCTGAACGTGGGCAACTCTGTCGGGCCTGCCGCGGTCGGAATGGCTCTGTCCATCGCGACCTGCGTACAGAACTTCGGCCAGTTCTGCAGCCCCTATCTGGTGAACCCGGTGGCCCAGGCTCTGGGCGGAGAGGCTCCGAACGTGGCGTCCTTCTATGTCGCGGCCGGTGTCGGCGCTCTGCTTGGCGTTATCATGCTGATCAGGGCCGCCGCGTCGAAGAAGGCGTGATCCCGGGCCGGAGGGCTTGAAGCGGTATCTTTTTGTTGGAAAGGAACAATGTTATGTACGATTATGATGTTATCTGTATCGGCGGCGGCCCCGGCGGTTCCGCATCTGCGATGCGCTGCGCGGACAGGGGCAAGAAGGTGGCGCTCATTGAGGCGAGGGCGAAGAACGGCGCGGGCGGCACCTGCGTGAACCGCGGCTGCATCCCGACCAAGGCGCTCATGGCCTCGGCGAACCTTTACGCCTCGATAAAGGAGGCGAAGGCCTACGGCATCAACGTGGATATGTCCGCGGTGAGCGTGGATTTCAAGGCCATCAACCGCCGCAAAAACAACGTCATCAACAACCTGAGCTTCGGGCTCGAGGCCTTCCTTTGGAAAAAGAGCCGCGGCATCGACGTGGTAAAGGGCAGGGCGACGCTGGTCGACCCGCACACCGTCGAGGTGGATAACGGCAAGGAGAAGAAGCAGCTCACGGCGGAGTACATCGTCGTGGCGGTCGGCTCCGAGCCCGCGGAGATCGCGGCCTTCAACGTCGACCACGAGAAGATAATCACCTCGAACGAGATAATGGACTTCTCGAGGCCGATGCCGAAGAGCATCGTCATCATCGGCTCCGGCGCCATCGGCCTGGAGTACGGCCACATCTACAACATCTACGGCGTGGACGTGACGATCGTTGAGATGATGCCGAACCTGGTGCCCGCGCTGCACGAGCCCGAGATCACGGATGCGGTGCGCAAGTCCCTTGAGAAGCGGGGCATCAAGGTGAAGACCGGCTCCGGCATAGCGAGCGTGGAGAAGCTGGAGGACGGCACTGTGAAGTCCACTCTGGCAAACGGCGAGGAGCTCGTCTCCGACGAGGTGCTCGTGGCCATCGGCAGGACGCTGAACACCCGGGGCATGGGCCTTGAGGAAGTCGGCGTGAAGATGGAGAAGAACGGACAGATAATAACGGACGAGCATATGCGCACGAGCGTCCCGAACATCTTCGCCGCGGGCGACATCACCGTGGGCACCCAGCTCTCGGACAAGGCGCAGAGGCAGGGCCTCGTCATCGCCGAGACGATAGCGGGCAACGACTACTATATAAACTACGACAACATCCCCGTGACGACCTTCCTCGAGCCGGAGATCTCCTGGGTGGGCTACACCGTGGCCGACGCCGAGGCGAAGGGGATAAAGACGATAAGCGGCAGCCTGGCGTTCTCGTCGAACGAGAAGGCGATAGCCATCGGCAAGACCGAGGGCGTCATCAAGGTCGTGGCGCGTGAGGATGACCACACCATCATCGGAGCACAGATCTTCGGGCCGGAGGCCTGCGACCTCATCGCGGAGCTGACCGTGGCCGTGGAGAACAAGCTCACGCTCGAGCAGGTCTACAACTCCATCCACCCGCACCCGACGCTGACCGAGATAATTCTCGAGGTCTGCAAGAGGGCTGTCGGCCTGTCCTTCGACAAGGCCTGAGTCCGGGCTCACATTGTGGACATCGGCCCTCCGCCGTGCTATCATACTGCGGAGGGCCGCATTGTGTTTACTTGGGGGGATTTCCATGGCCGGAAGGCTGTTATACTACACTGAGAGCGTTTGCCCCGCCTGCCTGCGCCGCGTGACTGCGGCTCTGCGCGAGGACGGAGAGGCTGTATATATGGAGAAGAGCTGCCCGGAGCACGGGCATTTCCGCTCCCTGGTCTGGGAGGACTCCGGTGAAAACTACGCCGAGTGGCTCAGGCTGGGCGGGCTGGACGTATCGAAGCTGCCCCAGACTGAGGCGGAGGCGGAGGCGCTGGTCGGGGACTTTGCGGCCTGCGCGTCCTGCCGGCCGGCGAGCGCGGCGCTCATGACGACGAACGCCTGCAACATGGACTGCCCGGTGTGTTTTACGAGAGACCACGGCGAGCCGCTCAGGCAGCCGGGCCTCGACGAGTGCCGCAGGAGGCTGGAGGGCTACCGAGAGAGGGCGGGGGAGAACGCCCTGCTGGAGCTCTGCGGAGGCGAGCCGACCGTGAGGGGAGACATCTGCGAGCTGGCGTCCATGGCTCGGGACATGGGTTTCGATTTCATCCAGCTGAACACCAACGGGATAAAGCTGGCCTCGTCTCCCGAGCTCTGTGCGCGGCTCAGGGAGAGCGGAGTCACGACGGTGTATCTGGGCTTTGACGGCCTGACGGAGAAGCCGTATCTGGCGAAGTACGGCAGGCCGATGCTGGACATAAAGGAGCGTGCGGTGGAGAACAGTGCGGCGGCGGGGCTTGCGGTGGTGCTGGTCTGCTGCGTCATACCTGGGGAGAACGACGGGGAGCTGGGCGCCATCGTGGACTATGCCAGGAGGCATATGCCGGCTGTGAGGGGGGTGTATTTCCAGCCTGTGAGCTGGTTCGGCATCTATCCCGAGGGGGCGGAGTCGAAGCGGATAACGATACCCGGGGTCATAAGGCGGCTCGAGCGGCAGCATGGGGACATCTCCGCGAAGGACTTCTCGCCCGGGCACTATGAGCATCCCCAGTGTTCCTTCAACGCCTGCTATATGAAGGACAGGGAGGGGCGCCTTCGCCCGCTGACGAGCCGGGAGACGAAGCCCGCTCCGGGCGTGGAGCGCCTGCGGGACACGCTGAAGCGGAGCTGGCTGCCGTCGAAGACGGAGCTGCTCACGGTGGGGGGCATGGCCTTCCAGGACTCGGGGAACATCGACCTCATGCGGCTTCGGCGCTGTTCGATACAGATCATAGGCGAGGGCGGAGTCACGGTGCCGCTCTGCGCGAAATATCTCACCGGCTGCGGCGGCGCGAGGCTGCTGCCGGGCATAGACTAGGGGGATTTTGGCATGAGCGTCAGTTTGCAGGAGGGGCTTTACGGCCTGTGCAAAATGAGGATGGACGCGGACGCGGCCTACGACGGGCCGAGGCCCGAGAAGATAGACGACGCGGCCTTCGACGCCTACCGGCTCTGGCAGCTGCAGAAGACGGTGCGGATGGTGACGGAAAAGAGCGCGTTTTACAAGCGGCTATTCGCTTCGGCGGGGGTGAGCGCCGGGGACGTGCGCAGCCTGGGCGACATCGCAAAGCTGCCGTTCACCTGGCCGAAGGACATAGCTCTCGGCGGCTACGGTCTGCTGTGTACCTCGCAGTCCGAGGTGGAGAAGCCGGTGGTGTTTTACAGCTCCGGTTCCACGGGGCTCAAAAAGCGCATCTTTTTCTCGATGGGCGACATTCAGAAGATACTGGACTTCCTGCCCCGAGGCATGAACACCGTCGTCGACCGAAACGAGGCCAGGGTGCTGGTGTTTTTGCAGAACTCGCAGGGCCGGGGCATAGGCAGCATACTGGCAAAGAGCCTCGTGGACTTCGGTATGCAGGGCTGGACGGCGGATCTGCAGGACAGCCCGGAGGACATCTGGAAGGCCACGACGGAGCACGGCGTGAACGTCTGGTTCGGCGACGCCATCACCATATACCGCGCCACGAAGATACTCGCGCAGGAGCACGACCTGCGCACCGTGGGCATGAAGTGCATCTTCATAACCATGTCGAACATCCCGGACAGCATGGTAAACTACCTGCACTCAGCCTGGGGCTGCCGCGTCTCGACGCACTACGGCCTCACCGAGAGCGGCTGGGGCCTCGCCGTGGACTGCGACACCTGCCCCGGCTACCACTACGACGAGCTGAACCACATCGTCGAGGTCGTCGACCCCGAGACGGGCGAGCCGGTGCCCGAGGGCGCCGAGGGCGAGGTCGTGCTGACGAACATAGCGAGGGAGTGTATGCCGCTCATCCGCTACCGCACGGGCGACATCGCCACGCTCAGCCGGAGCGTCTGCGGCAGCCATCTCATGACCCTCGGGCACATCAGAAGGCGCCGCGAGGGAGCGACGGAGTACAACGGGCACTATATCTATCCCGCGCTCTTTGACGAGGTGCTGTTCGCGACGGAGGGTTTGCTGGACTACCGCATCTTCCTCGAGGACGGGAGGATAAGCCTCGACATCGAGTGCCTTGACACGGAGAATTTCGACTCGGAAGCGCTCAAGGCCCGGCTCATGGCCCTGCCCTTCATGCAGGGTGCGCCGGAGGTGGAGATAAAGCTGCTGCCCTGCGGGGCGCTGCGGGAGCGCTGCTACGAGAAGAAGCGGATACTTGAGAGGGAAGCGGAATGAGCGGGATACTGCACGAGACCGAGAGCCTCTGCCCCGTCTGCCTGAAAAGGATACCGGCGAGGTACGAGCGGATAGACGGCAGGGCGTATATGGTGAAGGATTGCCCGGAGCACGGGCGGTTCAAGGTGCTCTTCTGGCGCGACGCGGATATGTACGAGAGCTGGCTCCGTCAGGGCGTCCACGCCCCGGCGAAGGACAGGGGCCGGCCCCTCGGCGAGCGCGGCTGCCCCTTCGACTGCGGCCTCTGCGACGAGCACCGCAGCGGCACCTGCACGAGCATACTCGAAATTACCTACCGCTGCAACATGAACTGCAAGATCTGCTTCGCCGACGCGAACGCGGAAAAATTCGAGCCGGATCTCGCCCAGATACGCCGGATGTACGCCGCGGCGCTGGCCTCGAACCCCTATTGCAGCGTCCAGCTCTCCGGAGGCGAGCCGACGGTGAGGGACGACCTGCCGGAGATAGTGAGGCTCGGCAAGGAGCTGGGCGTCGTACACCTGCAGGTGAACACGAACGGCATAAAGCTCGCGAACGTGCCGGGCTACGCCCGGGCGCTCAAAGACGCGGGCTGCGACCTCATATATCTCCAGTTCGACGGCCTCGACGACGGCATCTACCGGCACATCCGGGGCCGCGAGATGCTGGATATTAAACTCAGGGCCATAGCCAACTGCGAGGCGGCGGGCCTCGCAGTCCTGCTCGTGCCCGTGGTCATACCCGGCGTGAACCTGCACAGGATAGGCGAGATCGTGGAGTTTGCAAAAGGGCACATTCCCACCATACGGGGCATACACTTCCAGCCGGTGAGCTACTTCGGGCGCTTCCCGGGGCAGACGCCGCCGGACGAGAGCCGCTGCGGGCTCTCTGACGTCATACACGCCCTCTGCGAGCAGTGCCCGGAGCTTAAAATGGAGCATTTCGTCCCGAGAAAGCAGTTCGACCCGCACTGCGACTTCTCGAGCACCTATTACCTCGACGAAAACGGCCGCCTCGTGCCCATGAGCCGCTTCGACCAGAACGACGCGGACACGGAGCGCACGGACTTCGTGCAAAAGACGAACAAATACACGGTGAAGCGCTGGATGGGCCAAGAGGGGCAGGCGATGGACACGCCGCTCATGCGCTTTGCCGTGCGGACGCTGACGCACTCGTTCTGCATATCCGGCATGGGCTTCCAGGACGTGTGGAACATAGACCTCGGCAGGCTGCACGGCTGCTGCGTACACATCGTGCGGTCGGACTGCACGCTCATACCCTTCTGCGCCTTCCATCTCACAAGCGCGGACGGGCGCAGGCTGTATACTAACTGAGGAGGCGCGGCATGAAGCTCAAGATAACCGCCGACACGACGGTCGGCATGGCGCTCTCGGCGGAGCCGAGGCTGTACGCCGCGCTCATGAGCCTCGGCCTGTGCTGCGTGGACGAGAACACGGTCATGTGGACGATGGAGCGGCTCGCGGAGGAGACGGGAGTGGACGTCGAGGCCCTCTGCGCGGCGCTGAACGGGGCCGCATGAGGGGCTTTGAAGACGCCTGCCTGCGTGCGGCGGAGCTGATAAGGGGCGCGGACTACGCCGTGTTCTTCGGAGGGGCCGGGGTCTCGACCGACAGCGGGCTGACGGATTTCAGGAGCCGTCAGACCGGGCTGTACAACCGCCCGAGCAGCTACGGCGCGACGCCGGAGGAGATACTTACGCCGCGGTTCATGAGGGAGCAGCCGGAGAAGTTCTTCGACTTCTACCGCAGGGAGCTGCTCGACCTCTCCGCGCCGCCGAACAGCGTCCACTACGCGCTGGCGGAGCTGGAGCGGCTGGGGTACATTAAATGCGTAGTGACCCAGAACGCGGACTGCCTGCACCAGCGGGCGGGCAGCCGCCGGGTGCTGGATATACACGGGAACGTGTATGTGAACTACTGCGTGGACTGCGGGCAGGGCTATCCGCCGGAGAAGGTGGCCGACTGCGAGGGAGTCCCGCGCTGCGAGCGCTGCGGCGGCATGGTGAGGCCCGGCATCCTGCTCTTCGGAGAGGTGCCGGACATGGGCGTCGTAATGGAGACGGTGCGGGAGCTGAGCCGGGCCGACCTGCTGGTCATAGGCGGGACATCGCTCAAGGTGTCGAGCGCGCCGAGGCTGCTGGACAGGTTCAGGGGAAAGATGGTCATAATTAACGCCGAGCCGACGCCCTTCGACGACAGGGCCGAGGTGGTGGCGCGGGGACGCATAGCCCCGGCCTTTGAGATAATAATGAGGACGATAGCGAAAGGAGAAAACTGAAAAGATGGCAAAGACAAAGTACATGGTGACGAGCGGCTTCCTCGGGGCCGGAAAGACGACTTCGATGCTCGCCTTCGCACGCTCCGTCAACGAGCGCTGGGGAAAGGCGGCCATCCTCGCAAACGACCTCGGAGCGGGCAACATCGTGGACGCGGACTTCACCGCGACGAGCGACGTGCTGACGACCAGCATCGCCGGAAACTGCATCTGCTACCAGCACGAGAACCTCGTGGACAAGCTGCGCCAGCTGGTGTCCGGCGGGGCGACGGTCATCTTTTCGGACATCCCCGGCTGCGGCATCGGCGCTCTCGACCACGTGTATTTGCAGCTCGTGGAGAGGGAGCCGGACGAGTTTGAGCTCATGCCCTTCACCTGCATCGTCGACCCCGAGCGGATGAGGATGCTCATGGAGGGCGAGGGCGACTTAAACCTTCCTGCGGAAATGCGCTTTCTGCTCGACGCGCAGATGGCGGAAGCCGACCTCATCGTGCTCAATAAAACAGACCTCCTGACCGCGCCGGAAGTGGAAAAGCGCCTCGCGCTCATCCGCACGCTGCACCCGGACACGCCGGTGATGACGATGTCGGCGAAGACCGGCGAGGGCGTGGACGCCGTGGTGGACTTCCTCATGACGCACTCCGCCGCTGCGGAGCACCGCGAGATAGGCTACGGCTCCGAGGCCTTCATGGCCGCCGAACGCCTGCTCAGCTGGTATAACCGGAGGGTCTTCTTCGAGCAGCGCGAGGACAGGGCCGCGGACTTCAACGCCGTCATCGCGGACATCTTCGAGGGCATACGCGAGGGCCTCAAAAAAGCCGGGGCGAACGTGCCGCACCTCAAGGCCTTCGCCGCGGGTGAGGGCGAGGACTTCTTCAAGGCCAGCCTCATAGGCGTGGACTACCCCATTGAGTTTGACCGGAAGCTCACGGGCAGTTACAGCGCCGTTTCCGTCATAATTAACGCCCGCGCCGCCGCCGAGTCGGAGCTCATGGCCTCTGTCGTTGACGACGCCATAGACGCCGTTTCGGAAAAGTACAACCTCAGGGCCCGCACCTTCTTCCTCGAGCACTTCGGCATGATGGAAGAGGGCCGCGGCAACGGCGGCAGGGCCTCGAGGTATTGATAAAATCGCCGCGCCGGGAGGTGTGAGCCTTGCCTGAGAAGATGATAGAGGTGTTCTCGAGAAGGCCGGGCCGGGGGGAATACCTGCTCTCCGCCGCCCGGGCTGCAGGCTGGACGGAGAAGACCGGCCTGCGCCTGCTCGAAGCGGGCTGCGGGCTGGGCGCGGCCTCGAAGCTCCTGTCGGAGCGGCTCGGGGCCGAGGTCACGGGCGTCGACCTCGACGCGGAGCTTATAGAGAGGGCCTCGTGCGAGCGCCCGGAGCGCTGCCATTTCCTCTGTGCGGACGCGACGGCCCTGCCCTTCGGGGACGGGAGCTTTGACGGAGTGTTCAGCGAGGCGGCTTTCTCGGTGCTGCCGGACAGGGCAGCCGCCGCGAGGGAGTACGCGAGGCTGCTCATACCCGGAGGCAGGATAATCATAAGCGACTTCTGCGCGAGACGCCGACCGGAGCCGGAGCTGAGAGCGCTGGTTCGCGGCGTGCCCTGCTTCGAGGGGGTGGACACCGTGGAAAGCTACGCCGAAACGCTCGAGGCTGCGGGTTTCCGGGTGCTCGAGGCCGGTGAGGACTACGGGGAGTTTCTAAAGCTCATCATGTACGTCGGCCGGGAGTACAAGGTCAGGCCGGACGAGACGGGGGGCTTTCTCTCGGCGAACTTCGGCAGCTCCGGAGGGGGAGGGGAATTTTTCAAAAAAGCGAGGATGTCCTGGTGCAGGCTCATCCTCGCTAAGAAGTGAATATGTTTTGCCGGGGCCGGGGTCACATGAAGACCTCCGGCTCCTTTCTCTCTTCGCAGGCTTTTTTCAAGCTCAGCTTTGCCCCGGCGAGCATGACTGCCCCGAGGCTCCTTGCAAACTGCGGACACACGGCCACGCAGCGCATACAGGTGATGCATTTGTCCTTGTCCGTCTTCGTCGGGTCTGAGGCCGGGATGGCGCCAACGGGGCATTCGGCGGCGCATTTGCCGCATCTCACGCATTTAGTCCTGCTCGCCGACGGGTGCATGGGTACGCCGTCATATTTCCTGTATTCCCTGTTCCCGGGGACGATGGCTGTCGGCAGGCTCTCGGGCGAGACATAGTCCAGCCTGTCGCGCACCCTCTGCGCGAACTCGTCTACCTTCCTCATGTCCGCCGCGTCCGGCCTGCCCTCGCCGAACTCGGGGACGATGGAGTGCCTGGCGATGAATGCGGCGGCCGCCATCACCTTGAAACCGCGCCCCTCCGCCATTGTCCGGAGCTCCAGCAGCGCGTCCTCATAGGCCCGGTTGCCGTACACCGCGACCACAGCCGCAGGCGTGCCGTTCGCTTCCACGCGGCTCAGCCGCTCCGCAAACGGCCAGGGCACGCGCCCGCCGTACACCGGCACGGCCAGTATAACGAGTTCATCCGGCCCAAAGCTCAGCTCCGCGGCCCTCACCGTCACGTCCAGGTACTCATAGCTGTCGCAAGCGCAGGCGGCTATCCGCTCCGCTATCTTCTTAGTGCCTCCGGTCGGCGAAAAGTAGAGCGCCGACGCTTTCTTTATCTCCATGGCTCCGCCTCCTTTCTCTAATTTTACAACAGCCCCGCCGCCATTGCAATAGCCGAAGGAATGTGGTAAAATCCATAGGCCGGAACGGAACTATGAGGAACAGGAGGCAAGCCTTGAAAAAAAGCCTATCTTTGATACTATGCTGCGCCATGCTGCTGACCCTGCTCTCAGGCTGCGGCGACATCAGCATACCGTTTATAGGAAACAACGACAACGAAGTGAAGCAGAACTCGCTGCCGGAGGCCCAGGTCTCCCTGGCGTCGGGGGATGCGGATGACAATGAGCTGAGGCTCGCGGTGCTCTACGACGGCAACTCGGGCTCCGGGTACTGGGAGGACTGCTACTCCAGGTTGTGCCAGCCGCTGCTGCTGGGCCTGACGGCCGAGGCGGTGGACGTGTCCGGCAAATACTCGCTCGAGGGCTTCGACCTGGCCTATCCGGACGAGAGCATCATGGCCGCCGCGAACGCGAAAGAGGTGAGGGACGCTCTCGTGGCATTCGCAGAGGCCGGGGGCGGAGTGTTCCTGACGAACGGCTTCTACGACTTCTTCGACAAGGACTTCATCGGAGCCAAGAGCTTCCACGAGGTCGAGGACTACCCATACAATATGCAGTATCCCGAGGTATCGGACGACTTAATGGAGCTTCAGGAGATAACGAGGGACTTCTACACTCTCTATGAGGCGTACACGGACTTCCCGGAGCTCGAGGGCCTGGAGCGGGGAGTGGGCATGAAGCCCTCCACGGCCGTGGCGCTCTGCACCAGGGCGGGGCTCGCGCTCTCAACCGTGAACGCCTACGGCGAGGGCTATGTCTTCTTCGCCTCCGGCCTGCTGCCTAACCCCTACTCCGTCAGCGGCACCATGCTCGAACAGAGGGACGACGGACAGCGCTACCTCTCAGACACGGCCATGTCGGCCGCAAGGCTCCTGGAGAACGCCTTCGCGGCGTTTTATCAGAAGCGGAATCTCGGCTATGCGGTTTGGAGGGTCTACGGCTCCTTCGGAAACCCCGCAATGAGCTGGGAGCTGCACTTCGAGGAGCTGGGCGGCTTTGCGGACGGCTCCGGAGTGGCTTTCGCGGAGCTGTGCAAGGAGTATCAGCAGATACCCTCCTATTCTCTCGTGCGCAACAGCTACACCTGGTTCATCAGGACGGAGACGGTGTCCACGCTGCTCGGGAAGAGCGGGGCGGCGCTGAGCTTTGATATGGACTACAACGAGAACGCCTACTCCTCCGGAGCGCACGTCGCGGCCGGCGGAGAGTGGCTGACCCTTGCGACGATAACGGACGGAGGCAGCTACTTTTCAGACTACCCGGAGTACGACCAGAGGGCCTATCCGGATGTGGGCGATCTCGACGGCGACGGCGTTATCGACCTCGTCTGCGGTTCTGCGGACGGGAGGCTGTATTTCTACAAGGGCGAGAGCTGCAAGTCCAGGCTCGTGACGCAGGAGGCGGCGGCGCTGACCGACGCGGAGGGCAGGCAGCTTTCCGTCTCCAGCTACTCGGCTCCGGTGCTCTGCGACCTGGATGCGGACGGGACGCTCGACATCATCTGCGGGGCGGGGGATGGCAAGGTCTATCTCTTCCGCGGCCTCGGCGAGATGCAATTTGAGCCCATGGGCGCCATTATCGACACGGGGCTCGAGGGCCAGGTGCTCCCGGATGTGGGCGACCTCGACGGCGACGGGAAAACAGACATCGTCTGCGGCTCGAACGAGGGCAGGCTCCTGGCCTTCTACGGCACCGGCGTTTTGAGCTACGCGGGCTCGGGGCGCGAGATAAGCGTCTTGGGCGTCGACGGGGACTGGCTCGCGCCCAGGATCTACGACTTCAGCGGAGACGGAAAGGCAGACCTGCTGGTCGGCACCTTCGACGGCTATATCGCGAAGCTCCTGAGCGACGGCAAGGGCGGCTTCTCGTCCACCGGCTTCATTGAGCTGAGCGAGATGAACTACAAGGGCAACTACTACGCCAAGTTCGGCAACAACTGCGTTCCGGTCGTCGCCGATATAAACGGAGACGGCACGGACGACCTCGTGTGCGGCAGCCTGGAATACGGCTCCTCCTACCCGATAGACAGCGAGTATTTCCCCTACAAGGCCGAACTCATGGAGCAGATAAAGTACTTCAGGGACAACTACATCTACGTAGGAGCCCACTTTTACACCAACGCCTACGCCTCTGCGGAGAGGGAGGAGCACGAGCTGGAGCGGCACCTCAAGTCGCTCGCGCTCTACGGGATAGTGTCGAACAAGATAGGCGCGAATCAACACACCTGGTATACCAGCAGCCTCAGCCAGACCCAGACCTTCCTCTCGCTCTGGGACGCGGGCTTCCTCTGGAACTCGGGTTATGCCGCGCCGGGCGACCTGGATCCCTTCCCCCAGGCCAGCGCGAGGAACGTCATCAGCCTGCCCTTCTTCCTGACCCAGAACGGGGACTGGACTATCCTGCTCCAAAACTGCTGCACCCTGCTCTACTCCAGCGAAAGCTGGACTGACATCTCAGGCAAGTACGGTATGCCCATGTGCGTATATTACCACTGCGACTTCACCGCGCAGGACGACACGGAGGCCGTCGAAAGCATCGAGACGGTGCAGGCCTTCCGCGAGAAGTTCGGATACAGCTTCGTCATGGAGAACCAGCTCATGAGCGCCATTGCCGCTGCGGCGAACCAGAGCCTGGACGTGGTCGGGAACAGCGAGGAGAGGTTCGACATCGAGCTCGTGAGCTCGGGCATGACGAACACCTTCCCGCTCTACTCCGGGGACTATCAGGTCTCGACGGGTGTGCGGGTGAGCCTTGGAGAAGCGCTGGCCGGCATGGACATCAGGACTGACGCGGACGTCTGGCACAGGGACGGGGACGAGCTCTACGTTTCGACCAACCGGCCCGTCAGGGTCTACGAAGCGCTCGAGTCCGAGCCTGAGGCCGGTGCGGAGCATCTGACGAAGGTGAACCTGCCCGCGACGGTATCGACGCACGAGGGCGGGGCCTCGGTGAGCTTCAGGGACGGGGGCTATATGGAGGTCGAGACTTCAGTCCCGGCGACCACGGAGTCCAACGGTTGGACGGCGACCCCGCTGGAGAACGGAGGCACCAGGTTTTCAAAGTACGGCGCGGCGAGCGCGCTCATCATAAGCTACGGGGAGTGAGGACATGAATTCAGCCGTATGCCTGCTCGAGCGGGCGGCGAAGCTCTGGCCGGAGAACATTGCGGTGACTGACGAGGGCGGAAGCCTGAGCTATGCGGAGCTGAGGTCGAGGTCGCGCAGAGCCGCGTCCGGGCTCCTGAGGGCCTGCAAGACAGGGGCCCCGGTCATGGTCTGGCTGCCGAAGAGCGCGGATATGCTGACGGGCTTCAACGCGGCCATGTACTCCGGCAGGGCTTACGTGCCGACGGACGCGGCCGCGCCGGTGCAGAGGCTGCAGAAGATAATATCGAACCTCGGGCCCTCGGCGATCGTGACGAACAGCGAGCTTGCGGCAAAGCTGGAGGGCCTCGATACCGGCGCACCCGTTCTGCTCATTGACGAGCTGGAGCGGGAGCCGGAGGATGCCGGGGCTGTGGACGCGGCCGTGGCGTGCGTCACTGATTCTGAGCCGGTATATGTGATGTATACCTCCGGCTCCACGGGCGAGCCGAAGGGAGTGACGATACCGCACAGGGGAGTGCTGCTGTTTGCCGCGTGGGCGGAGGAGACCTTCGGCTGGACGGAGAAGACGGTCATCGCGAACCAGGCGCCGCTGTACTTCGACGTGTCGGTCATGGACGTGTACGGCGCGATGCGCTGCGGAGGGAAACTCATACTCACGCCGGAGGTGCTGTTCCGCTTCCCCGTGAAGCTGCCGGAGTTTTTGAGGGAGAACGGCGTCACGAGCATCTACTGGGTGCCCACGGTGATGATAAACATAGCCAACTCCGGCGTGCTGGACACGGTGGAGCTGCCGGACTTGAAGAGCATAGCCTTCGCGGGGGAGGTCATGCCGAACCTGCAGCTGAACGTCTGGAGGCGAGCTCTGCCCGGGCGCATATTTGCAAACCTCTACGGGCCGACGGAGACGGACGTCTGCACGGCCTATATCGTGGACAGGGAGTTTTCCGACACCGAGCCGCTGCCCATAGGAAGGCCGCTGCCGAACATGAAGGTGCTCCTGCTCTCGGAGGCCGGGGAGCCGGTGAAGCCGGGTGAGACGGGTGAGATCTGCGTCTCGGGCTCGGGTGTGAACATCGGCTACTGGAACAAGCCGGAGCTGACCGAGCGGGCCTTCCATGTGAACCCTGAGGGCCTGCCCTACGCGCCGAGGTACTACCGAACGGGAGACCTGGGCTGGTACAACGACAGGGGAGAACTCATGTTCTCCGGCAGGAGGGACGGGCAGATCAAGCTGCGCGGCAACCGGATAGAGCTCGGAGAGATCGAGAATGCAGCCCGCACGGTGGAGGGCACGGAGAACGTCTGCGCACTCTTCGATGCGGAGAGGCAGGAGATAGTCCTCTTCGTGGAGACCAAGGGTACCCTGCCGATGAGGCAATACAACCGCGAGCTCAAAAAGCACATCCCGAACTATATGCTGCCCCACAGGCTCATTACCATGGAGCAGCTGCCGCACAACGCAAACGACAAGATAGACCGGGTCGCCCTGAAGAGGCTCATGTCCGAATAACAGCCGTCCCCTTTGCCGCATTCGACAAAGGGGACGGCTCCGCGAGGCCTTTTCGGCAGACAGAGCTCTGCCGCACGCTCATCCGAGAGTGTGCGGCAGAGCTTTTGCATTGTTAAAATCCCTCGTAGATGAAGGCCCCGTGGCCGGAGAAGAAGGCCAGGACGGCCAGCAGCATGGCCGCGTAGCCGAGGACGCTGAGGTATTCCCAGTAGGGCCTTTCCTTTTGCTTTTTCAGCCATTTCATGAGAGCAGCCATTCGTCAAGCACCTCCGTAAAGACCGCCGCGCCGTAGTCGTAGTCCAGATGCCCCGTGTCGTAGAAGCACTCGGCGCCCAGCGCGTCCGTCATATCGTAAAACTCCACTCCCGCGTCGGCGCATTTTTCGCGGCAGCTCTCGCGCAGCTCGAGGTCGAGCGGCTCCGGCTCCACCAGCGGGTTCTCCGGCAGCCAGAGCACGCGGACGCGGATGCCGTTTTCTTCGCAGAAGGCGAAGACCTCGTCCATCGCGGCGAGGTTTTCCGCGTACAGGCCCAGGTCGCCGTCAAAGTACAGCCCGTGCAGCTTCTCGCGCCGCTCGTCCAGCTCCTCCTGCGTCATGTTGCCGTAGTAGTACGCCTTCCGCTGCTCCGTCCAGACGCGCCTGCGTATCTCGCCCTCGCCCAGCAGGGCCTTGAGGTCGTCGGTCACGAGCCCGCTCAGCCGGTCGCGCTGGAAGTAGAAGTACGGCTCGTACCACTTCCTGTGCCACTCATAGGTCGGGTTCGTGTCCATGTCGTCGTACATAGCGCCCCAGCCCAGCGCCAGCACCAGCTCGCTGCCCACCGTGATGTGGCCGCCATCGAGGATCTCGACGAGGTCGCAGACCGTGCCGTAGTCCATGCCGAGGTTCACGTACCCGGCCTCGCTCAGATCCTCGCGGTAGGCCGAGATGAGCTCCGAGGAGCCGAAGATGACCCGCTCCCAGACCTCCTCCGGGTGGTCGCGCTGCGTTATCTCGAAGTCGTCCAGCCAGAAAAAGCCGCTCTTCCGGATAAAGCCCGAGGCCGAGAGCGCGAGGTCGGCGAGGATGACTATGACGAGCACCGCGGCGATAAAGCCGCCTCTCCTGAGGAAACGTGCAAATTTCATCCCGCGCACCCCCTCACAGGCTCACGAAGCCGCGCAGGACGTTCCCCAGCTGCGCGGAGTCGAGAGTGTAGAATATCGTGGTGAACGAGAACACGAGGGCCACGACGCAGCGGCGGAACAGGACGTAGTACCGGTTAGCGCCGCGCCTGACGGTCGTGATGCCGCAGAGGTTCTCGAAGGCGAGCAGGCTGCCGTTCATGAGCCCGTCGAGGACGAAGGTGAGCGTGAAGCCGTGCCAGAGGCCCATGACCATCATGGTGCCGAAGCCTATCATCGCGCCCTGGTACTTCGAGAGCTTCTTGCCGTTCAGGACGACGAAGATGTGCTCGCGTATCCAGTCGGTGAGCGAGACGTGCCAGTTGCGCCAGAACTGGGTGAAGGAGACGGCCTTGAGGGGCTTTTTGAAGTTCTCGGGCACCTTCAGGCCGAGGAGACCGCCCATGGCGATGGCGATGTCCGCGTAGCCGGACATATCCAGCCAGAGCAGCAGGTAGCTCACGAGGCAGGCCGCGAGCGACCACCAGGGCCTCGGAGAGAGCGCCGCGAGCCGCGCCAGGACGGCGTTCACCAGCGCCATGACGACGACCTTCTTGAAGTAGCCCCTTATGAGCCGCTTGAAGTCCCTTGTCAGGCTCTCGCCGTCCACCTTCTCGGGCCGCTCGAGGCTTCTCGAGAAGTCCCGGTAACGCAGGATGGGCCCGGCGGTGACGACGGGGAAAAAGAGCATATAGTTGGCGTAGTGCAGGAAGTTGAGCCTCTCTCCGGAATAGTAGACGTAGTAGACCGCATCGACGGCCTTGAGCATATTGTAGGCAAGGCCCGTGAGCGCGAAGAGCAGCGGCAGCTCGGGAAAGAGGTCTATGAGCCTCAGATAGAAGAAGGGCGCGGCGCACAAAAGGCAGCAGCCGACGAAGACGACCTGCTTCCACCTGCCCCTGCCGCGCCCGGCCAGGTGGGCTATGCCGAAGGTCACGGCGGTGTAGGCCGCGTAGAAGACGGCGAGCCACTCGGAGACATAGGCGATGAGGGCGAGGTCGAGTATGGGCAGGAACCTGTCGAGCTTCGTCTGCGACCAGTATTTTCTCGCAAGCATACCGAGCGCCGCCCAGAGGACGCAGCCGCCGAGCAGCCGGAGGGCGATATCCGCCTCAAGGAACCACATAGATCAGCAAAGCCCCTTCTTCATGCCGACGACCTCGGCGATCTCATTGACGGTGTTCATGGGATAGAGCGTGACGTCGCGCTGGCTTATCTCTATGCCGAAGGCCTCCTCGGCGAACATGATGACGTCCACGGCCCCCATGGAGTCCAGGAAACCGGTGTCGAAGAGGTTCACGTCCAACCCGTATTCGGGGTCGTCGTCCACCTCGCAGCGCTCGCGAATATACTCGTCCAGCTTGGCTATTATCTCATCCATTGCGTGAATCCTCCGCTAAAGGTATTTTCCAGGGCATTATACCACAGCCCCCGCGCTTATGCGAGAGAAAACTGCAAAAGCCCCCGCAAATCAGTCTGACGGAGAAGGTTTCGCCTTCCTCGGCAAGCTGAGACATGGGCATCCCCCGGGCAGGGCT
>CABVBV010000021.1 GCA_902496595.1 uncultured Eubacteriales bacterium | reverse complement strand
CTTTGGGGCTCCACCCCGTTTCTTTGGGCAAGGGCCAAAGAAATGGGGTGGAACAAACCCTGCTTACACTCCCAAAGCAGCAGCGATCTGCTCCTTCATCTGCACTCCCACTACCTTGCCGACCTGCTCGCCGTCCTCAAAGTAGATGAGCGTCGGTATGCTCATGACCCCGAACCTCGAGGCCAGGGCCGGCTCCGCGTCCACGTCCACCTTGCAGGCCTTCACCTCGGGGTGCTCGGCAGCGAAATCCTCCAGGATGGGGCCCTGCATCCTGCACGGGCCGCACCAGCTGGCCCAAAAATCCACCACGCAGCGCCCCGTCGAGATGGCGCTGTCAAAATCCGCGCTCGTCAAATGCTGTACTGCCATTTATTTCTCCTCCTTGAGTATAGTTTCAACATATTTTGAAGCGGATATACCCGCAATGTTGCCCTCTCCCACTGCCTTTGCGACCTGATAAGGGGCGCCGACGCAGTCGCCCGCCGCAAACAGCCCCGGAATGTTCGTCGCCATGCTCTCATCAACTTTTATGTGAGGCCCGTCAAGCCCGAGCCCCGGAGCCAGGGAGCCCGGAGCAACGCCAGACCTGAGTATGAACACGCAGGACACCTCGTGCTCCACACCGTCGGCCACGAGCTTCTCCACTCTCCCGGAACCCCTGATCTCGTACTTCTTGGCTCTGGAATCGTCGAAATACTCCACCTCGCAGCCAATGGAGCGCAGATAGTCCGCCTCCTCCGGTGCGTCTGCGGAAAGGCCGATCACCGCGACCTTTTTGCCCCGGTACAGCATACCGTCACAGGTGGCGCAGTAGCTCACGCCCATGCCCAGATACTCAGCCTCGCCCGGAAACGGCTTCGCCCTCGAGAGCCCGGAGCAGACGACCACCGCCCGGCCCTGGATAAAGTCCGAGCCGACGGACACGCCGAACCCGGCCCCCATGGGCATGACCGCCAAAGCCCTGCCCCTCATGATGGCTGCGCCGGAGCCCTCCGCGTGCCTGAGCAGGGCCTCGATGAGCTCCCTGCCCGTCACAGACGGCAGTCCCGGGTAATTGTCAATGTGCTCCGCCTTCCAGAGCGGCGAATCCTCCGGGGCGGAGGAAACTATGACGGCGGACTTTCCCCTGTGCATCGCCGTCAACGCGGCGGACACGCCCGCAGGCCCTCCGCCGATGATTATGATGTCGGTCATCGCACCCTCCATACCTGTGTAATTTATACAATGATTATAACGTTCAAAAAGACCGTTGTAAACAATAAAAATAGCGTGTATAATAGGGGAACATCAAGTCAGGATAAGGCTGTGAGGGGATAACATGGAAGAAACATCGAAGAATTTTATCGAGGCGTTCATAGACGAGGATCTCGCCCCCGGCGGGCGCTGCGAAGGCATGAAAGTCCACACGAGGTTCCCTCCGGAGCCGAACGGCTATCTGCATATCGGCCACTGCAAGGCGCTCATCATAGACTTCGGCACGGCCGAGAAATACGGCGGCCTGTGCAACCTCAGAATGGATGACACGAACCCCGCCAAGGAGGACACCGAGTATGTCGACGCGATCCAGGAGGACATACATTGGCTCGGCTTCGACTGGGGCGACAGGTTCTTTTACGGCTCGGATTACTTCGAGCAGACCTACGGCTATGCGGAGGAACTCATAAAGAAGGGCCTGGCCTATGTCTGTGAGTTGAGCCCGGAGGAATTTCGTGAGTACCGGGGCGACACGAACACCCCCGCGAGGTCGCCGTGGAGGGACAGGCCGATCGAGGAGAGCCTGGATCTGTTCCGGCGTATGCGCACCGGCGAGTTCCCCGAGGGCAAATATACGCTCAGGGCGAAGATAGACCTCGCGAGCGGCAATTTCAATATGCGCGACCCGGTGCTGTACAGGATACGCTATATCGAACACCACAGGCAGGGCACGAAGTGGTGCATCTTCCCGATGTACGACTTTGCCCACCCGATACAGGACGCCATAGAGGGCATCACCCACTCGCTCTGCTCGCTGGAATATGAGGATCACCGTCCGCTGTACGATTGGGTGGTCAATAACGTCTCCGTACCGTCCAAGCCGAGGCAGATCGAGTTTGCCCGGCTGGGCATCAACCACACGGTCTTGTCGAAGCGGAAGCTGAGGAAGCTCGTTGAGGACGGCCGCGTATCCGGCTGGGACGACCCGAGGATGCCGACGCTCTGCGGCATGAGGCGGCGCGGCTATACAGCGGCGGCGATAAGGGACTTCTGCGACAGGATAGGCGTCGCGAAGATGCCGAGCACGGTGGACTATGCGCTGCTCGAGCACTGCGTGAGGGAAGACCTGAACGAGCACGCACAGAGGGCCATGGCCGTGCTTAGGCCCTTGAAGCTGACCATCGTGAACTACCCCGAGGGCCAGACCGAGGAGCTGGAGATAGAGAACAACCCGAACGACCCGGAGGCCGGAACCAGGAAGGTCAGCTTCTCGAGAAATCTGTATATCGAGAGCGAGGACTTCATGGAGCACAGGGCTCCGAAATATAAGCGGCTCAGCCCGGACGAGGGCGAAAGCTGCGGTCTGGAATGCAGGCTCAAGGGCGCATACCTGATAAAATGCGCCGGCTTCGTGAAGGATGAGAACGGCGAGGTGACAGAGGTGCTTGCGACCTACGACCCGGAAAGCCGCGGCGGCGACCCGGCCGACGGCCGCAAGGTCAAGGGAGCGACGATGCACTGGGTCGACGCTTCAAACTGCGTCGAAGCCGAGGTGAGGCTTTACAGCAACCTGTTCTCCGACCCGGAGCCCGACGCTGCGGGCAAAGACTTCATCGAGTGCCTGAATCCGGACAGCCTCGAGGTTCTGAAGGGCTGCAAGCTGGAGCGTATGCTGGAAAACGCCAAGCCGAGCGAGCACTTCCAGTTCCTCCGCATGGGCTACTTCTGCGCCGACAGTAAGGATTCCAGCCCGGAGCACCTGGTCTTCAACCGCTCCGTCATGCTCAAAGGCAGCTTCAAAGCCTGAGTTCCGAACCATTGGCCCGCCAAAACCAAAAAAACAGCTGAGCGCCCGCCCATCCCCATGAGGATGGGCGGGCGCTTTCAGCCTTTGGGGCCGAGCTCGTCTGTGAGCTCAAGTATGTAGTCCGTGGAGGTTTCATAGAACTTAGCCAATGCAATCAGCATATGCAGGGGCATCTCGTGACGGCCCTGCTCGTAGCGGCAGTACTGCGGCTGGGGCATACCCAGCTGCGACGCCAGCTCTTTTTGCGTCAGCCCCCTGCTGACGCGCAGCTCCCGCACCCGCTTATACGGAGCCATGCTGCACCTCCTGTCTTTTTTGGAGACTTCGCCTTGCTGCCTTTACAGGCGGCAAGGAGTGCTGCCGACGCCGCACTCCTTTTACCCAGCCTATTTCACTTACGCCTTCTCAAAAGCGTCCTTGCCCATTCCGCAGACAGGGCATACCCAGTCGGCGGGGACATCTTCCCAGGCGGTGCCGGGGGCCACGCCGTTGTCGGGGTCGCCGACGGCGGGGTCGTACTCGTAGCCGCAAACGCAGACGTACTTGTCCATTCTCTATGCTCCCTTTCTTCAGATTTTATGTTGCAGATTACGCAAAGTACCTCTTCAGGAGACCCTCAAACGCCTTGCCGTGGCGGGCCTCGTCGCGGGCCATCTCGTGGACGGTGTCGTGTATGGCGTCGAGATTCAGCTGCTTCGCCAGCTTCGCAAGCTCGAACTTGCCCGCCGTCGCGCCGTTCTCGGCCTCAACGCGCATCTCGAGATTCTTCTTCGTGCTGTCGGTGACGACTTCGCCCAGCAGCTCCGCAAACTTCGCAGCGTGCTCAGCCTCTTCCCAGGCCGCCTTCTCCCAGTACAGGCCGATCTCCGGATAGCCCTCGCGGTGCGCAACACGCGCCATCGCCAGATACATACCAACCTCGGTGCACTCGCCTTCAAAATTCATCCTCAGACCGGAGATTATCTCATCGGGAGAGCCCTTCGCCACACCGACAACGTGCTCGGCCGCCCAGGACATCTTGCCCTCTTCCTGCTTCTTGAACTTCTCGGCCGGAGCCTTGCACTGCGGGCACTTCTCGGGAGGGGTGTCGCCCTCGTGTACATAACCACATACGCTGCAGATCCACTTTGCCATGATTCTTTCCTCCTGTAATTTATCTTTTGATTATATAACTTATGTAAAAACGGCTCATA
The DNA here is from genome assembly GCA_902496595.1 of uncultured Eubacteriales bacterium. Lineage (GTDB taxonomy): Bacteria > Bacillota > Clostridia > Oscillospirales > Oscillospiraceae > Scatomorpha. Next base: position 18,051 of record CABVBV010000021.1, on the reverse strand, counting down.
CCGCCGTTTTTTGCCCTTTCAGGCAGCCGGAACAGGTTCCGAAAAAGCTGAGCGTGTGCCCCGCTACCGCTCCGCCGGTCTCCCGCTCGACCTCCTTGTCCAACGAGCTCAGGCAGGGAGAGCATACGTCCAGCACGCTGCCGCAGCCGGAACATATGAAATGCGCGTGCGGCCTCGTGTCCGCATCATAGCGCTCCTGACCGGCAACAGTCCCGACGCTCACCGCGTCCCCGTCCTTCACGAACATCGCCAGATTCCGATAGACCGTGCCGAGGCTCAGATCCGGATACTCCGGCTTCAGCCGCGCATACAGCATCTCCGCGCTCGGATGCTCCTTCGTGTTCCGCAGCGCCTCATATATCGCCTGCCGCTTTTTGCTGTACTTGCGCTGTTCCATTGTCGCCTCCTAAAACGATAATAATTCTTATTACCGATATGATAATAGCACAGTCTCTCCCGTTTGTAAAGGGGGTTTTTAAATTTTCCTCACATTTTTTCGACGGGCCCGGCGCGGCGCAGGTTTGAGGAGATATCCGCAAGCGCGGCGGCAGCCTCCATGTCGCAGCGCCTTGCCATGTCCGCGATAGAGAGCATACCCACGAGCCTGCCCCCGTCCACCACCGGCAGTCTGCGAACCTGGTCGCCGCGCATGAGCTTCGCCGCCTCTGAGACTTCGATGCCCGGCGAGGCGGTCACCACTCCCCTGGACATTATCTCCCTTATCTCCAGAGTCTTCGGGTCGGCCCCTGCGGCCACGCAGCGGAGCACTATATCCCGGTCTGTGAGCATACCCTTGAGCTTGCCCTTGTCGTCCGTCACGGGCAGGGCGCCCAGGTTCATCCTCTTCAGCAGCCTCGCCGCCGCGATCACGGGTTCGTGCTGCCCGATTGTCACCACTCTTCCCGACATGATATCCGATACCTTCATTATAATAAAACACCTCCCGATGCGTTCTGAAGGGATTCTTGCCGCACCGGGAGTCAAATATTCAGTTCTCCGCCACAAGTTTCAAAAGCGCGGGCCCCACCGCGTCGGCATAGAGCCGCACGGCGGTAAGGGCTTCCTGAAGCGTGTTCCCGCTCGAGCCCACCTCGAGTATCATCGAGCCTGTGGTGAGATGCTGATTGTAACGCTCCTGCGTCACCGTCACCGGCCGCGCCAGCGTCGGATACTTCGCGTTCACCGCCTGCTGAAGATAGAGCGCGAGCCTCAGATTCTGCTCCCAGTTCGGATGGCTTAGCCCTCCCTCTCCGGTGCCCACCAACATCATGAGTTGGGACGAGGTCTGGCCGTCCAGCTCAGCCATGGTCTTGTATACGACGTCGCCGTCTCCCAGCGCATCCCGATGCAGGTCGATGACCACGGCAATGTCCGGATACTCCTCCAGATACGCCTCCACCGCCGCGCCGGAGCGGTTGTAGGAACCGGTGTAGCTGGGGTAGTCGTATATCTCCCTGTCGTGCAGCACGGAAAGGCCCTGCTTCTCCAGAGCCGAGGCGAGCTCGTCTCCCACGCGGATCACGTTGTAGTTCTTGTCCTCAGTCCGGTAGCTGTCGGACTCTTCATAGTTGTTCAACCTGTCCGGGGTGTAGGCCTCGCTGCCGTGGGTGTGGACGATCAGCACCTGAGGCCCGTCTCGCGGCAGGCTCTGCGTGGGGCCGAGGCGCACGAGCTCGCCGACATCTATGTCGTAGCTCGTGGAGTTCTTGATGGACAGGCCCCCATATATCGTCGTCTCGATTATGCTCCCATCCTCGACCCCCTCGGAGACCATGTCCGTCTCCGCGGCCGGCTCCGGCGTGGGGCTTGCGGCCGGGGCGGCGGAGACGTAAACGGTACCGGCGGTCGCCTCAGGCAGCTCCGTCTCCCTCGGCCCGAGCTCCAGGTTGAGGCTTGCAGTGACCATACGGCCGCCGACCGCCTCGCCCAGCCAGCCCGCCAGGGCGTCGCCCGTGTTCCCGGAAAACAGCGCCTTCGCCCCGAGCAGCAGGAGCCCTGCCGCCGCCAGCTTCTTCGCCCTTCCCATGCCTTCACCCCCTCATGCAAACCTATGAGCCGGGAGCCCGGAACATTCCGCCTCCCCTTGCAAGCCGTGCGCAGCTGTGCTATAATCCTCTCTCCGACAGGATGTAACAAAGTTTCCGTCGGGCTTTCCAAGAGATAGACATAACAACAAAAGGACGAAACGACAGGAGGACGAATAAATGGAGCACATATACAGGCCCAGAGGCGTCTGCTCTCAGCAGATGCGGGTGGTGGTCGAAAACGGGATAATAAAAGAAGTAGCGGTCAGAGGGGGATGCGACGGCAATTTACAGGGCATTTCCAAGCTGGTAGTGGGGATGGAGGCCAAAGAAGCCATATCCAGGCTGCGCGGCATCCGCTGCGGATTCAAGGCCACATCCTGCCCCGATCAGCTCTCGATAGCGCTTCAAGAGTGTCTCGAAAAAGCCTCAAATTGATTTACATAATATCTCGAAATCATTACAAAGGTAACAAAATTCGAGCTTTTTGTCACTCGAACTTGCGTAATTGCAAAAAAATTTAAGTCGATTTCCGTCGAAACTGAAAACTTCGGCACAAAGCACAACACAATATGTAGATTGATTCGACATTTTTCGCTCAATTTATCCATATGATGTGGTGCTGTTGTTAACTATAATTAAAATTAGGAAACCTTGTTTGTCTAATATGCCGATTGAATTTATCTTGCATTTTTGACTATAATTATTGCAGAAGAGTTACGAAAGCCCGCGTGCGCGGGCAGGCGTAACATGGGCATGGACAAACTGAGGTGTACAATGGCCAGAAACAGGAAAATGAATATAGTCCTGCTCGCGGCGACCTGTCTGCTGTGCCTCACGGTGAGCGGCTCCTTCGTCATGAAGGGCGGTGCGGATGCGATATACCATCCTCCTGCCTGGGAGCTGGACATCGAGGCCGAGGCGGCGGACGATGTCGTGACGGACGCGCCGGACGAGCCTGAGCCGGAGCGGACGGAAAGCGGGCTGAGGCTGGTTCCGCTGTACATAAACGGGGCGCTTTTCGGCAGCTGCCGGCTGGTGGACGACAAGGCCAGGATCTCCCTCGGCGAATTTGCCGAGGCGACCGGGCTGGACTTTGACGAGGACGGGCTCTGTCTCGGCGGGCTGAAGTTGGAGCTGGCGGAGTCGGAGGAATACTTCTGCGTATCGGGAAGGTATTTCTATCTCGACGGCGGGCTCGCGGAGGATGAGGGTGAGAGGCTCTGGCCTCTGAGCGAGCTGGGCAGGCTCTTCGGCTTTGACGTCATCTGGGACAGCGCTTCAGACAGCATAAACGTGGACATCACCGAGCCGGAGCCGCTCGTATCCGGGGATGAGTTCTACGATGAGGACGACGTATACTGGCTCTCGCGCATAATCTACGCGGAGTCGGGCAATCAGCCGCTCGAGGGTATGCTTGCGGTCGGGGACGTGGTCATGAACCGCGTGGCCTCCGGCGCTTTCCCCGACACGGTGTATGAGGTCGTCTTCGACAGGCGCTACGGCGTGCAGTTCTCCCCGACGGAGACGGGCAGCATTTATCTCGAGCCCACGGAAGAGTGCGTCATCGCGGCGAAGCTCTGCCTCGAGGGCTATGACATCGTTGGCGGCAGCCTGTATTTTGTGAACCCGGACATCGGTGTGTCAGGCTGGTTCAGGCAGACCAGGACTTACGTCACCAGCATCGGCGACCACGATTTCTATGCGTGATTGAAATTGCGGCGGCAACATGATATAATACCGGGCGCCTGTTGGTGTCCGGTATTATTTTTTTGAGGTGAGCAAATGGAGCAGATCCTGAAGAGCGGCTTTGAGAGCCTCGGCATAGCCGCGCCTGCGGATGCGGTAAAACAGTTCAGAACATACTATGACAGGCTCAGCGAAGTTGGAGCGGTGATGAATCTCACTGCGATAGAGGGAGAGGAGCCGGTGGCCAGGCTGCATTTTCTGGACAGCGCCGCGCTTCTCGATTGTGCCGACTTCAGCGGCGGCAGGGTAGTCGACGTCGGCACCGGCGCGGGCTTTCCGGGGCTCCCGATGGCGATATTGAAAAGGGACGCGCAGTTCACCCTGCTGGACAGCCAGCAGAAGCGGATGGACTTTCTGGATGAGACTGTGGGGCTTCTCGGGCTCGGCAATGTCAGCGTCGCCTGCATGAGAGCCGAGGAGGCTCCGAAGGAGTGGCGCGAGAGCTTTGATATAGCAGTGAGCCGTGCGGTGGCCAGGCTGAACGTGCTCTGCGAGCTCTGCCTGCCCTTTGTGAAGAAGGGCGGCCTGTTCCTGGCGATGAAAGCCGGCGACTGCGCCGCGGAGGTCGCCGAGGCGGCGGGCGCCGTCAGAACGCTGGGCGGCGCGGAACCGGAGATCAGGACATATGAAATACCCGGCACGGATGTCGTCCGGGCCGCCGTAGTGATAAAGAAAGTCGCCGAAACGCCCGCAAAATACCCGAGGCGCTGGGCGCGGATATCGAAGCAGCCGCTGTGAGGAACATTCGGGACGCAGCCGCGTCAAATACCCATGGAGGTTTTGAAATGAAAAAACTAATTTCCGTATTGCTTGTCTGCTGCCTGCTCATAGGCGCGGTTCCCGCGCTCGCGGTCGACGCCGGGGAGGCCCGTGCCGTCATAGGCGCGAACCTGAGCGATGAGCAGATAGCCGACGTGTACGCCAACTTCGGCGTCAAGAGGGGCGAAGTCAAGGAACTGCGCGTGACGAACGAGGACGAGCGCAAGTACCTGGAGGGCTATGTGGATGAGTCCGTAATAGGCACGAACTCCATCTCCTGCGTCTATATCGAGGTGCTGGAGGAGGGCGAGGGCCTGGACGTCACGACCTCGAACATCAACTGGTGTACCGCTCAGATGTACGTCTCGGCGCTGGCGACGGCGGGCATAACGGACGCGAAGATAATCGTCGCCGCCCCGTTTGAAGTCTCCGGCACCGCCGCGCTGACGGGCGTGTACCTGGCATACGAGGACATCACGGGTAAAGAGCTGGACGAGGCGGCCAAGCTGGTCAGCACGCAGGAGCTCACCCTGACGGCGGAACTCGCGGAGCAGATAGGCAGCTATGACTCGGTGGAGATAGTCAACGAGCTCAAGCTGCTGCTCGACGAGACAAAAAACATGACTGACGACGAGCTCAGGGCAGAGATAATCTCCATCGCCTCCGACCTCGGCGTCAGCCTCACCGACACTCAGATAAACCAGCTCATAAGCCTCTGCCGCTCACTCGAGAAATTGAACCCGGAAGAGCTCAAGGCAAAGGTCGAGTCCGTCCAAAATACCATCGCCAAGCTGGGCCAGGCCAAGGAGACCGTATCCAACTTCATTGAAAGCGTCAAGAACGTCTGGAACTCAGTCGTAAACTTCTTCAAGAACCTGTTCGGCTGATGAACAAAGAGCATAGCCTTCCCGCCCGAAAGCACATCAACATGAGAACACCGGCTCCGTGCAGATACGGAGCCGGTGTTTTTTACTCGTCTTTATCGTTGCTGGTATCCTTGACCCATTTTGATTCTATGCGCCTTTGCCTTTTTATGAGCGCCAACTGCTGTTTTTCCCTCAGCCTGTCCGAGAACTTCTCCCAGACCTCCGGCCCGAAGTCCCAGCGCAGCCAGACCCAGGCCCTCCTTGCGTATCTGACGAGATAGACCACGATCAGTCCCGCAGGCAAAAGCGCCGTGAGCAGCATACAGACCATGATAAGCGCCAGATTGTCCTCAGTGAGCCTTGCGGCGTTCTCCCAGTACGGGAACACCACACCGCTGGTCTGCATCGACCTGGAGCCGAAGCTGCGGATCAGGCCGAGTATCTTGCCGGGAGCGAACCTTCCGGTGTTCTGTACCGTCTCGGCGTCTTTGAAGCCGTCCTTTATCAGACCAAGGCTGAAGCCCGAGATGGGCTCGGCGCACACCAATTCGTAGCAGCTGATCCCAGTTGAGCCGTCTCCTCCGGTGAGCTGCTGAAGAGCGTCAAAGTGCAGAAAGAGCTCGCCGTTCGACTCGTGCGACTTGCTGCTCGCACGGTCGGACTCCATCGCCACCACTCCGGCGATGACAAAAGGCTTGCCCGAGATCGTGACCGTCAGCCCGGCCAGATCGTAGCCGCCAAAGAGCTGCCACGCCAGCTTCTCGTCGAGTATCACCCTGTCGTGCATCAGCTCGTCCTCGGTGATGTAACCCCCGGAACGAAGCTCCAGCTGGTGGAAACTGAACCACTCCCCACCCACTCCCGTGGCCGGGACAGTGGCGCTGCCCTTGACACCCGTGACTGTCAGCTCTCCATAGCCGCAGTATGCGTCGAACCAGAGCGGAGGAGCCCCGTCCTTGGCCTCGAGCGAGACATCCAGGAGCTTCCCGTCAATGCTCGAGCGAAAAGTCCGGATTTCCGACACGCCCTTTTCAGCTCCTGTCGGAAAATATGCCGAGACCTGGGCGAACCTCTGTTCGTTCTCACCCCTGTACCGCTCTGCCGCCTGCTGGCTCAGCAGCGTGTCCGCCGTATTAGAATATACGAAGCCCAAAACTGCACAACACAGCGCCAGCGCCGCGCAGAGGCACAGGAACACTATCCTGCCGCGGCTCAGCTTCGGCTTTGCCGGGCCCGACAGGGCCCGGCTGAATTTCGATCCCTTGAGTTTCATATGGATACGTCAATCCGGCAACCGCACGAGCATACCGTCCTCAACGGGCTTGGTAGCCGTGGTCAGCACCATGTCGTAGGCGGAGAGCCCGCCGGATACGGCCGTGTTCACATCGTCCTTGGCGATCTCGGTGACATCCACCCTCGTCGCCACAAATCGGTTGCCGAGAGGGCTGCTCTTGGCGACCACCACGAGCACGAAACTGCCGTTAGAGTCAGACCTGAGCGCACTGTTCGGAACTATCGTATCGTAGTTCTGGCTGCGCTGGCCGATGGAAATGGATGCCTGCGTACCGCTCTCGATGCTGCTGCCGGTCACGTCGAAGACCAGCAGCTTGCCTCCGGACTGCGGGTTCTCGGTGTCGCTGCGCACGCCCACCAGCCTCGCCTGCATATCGGAACCGCCCCAGTAGCCCGTGCTTATCTCGGCGGAGTCGCCTATGACGACCTTCTGCGCCTGCTCGTTCGTCACGCTCATGCTGACCGTGTATCCCCTGTCGGGTACTTCGATGGTCAGGGCGGCGGAGTTCGGGTCTGTGCTGCTGCCGGCCGAGACGTTGATGTCCTTCACGACTCCATTCACTTCGGAAAGCACCTGGCCCCCGGTCACTACGCCGTTCTCATCCTTCTCGCCTGCGCTGAGCTTGTCGATCTGATCCTGCAGAGACTGAATCTCCTTGAGCTGCTTGCTGAGTTCCAGATTCGACAGCTGCGAGTTTTTCAGCAGCGTCTCGAGCGCGGACTCACAGCTGACGACGGCGTCCTTGGCGGCGTCGTAGGCGGCCTTCTTCTCGACCATCAGGTCGTATTCGGACTGGAGCGAATCCATATAGCGCTTCGCTTCGGTGAGCATACGGTTGAGCTCTGCGTTCTGATCCTGCGCCTGCTTGAGCGCCTTATCATAGGCGTCCTTTGCGGTGACATAGTTGTTCTTGGCCTCATTGACCGCCTTGAAACCTGCGGCGATGTCTGCGAGCGCCTGGCTGGTGAGGGTGTTCACGAGCTTGTTGCCGCTGGAATCGGTGAACGACTCGACGTCCACTCCTGCAAGGCCGAGGTTGTTCCGCTCCGCCACGGTGTTCCTGTCTGCATCAGCTCCGAAATAGCCGATTATCGTCGAGCCCTGAGGCGCCGCTTCAAAAGCGGCGGCGATGGCCTCTGCACACTCCTCCTGATCGTAGCCTATCCTGTTGGACGCGGCATACCTGGAGAGCCTGTCCATAAACTGTATGTCCTTATCGTACCGGAGCAGATTCGCCTGATACGTCTGATTTGCAGCCTCCATGGCGTCGCGCAGGCCCTTTAACGTGTCTCCGCCGCTGCCCTCGACATAGCCGCCAGCGTCCTCAAGGACGTAGGTCAGCTCCTGATATTCCTTCTTCACCGCCTCGAGCTTCAGCTTCGCCGCCTCTATGTCCTGCACCGTATACGGCACGGCCTTGGCGTCCCTGTCGGCAATGGCCTCCTGCAGTTTCTCCTGAGCGCGTGCAACGTCGCTGTTGCCTCCGCCCATGTTTATGAGCTGCTGCTGATAGGCGTACTTCGCCGCATCCAGCTGCTTCTGCAGCTCTTCCAGCTCGGTGCCCTCACCGGCGGCAAGCAGGATGAGCACGTCGCCCACCTTGACCTCCTGTCCCTTCGTCACCAGTACTGACTGTACCTTGCGCGAGGTCGTGGTCTTGACCTCATAGGTCTCCTTGGCGGTGATCGTGCCCGTGCCCCTTATCTGGGTCGTGATGGCGCCCGACTGCACGTACTGTACCGCCGCTTCCGGCAGCGACATATTCATGATCGTGTTGGAGAAAAAAGTCAGAACGAGCATGACCGCCAAAAATATGATGGCGACGTTCTTGACCCAGCCCCTGTTTTTGACCTTCTGCTCAGTCATCTTGCGTTTTCCTCCGTCTTCTTATGTAGCTTCATCGGCTCAGCCCTTCACCGAGCCCTGGGTGGCGATGCCTTCCACCAGGTATTCCTCACCGTGCAGGAACAGCAGCAGAGTCGGCACCATGTATATCGTTGCAATGGCAAAGGCCAGTCCGACCTCGCCTGTGTTTATCGTCGAGAGATAGACCGAAAGCGGCTGCTTCTCAGCGTCGTTCAGCAGTACGATGGGCTGCTCGACCATGTTCCAATAGTCGATGAACACCAGAATGGCGATCGAGTACAGCGCCGCCCGGCACTGGGGTATGCATACCTTTGAAAATACCTGCCACTCCCCCGCGCCGTCTATCTTCGCCGCCTCTATGAGAGAGTACGGTATCCTCCGCATGAACTTCGTGAGCAAAAACACCGAAAACGGCGCGAATATGCCCGGCAGGATTATCGCCCAGCGGGTATACAATATGCCCAGCCAGTCCGATACCAGATAGTTAGGCACCAGAGTCACCTGATACGGCATCAGCATCAGGATGACGTAAAAGAAGAATATCGCCGCCCGCACCTTGCCGCGCCAGCGCGTGAAGCCGTAGGCCGCTATCGAGGCCACCGCCACCTGGAACACCACAATGGGCACCACCAGGATGACCGAGTTCCAGAACTTAAGCAGATAATCAGGACTCTTGAGCAAAACGGTTATGTACTGGTTGAGCGAGACCTTGTCCGGTATGAATTTCAGATTCACCTTCTCCGAAACATAGGTCTTGCCGCCGGAGCCGGAGGCGTTCTGGAAAATGACTCCGTAGTTCGCGCTTATCTCCGACTGCGTCATGAAAGAGTTTGAGATGGTGAGCAGCGTCGGCAGCAGGAAGATGACCGCCAGCACGGCGCAGATGATGAAAATGACCGTTCTGGAGAAGTATTTCTTCTTCCTCATCCCTCCACATCCTTTCCAAACCAGTCCTCTATCTTGAAAAGCACGGCGATGATGACGACCATGGCAATTGCCATCACGACCGCAGCAGAGGACATCTTCTGGTAGTCAAGGGATTTGAAGGTGTTGTTCATAAAATGCTGAAGCATATACAGGCTGCTCACAGGATAACCGCCCGTCATCAGATATATCTCCCTGAATACCTTGAAGGAGCTGATGAGCGAGAGTATCATCACAAAGAGCACCGTCGGCGACAGATACCTGAGCTTGATGGCGAAGAACTTGTAGGTCTCGGAAGCTCCCTCTACATCCGCCACCTCGAGCAGCTCCTTTGGTATGTTGGCCAGGGATGACATGAAGAGGATCATGTTGTAGCCGAGGCTCTTCCAGAGGAAAAGCGTCATCAGAACGATCTGACCATATTCGGACTTTATCCAGTCGATCTTGTCGATGCCAAAGAGCGCCGTGAACTCGTTGATGACCCCGTTGTTGCTGAAGAGCACCTGCCAGATAAGCACGACCGAGGCGACAGGCACCATCATCGGGCTCAGGAAAAAGGTGCGGAACTGGCTCTTGAGAGGTATCCTCGCCTCGAGCAGCATCGCGAGGCCGAGCGACAGCACCACCGCGAGCGGCACGGCCAGGGCCGAGAAGGTCGCCGTGTTCTTCGCAGCGTCCCTGAAGGCAGAGTTCTGGAACAGCGCGATGAAGTTGTCTAAAAAGACGAACTCCGGGTTCATTGTGTTTTTGATGACCGAGTAGTAAACGACAACGCAAAACGGAAGGACGAAGAATATGAGCACCCCGATGAGGCTCGGGCCCAAAAAGCACAGGCTGAGCGCAAGGTCTTTAAGTTTTCTCTGTCCATGCTCTTTTGGGAGCCGTTTCTGTCTGGCTGACAGGGCTTTCATTCTCCGGTATACCTCCGTCCCTGTATCGAGTGCTGTCACAGTTCTGTATTATACCACTTAAGACAGCAAAGCTCAACCATTAATATCGCACTTTGTGCTGGTTTTTTCGACAAAACACCCCATATGTTGTATCCGTTTTGTCTCTTTTGTCTTTTTTGTGTCATAAAGCAGCGGGGTATGCGCCGCCCAAAGGCGACGTACGGAATCATCGGGATCGGTACGCAACCGGTAAGTCCTGGCGGCGTTCCGGTTTCAGGCACGCCCAAAGCTCCCCTTGCGCAGGGGAGCCTATTTTGTGCGGCCCGATACCGTGCGCGTTGGTTTTGGCGTAGTGCAAAACCATTGCGTCCGGGCGTTTTTTACCGCTGCTCGTTGACGTAGATGGATGCGCGGTTCTGTATCGTGGCGGCGACGTCCTCTGCGGATTTTGCTCCGGAGAAGTAGGAGGAGGCCTCCTCGTCCACGATTTGAGTGAGCTGGTCGCTGCCGCTCGAGTAGGCCGAGGCATAGACCGTAGTGTTGTTGATGATATCGAGCAGCATATCGCGGTCTTCCTCCGTGAAGGAATAGCTCTTCTCACCGGTCGTGCCGTCGTCGTAGACTATCACGCTGTTTTCATTGGTCTCCAGAGCGTCGGCGAAGGCTTTGTCGAAGGACTTCTTGCTCACCGAGAACCCATAGCTGCCGTAGCTGCTCTGGTATTCGTCCGTGAAGAACTTGCGCACGAAGCTCCAGGCCATGTCCTTGTCCTTGCAGGTCTCGGAGATCGCAAACCCCGGAGCGTAGCTCGAGAACACCGCGCCGCTGCCGGGCACGTCCGGGAACCCGATGAGCGTCATGTTCCCCTCGAAATTCCGCTTATAGTACACCATGTCGTAGGGATACCCTATGCTCATGGACAGCAGCAGCTGGCGGCCCTCCTTGATGCGGGTCTCGTCGTTGTCGTCCTGAGTCCACTCGTAGTTGTCCCAGTCGAACTTGGCGGGGAAACGGTCGGTGAACTTGAGCAGGTTTATGAACTCCTCGGAGTCGAAGCTGCACTCGCCGGTGCTCCAGTCCACGAAGCTGGAGAGGTTCAGGCGGCAGAAGGCGTTGAAGATATCGGCCTTGGTGGTGCCGACGCTGAGCACCTCGCAGCCCTCGGGCATTGAGTCGAGCGCCGCCGTGAGGTCGGCGTAGCTCCAGCCCGGCTCCGTGCCGACGACGCTGCTGTGCCCGGCGAGGGTTTGCAGCGTGAAGCTGTTCGTTATCCAGTAGAGCTTGCCGTCCTGGCTGATGGCGTTGAGGAAGGGCTGCACGAAGGCCTCGCGCCCGCCCAGCTCCGTGTCGGCGTCGATGAGCTGCCAGAGGTCGGTGAAATAGCCCTTAGGCCCGAAGCTGTCCATGGGCATACCGTTCGTGAGCAGGATATCCGGCACCGCGCCAGCGCCTATCTCGGTCGCGAGCTGGGTCAGGCCAGCAGAGTAGTCGTCGTCGGTGTTGTACTCGGAGTAGTCGCGCACCTCGATGCGGCAGGTCTCGCTCATGCGGTTGAACTTGAGCAGCTCGCTCCTGACAGAGTAGTCGAGGCCGGTGCAGGCGAGGGTGAGGGTGGTCTTCTGGGGTATCTGGTCGTAGGGCGTGCGCACGAGGTCAACGAGATAGTTCGTGGTCGTCCCGTCGTTGCTGTACTCGGAGGTGACGCAGATGATGTCGCCGTTCTCCTGCGGGAAGACGCCGGAGAGGTTGTTGCCGTCCACGTCGCAGTTGAGCCAGGTGAGCAGCTTCGTGTCCTTGCCGGTCTCGGCGTCGAATCCGAAGAAGCTCTCGCCCTTGTTGTAGCAGAAGTCGTAGTCGGCCGTGCCGGGGTAGAGCTGGTAGACGGAGCTGCCCAGCTCGACACCCTCGTCGGAGAGCTTGCCGGAGGCGCTGTCTATGGTGCGCAGCTCGGTCTTGGAGTAGTCGTCGGTGTAGACGAGTGCGCCGATGCCGCCGTCCGCGAGGGAGACCATGCGCATGATGCCGTCGATGCCGCTCATGTCGCTCACGGCGGCGCGGAAAAGCTCCTTGCCGGACGGGTCGATGCCGACGAGCTGGTCGGCGGCGAGCTGGTCGAAGGCGAGGATGCAGATGTTTCCGGCGCTGTCGACGGCGATGTCGCTGACGTAGAAGTAGTCGGAGCCTTCGGAGGCGAACTGCTTGAGGTCGAGGTTCAGCGCCTCCGTGCCGCTCTGGTCGAAGATGCGGAGTATGTAGGACTCGTAGTACTCATAGCTGTACCCCGGGTCGGGCACGGGCGCGTCGACGGCTATCGAAGCCACCGCGAGGTCGGTTGCCGTGGCCACGCCCGTACCGGCGCCGGTGTCGGTGTCGATGGAGTAGTAGACGTTTTCGACGAAGATGAGCTTCCCGTCGGGCGAGACCTTGAAGTTGTTGATCCAGCTGCTGCCCTGCGCGCCCTCGGGTATGACGGTGGGCGAGAAGCCGGGCACGCGCTGGATATCGCCGCCGGTGAGATCCATGGAGAACACGGCGGTGACGTAATTGGGGTAGGAGTACTCCTCTATGACGGGCTCGCCGTTCTCGTCGAGGACGGGGTTGCCGTTCTCGTCGAGGACGGGATAGGAATCGGTTATTTCGCCGTCCTGCACGTTGGAAGTAAAATAGATGCGGTCGCCGGAGAACGCGGCGTTGCCGACGCCCTCGAACTCGCCGTCCAGCTGGGAGTATTTGGTCACGTATCCGTACTCCGGGGTCGGCGTGTTCGCCGGGCCGTCTCCGTTCCCGCCGCAGGCGGAAAGCAGTCCCAACGCCATCACCAGCGCAAGAATGAGACAGCAGGTCTTTTTCAGTTTCATCTTCTTGTCCTCCAATAAAAAGTTGCAGTATTAGAATAAAGCCCGTACCCTCAAAATATGCCTGCGGGCCTGCGGCGCTCAGCGCTGCTCGTTCACGTAGGTGCCCGCCCTGTCCTGCACGAGCGCGGCGCAGTCCTCCGCCGAACACGCGCCGGAGAAGAAGCGCGAGACCTCCTCCGTCACGATGTCCTCGAGCGTCTCCAGCCCGTAGCCGCCGTCTATGCGCCGCGTCGAGGCGATGAGCCGCTCCACGGCCTCGGCGTCCTGCCTGCCGAAGCTCAGGCTCGTCCCGCCGTATGCGACTGTACAGCGCCCGGACTCGCCCTCCTCCACCGCGCCGTCGAGCAGCGACTCCAGCGCCGCCGCGCTGCTCGGCAGGTAGGCCCCGCTCACCGACCCGGCCTGGAAGTCCGGCTCCAGGAGCCGGCGCACGAAGTCCCAGGCGAGCTTGGTGTCCTCGCAGGAGCTCGAGATGCCCAGCCGCAGCGGGCAGAGCCCGAACACCCCGCCCTCGCCGCCGGGGCTGTCCAGCACCGCCATGTCCCCGCCGAAATACGCCTTCTCATACAGCCAGCTCTCGGGCATGGAGCCCAGGCTCAGGCTGCCCAGCAGATGCCCGTCCGCCCTGTCCGCACGCTCCTGAGGGTAAGAGGCCGCAAACTCCAGAAGGGCGATGAACTCCGCAGAGTCGAAGCGGCACTCGCCGCTCTCCCAGTCTATCCACTCCTCCGGCTCGAAGAGCAGGCTGAACACGCCCGAGGGCGACAGGCTCCGCTCGAAGAGCGAGAGGCCCTCGGGCAGCCCGGCCATGAGCTCCGCGAGCCCGGCGGCGTCGAGCTTCGTGCCCTCGAGCCCCGCGGGCGCCGACACCGCGCCGAGGCTGAAGCCGGCTGTCACCTCATAGAGCCCGCCGTCCACGCGCATGGCCTCGAACAGCGGCTCCACCAGGGCCCCGAAGCCCATGTCGGCCTCTATGAGTGGCGTGAGCTCGAGCAGATAGCCCTTCGCTATGAGCCCGCGCAGGGGCAGGCCCGCGGTGCAGAGTATGTCGGGCAGCCGGCCCGCGCCCGCGTCGGCGGCCAGCAGCGTCAGCGCGTCGGCGTCGCTGCCGTAGTCTATGACCTCTATCGCCGCGCCGGGGTGCTCGCGGTTGAACTGGTATATCGCATTTTGCAGGCTGTAGTCCAGGCCCGCGCAGGCGAGCGTGAGCCGCTTCTTGGCCGGGGCCTCGTCCGCCGGGGCCTTCACGAGCCGCACGAGCTTCGCCCCGCCGGGCTCGTCGAGCAGGCACAGGAGGTCCCCGTTCTCGAGCCGGAACAGCCCGAGCAGGCTGCTGCCGCTAACGCCGCAGTCGAGCAGATCCAGCAGCTCCTGCGGCCTGCCGCCGAGGTCGAGGCCCATGAGTTTCCGGCCCTCGCAGTAGAGCAGGTCGTATTCCGAGTCCGCAAAGTGCCGCGCCGCGGCCCCGGGCAGCGTGAAGCCCGTCCGCGAGACCGCGCCGTTCACGGGGTCCACGGCCCAGAGCTCCCAGCCCGCGTCCGTCTCATCCAGGCCGTACACCCGCCCGCCGAGCGAGCTGAGGAAGTCGAACCCGCCGCCCTCCGGGCTGCGGCTGACGTAGGCCCCGCTCCTGTCCAGCACGAGCACCCTGCCCGCGCCGTCCAGGACATATATGTAGCCCGAGCCGTCGCAGGCGAGGCTGCGCGCCCCGGCCTGCCCTGTCCCGGGCAGCGCGCCCAGATCCACGCGGCAGCGCTCTGCCCCGTCCGGGCCGTAGATGTGCAGCAGCCAGACGTCCCGGCTCTCGTACACGGGCGTGAGGTCGCCCGCGGAAGCCGACCCGGCCTCTCCCGTCTCGGCTGAGGCGAAGCTGTTCTCCAGGAGCACCAGCCCGCCGTCCGAGCCCGCGCAGATGCCGCAGATGCTGCCCGAGCCGCTCATGCCCTCGGGCGGCCGGGCGGGGCTGAAGCCCGTAAAGCGCGAGACCGCGCCCTTCGCCGTCAGCTCATAGAGCACGGGCTCATAGGTCGGGGCGCTGTATGTCCGCCGGATGCTGAAACCCATGCTCTCGCCCCGGCTCTCGAGCTGCTCATAGCCCGTGACCAGCCGCCCGGGCAGCCATATGCGCCCGCCGGCCATCACGGCGTTCCCGCCGCCCGGCTCGACCCCGTCCAGGGCCGTAAATTCCGCCCTGTACACATATCCCGCGCCCGCGCCCTCGGTCGCCTCCGGCCCAGCCTCGCCGCAGCCGCTCAGCGCCGACGTCACAACTATGAGCGCCGCCATCGCCGCGGCTTTAAGCGCCCTTCCACGCATCCCGGGCCCGCCCCCTGCTCGCACATCCGTGTTACTGAACTTAATACAGACAGGATACCATCGCCGTCCCACCCTGTCAACCTCAGCTTTTGACGAAAAGCGCTCTGAAAGGTTCCTGAAAATATGCTGGTATGCACGGCAGTATCATGTTATAATATCTGAAGCCGGACATAATATGGACGTTTAGGCCGGGGCAAAAGTCGAGGCTCCGGGAAAAATATTTTTATAAAGGAAGGGTACTATGGCTAAGGACGACAGGCACGTCGGCACCAGGCAAAGACCTGAACAGGATCGCGGGAGCGACAGAAGCCCCGCGCCCTTCACCAAGGACGGCGAATACGACTCCCTCGACCAGTGGGAAGACGAGGACGAGAGATAGGTGGAAACAGAAAACCGCCCCGACCATTTTTCCGGTCGAGGCGGTTTTTTATGCCTTTTACAGCTGCCAGATGTTCTTTTCGTACTCCCTCACGGCCCTGTCTGCGGCGAAGATGCCGCTCTCCGCGATGTTCACGAGGCCCATCCTGGCAAAGCCCTTCGTGTCCCTTACCGCCTCATAGAGCCGGTCGTGGCAGGCGACGTAGGAGGAGAAGTCGGCCAGCAGCATATACTGGTCTCCACCGTAGAGCAGGCTCGACACGAGGTCGGCATAGCTCTTGCCGTCCGCGAGGCCGGAGTTGAACCTCTGGAGCACCCTTCTGAGCCTCGGGTCGCTCTCGGCGACGTAGTTCGGGTTGTAGCCCCTGCGCTTCGTCTCCTCGACCTCGTTCGTCCTCAGGCCGAAGAGGAACATATTCTCATCTCCGAGCCGCTCGTACATCTCCACGTTCGCGCCGTCCAGAGTGCCTATGGTCACGGCGCCGTTCATCATGAGCTTCATGTTGCCCGTGCCGGACGCCTCCTTGCCCGCCGTGGATATCTGCTCCGACACCTGCGCCGCGGGCATCAGCTTCTCCGCCACGGAGACGCGGTAGTTCTCGAGGAAGAACACCTGCAGCCTGCCCTTGCACACCGGGTCTGCGTTGACGTCCGCCGACAGCGAACAGATGAGCTCGATTATCCTCTTCGCGGTCTTGTAGCTCGCCGCGGCCTTCGCGCCGAACACGAAGGTGCGGGGCACGAAGTCCTGATTCGGGTCGTCCCTGAGCCTGTCCTGCAGATGCGCTATCAGCATGGCGCACAGCAGCTGCCGCTTATACTCGTGCAAGCGCTTCACCTGCACGTCCAGCACGGCCTCGGTATTGAGCTCGAAGCCCTGCGACTTCTTCATGAACTCCGCCAGCGCCTGCTTGTTGCAGCCTTTTATCTCCTGCAGCCGCAGCAGTACCTCGGCGTCGTTCTCAAACTTCCTGAGCTTTGAGAGCTCCTCGGGATTTTTCAGGTAGCCCGGGCCTATCAGCTCGCGCACCAGGGCGTCCAGCTTCGGGTTTATCTGCGAGAGCCAGCGCCTGTGGTCGATGCCGTTCGTCACATAGGTGAACTTCTCCGGCTCGAAGGAGTACACGTCGTGGAAAAGGCTGTTTTTGAGGATGTCCCCGTGCAGGCCGGACACACCGTTTATCATATAGCAGCCCGCGAGGCACATATTCGCCATATGCACCTTTCCGCCCTCGATGATGGCGTTCCTGGCTATCCTGCCGCCGTCGCCGCCGAACTTTTCGCTCAGCACCGCTCTCCAGCGGCGGTTTATCTCGCTTATTATCTCGAACACCCTCGGCAGCAGGCTCTGCACCAGGCCCTGCGGCCAGGTCTCCAGCGCCTCGGACATGATGGTGTGGTTCGTATAGGCCACGCAGCTGGACACGATCTTCCAGGCCTCGTCCCAGCCCAGGCCATCCTCGTCCATGAAGATGCGCATGAGCTCGGGTATCATCAGCGTCGGGTGCGTGTCGTTTATGTGTACCACGTGGTGCTCGGCGAAACTGCGCACATCGCCCCAGACCTTCCGGTGCTGCTTCACGATGGTCTGCGCCGTGGCCGACACGAAGAAGTACTGCTGCTTGAGCCTGAGCGTCTTGCCCTCCATGTGGTCGTCCGCCGGGTAGAGCACCTTGGTGATGACCTCGGCCAGCGTGCGCTGCTCCATGCTCTTCACGTACTCGCCCTCGGAGAACTGGTACATATCCAGCGAGTTCGGGCTGTGCGCCTCCCAGAGCCTGAGCGTGTTGACCTTGCCGCCGCCGTAGCCCGCTATGAGCATATCCCTCGGCACGGCGAGCACCGTGGTGTAGTCCTTGAGCTCCGCATGGCAGTTGCCGAAGTAGTCCCAGTTCTCCTCCACCCTGCCGCCGAAGCGTATCTCGACCGTGTCCTCGTACCGGGGTATGAGCCAGCTCTCGGCCGCGCTCTTCCAGTTGTCCGCGGTCTCGGTCTGCCTGCCGTCCTCTATCTTCTGCCTGAAGATGCCCAGCTCGTAGCAGATGGAATAGCCCGTCGCGGCGATGCCTTCCGTGGCCATGGAGTCCATGTAGCAGGCGGCGAGCCTGCCCAGGCCGCCGTTGCCGA
>CABVBV010000020.1 GCA_902496595.1 uncultured Eubacteriales bacterium | reverse complement strand
CGGTCAGGACTATCGCCTTGTATTTGCCGTTTGCGTTCTCGCAGGCCGCTATCAGGTCGGCGCTCGTGTCCAGCTGCACGGTGCGGACGCCGTTTTGCATGGCCAGGCTGCTGAAGTTGCCCATGCTGTCCTTGTAGTTGCCGCTCACGTACTCGTTGTAGTGGCTCGCGTCAATGCCTATATACACCAGCTTGGAGCCGTCCTGCACGTCTATCTGTATGGAGCCGGTGAAGGTGTACTCCTTGCCGTCCAGCTCGATGACGGCCGAAACGCTCACCGTCTGGAGCTTTGCGGCATCCGGGGTGAAGGTGAAGGGGACGCCCACCCTGGCGCCGGAGGCGATGCTGACGTCTTTCGCCGTGTACTCCACCACGCCGTCCACAGAGAACGCCACGCTCTTGGCGACGGCCTCCTTGGCCTCGGTGTTGAAGAGGTTGGCGGTGATGGTCAGCTCCTCACCGGTCACGGGGTTGGCCGTGCCGCTGGTGACGGAGTCGATGCCGAGCTTGAGCACCTCGCCGACCCAGACCGGCGCGGTGACTGCCAGGTCGCCGTCCCTCTGCGTCACGCGGATGAAGTAGTAGCTGTAATCCGCCGGGATGCTGCAGCTGAGCTCGCCGCTGGCCGGGATGCTGTCCCAGGTGTAAGCCACCCTGCCGGAGTTCACCACGACCTCGACCTTGGCGATGCCGTCGCTGTAATCCGGGTCGTAGACCGTGACGGCGATGTTGACGTTCTCACCCACATCGTCCGTGCCGAGCTGGCTGCCCATCACGTGGCCGTCGAGGGTGTAGCTTATCTCGAGGTTCTTGTCCTCGGTGGCGTAGAGGCGGCGCGCCCTGATGGCGTCGAACAGGCCGTCCTCGCTGAGCTCGTCCGCAAAGATGACGTTTCTGGCGTCGTTGGCGTTGCCCCAGCTGCCCTTGTGGTTGTCCTGGTTGTTGGTCGGGGCGACGTGCCAGCCCTTGTCGAGGGCCATGATGTACTGCTCATAGCTCGGGTAGTAGCCGCCCGCGCCTATCTGGCCCTCGCCGTTGCCGACCTCGACGAGCTGGACGTAGCTGTCGAGCAGCGGGTTGTAGAAGGCAAAGTCCTCAAAATTGCCGAAGGTCGTGCCCGGGTGGTTGAGCTGGTTTATGGAGTCAACCCCATTATTTCCCGCCTCAATGAGCAGATCATAGTAATTCTGAAGCACTTCGCTGTTGCTGAGCTTTTTGTTGCTGAAGCTGTCGCTGTTGCGCGAGACTATGCCCGGGGTGTTGAAGGTGTTGATGTGTCCCGGCCCGCCCGACCAGGTCATCTCGTAGCCCGCTATCGCTATCCGGTCAGTGCTGGTATCGTTGAAACTGTCTATGGTGCCGGTGTAAGTCGCCCACTTTTCCGCGCTCTCTTCGGTCATCTTCGACGTATCGTACAGCGCAGCCGCCGGGTTCTGAGCGCTCGTGCTGTCAAAGTAGTTCGAGTGGTCGGTGAAGGCCACAAAGTCGATGTTGTCGTTCTCGGGTATAGCGGACACGTGATTGAGGGCCTCCTCCAGCGTGCCCGAGCCGTCGGAATACTCGCCGGTGTGCGAGTGGAGCTGGCCGAAATACGCGGTGAACTCGGCCTTGCCGACGGTGAAGCTCCAGCTCTTTGTGCCTTCTTTATCGTCAGACCTCTTGACCGTCAGCTCGACGCTGACGCGGCCGTCGGCCAGGTCGGCGGACGGGGTGTAGGTGACTTCGCCGTTTGCATACGCCGCCGTTACGGTCTCGCCGTTCACGGTCATGGTCACGGTCGGGTTCTCACCGGCGTTTTCGACCTTTGCGCTGATGGTGGGGCGCTTGTCATCGCCGGTCTCGGCGCCCTGAGCGGGTGAGACCTCGGTGATGACCGGCTCGTCCTTCACCGCGACCTCTTTGCTGCCGCTGATGGTCTTGCCCTTCGTGTCCTTACCGCTGACCGTTATGGTTATCGACGCGCCGGTCACGAGCTCTGCGGGCACGGTGTAGACGCCGTTCTCGCCCTTGGTCAGCGCAGTTTCTCCGACCTTGACGGTGAGGCCGCTGTCGTCCACGCCGAACACGGCGTTGACATCGACGGTGAACTCATAGGCCACGCCCGCGTAGGCGTCCGTGCCGGTAATGGTCACTGTGGGCTTGTTGACAACGCCGGAAGTCAGGTCTGCCGTATTTGCGCAGGGGTAGAAGAAGAACTCGTAGATGTCGTAGTCCGTGACGCTGTACATACTGTAGGTCTTGTAGGAGTCGCTGTAATACTCGAGGTACTGGGAATTGTTGTTGAACTTCGCCTTCCGGCTCTCGAGGTTGAAGCCGCCGCTCTTGCCGTCCTTGAGCTCCCAGTCGGCGTCCTCGCTCGCGGTCTCGGAGTAGAAGGCGTTGTTGCCCGTGCCGTTGGAACACAGGTAGCCGTAGGCCTCGTTCTTGAAGCGGTACCAATCCCCGTCTTTCTCAACGGTGAACACCACGCCGCCGTTTTCGGCGGTGGCCTTATCTTCCGCGACTGTCGCCGGGGCGTTTGCAATAGACGGGCTGCTCTCCGAGCCTATCTGCCCCGCCAGCACGCCATTGGCCGAGATGTTGTAGATCATGACCTCGTCGCCGTCAGCAGGCAACTCGCCGCTCTCGCCGCCGCCGGGCTCGGGGATATTCACGTCGTTGACTATCCAGAATTTCTGGGCAAACAGCGTCTCATCGCTGATTTTATTGTAGCCGCTCCAATAATTATTTTTGCTGTACCACTCAATGTAGTTATTTCGTGCTGTATTCTTAATATAATAGCAGCCGTCAGTTGCCGCAGCCGTCACCGTCCAACCGGTATTAACGTCGTCCAGCGGCATACTGGAAAATTCGCTTCCCATGGAGAGCTTTTTGCCGTCGGCGGTGGAGAACGTGTAGTTGCCGTCGGCATCAACGCCCACTGTCCAGACGTCGTTGGTCGTGACCCCGCTGAGCGTTCCGTCGCTGTTGATGGTCACGTCAGTGCCGTTGTTATAGAAGCCGTTATACGTCGTAGACAGGGCTTTGCTGTTCGCCGGGTTGTAGATAACGACCTTGTCGCCGACATTGAGCGGGCCCGCAGGCTCCGGCCCCGGGTCTTCGCCGCCGAGTACCACTATCTCGCTCTCGAGCGTCGTGCGAAGCTGGAGCGTGGTTTTGTAGACGCCGACCGCCGCCGTCACGTTCAGCTTGTCGCCGACCTTGACCTTCCAGCCGTCCCCGTCCTTTCCGACAACGGCTTTGTAAATCTGGATAGTCTTGCCGCTCTCGTCCTCAACTGTAATGTTGGGCGTAGTATATTTGCCGTTGTTATCATCCACCTTGGTGACTTCAACGCCGGAGATTTTCACATATTTGCAGATGTCGGACGTCGTCAGCCCGTCTATCGTCTTTTCGGCGGCGCTGAGCGTCATTCCGGAGGACTTCTGGAACGTGGCGTTTCCAAGCTCCGGAAGGCCGTTAAACACAGTCTTTTCACCCGAGCCGATGACGGTATCGCCGAGGTCTATGCCGCTCGGAGTCGAACTGAAGTAGAGGCAGATGCCTCCGGTCGAGTCCTGTATGTATACATTTTTACCGTCAAGCAGCGTCACAACGCCCTTGACGGTGAACTTGTCGCCATTATTACCGGCCAAAGCCGTGGCAATTGGCACAGTCACCGGCTCAGGCTCCGTGCTTCCTTCTTCGAGCTTATAGAGGGTTACAGGGTTTTGATCAGTATAAGTACTTGATTTATAGTATCGGAACCGCATCTGGTTGCTGGCCGAGTTGAACCGCATATGCGGGCCGGAGTCAAGAGCGATGTCTACCCCGTCGCTTGCAACAGTAAATGTAATGGGATACTTGGCTGCTGTTGACTGGTTAGCGCTGGTTGATAGATTATTCCTGTCCGATGGAGCGTAGATATATTGCCCATTCGAAGCCTTGATGACATAGCCGCCGTTCACCGCTTCTACAGTCACCGAGTATGCCCGGTCGGCGGTTATGGCTCCGTCGGCTATTTCCAACTCGTTATAATTGTTTACAGCGTCAAGGTCGCTGAGATTTCCGTCAAAGACATAGGCCTCGGTTTCAGACACCTCATACACGAGGAGATACTCTCCCGTCCAGTCTGTCTGGTCGTCCGTTACCTTCTTATAAACCCCTTCATCCCCTGCCGCGGCTGTGACCGGCAGAAGGCTTGCCAGCATCAGTACGGCCAACAGCATGGCCAGAATCCTTTTTCTCATACCCTTCCTCCTAATAATGAGCGGCTTTGCCGCAATATGGTTGAGCTCCCTTGCTCGTCCAAACCTTTTTCATATTATATCAATTTGACGGTTTAATCAACATATTCCTCAAATCTTTTTGTAGATTTTACATAGTTATTACATAAAAACCTGTTCGCCTGTTTTAAGCCGGTTTCAGCAAAAATCCCAAAGCCGAAACGGAAATCGTGTGAACCGGAAGCCCGTTTGTGTGTGCTACAATCAGAAACGCCAACAGCCGCCGGGCTCCGGGCTCCGGGGCTATGACACTTGATTTTTGGGGAGGACATGACATGACATTCGAGCAGCTTTTCCCAAACGGCAGGGCGCTCATCGCCATGCTGCACCTGAAGGGCCTCGACAGCAGCGATATACATAGCAGAGCGGAACGGGAGATCGGCATCTTCTACGACAACGGCTTTGACGCCGTACTGGTCGAAAACTACTTCGGCAGCCTCGACGACTGCCGCCGCGCCCTCGACTACCTCAGCCGTTCGTATCCGGACAGGGTCTACGGCGTCAACATCCTGGGCGACGAGGAGAGCGCCTTCGGCCTGGCCGACGCCTACGGCGCCAAGTTCATCCAGATCGACTCCGTCTGCGGCCACCTCGCTCCGCGCAGAGAGCCCGCCTTTGTCGACAGGCTCAACGACCTGAGAGCCGGAAGCCGGGCGCTCGTCTTCGGCGGGGTGCGCTTCAAATATCAGCCGGTTCGCTCCGGGCGCAGTCTGGAAGAGGATCTGCGGCTGGGTACGGAGCGCTGCGACGCCGTAGTAGTCACCGGCGACGGCACCGGCATCGAGACGCCTCAGGACAAGATACTCCGCTTCCGCAAAAGCCTCGGCGCTTTCCCGCTCATCACCGGGGCCGGGGTCACGGCGGACACCGTGGCGCAGACCCTGGAGCACTGCGACGGCGTCATCGTCGGAAGCTGGCTCAAGGCCGGGCACGACGCCGTCGGCGAGGTCAGCGAAGACTACGTCCGGGCCTTCGCCCGGGCCGCCGGAGCGCCCGTCTGAGCCCTGTACCAAGGAGGAACGGCCATGGACTCGAACAGCGGCGAACCGCGCCGCCCGATCTCCGAAAAGGCGTGCCTCCCGGCAGACCGGGAAGCCGCGCTCGCAGCCGTGAA
Source organism: uncultured Eubacteriales bacterium (assembly GCA_902496595.1). Taxonomy (GTDB): domain Bacteria; phylum Bacillota; class Clostridia; order Oscillospirales; family Oscillospiraceae; genus Scatomorpha. The sequence continues at coordinate 16,964 of CABVBV010000020.1, read as the reverse complement.
AAAGCGGGGCCTTGCCCTGGCGGACGCCTCCGAAGCCCTGCGCGACGACAGGGAGATCGTGCTTGCCGCGGTCGCCAAGGCCGGCGGCGCCCTGGAATACGCCTCGGAGCGGCTCCGGGACGACAGAGAGGTCGTGCTCGCAGCCGTGAACCAGTGGGGCCCCGCCTTCAGGCACGCCTCCGAGCGGCTCCGTGGAGACGCGGAATTGGCTCTTTCGGCCGTCGCCCGCCTTGCCGACTGCGGCGAGAGGCTCTCATGCCGCGAAAAGCTGCGGCTCACGGACTATCTCGCTCCGCCGCTCGCAGGCTCGAAGGACTTCTTCCGTGAGGCGGCCCGCGTCTTTCCAGGCATCCTGGAGGATGCGCCTGAAGAGCTCCGCAGCGACTGCGGCTTTGTCCTTGAGCTGCTGGGCCGCTGCCGAGAGGCCCCCATAATCCGGGTTCCCTGCGGCGTCTGGGAACGTCCGAGCATACACCGGACGATAGTGCTCGCCATCGCGCCCGGGGCCTGGGAGAGCCCGGGCTTCCTGGAAGAAATATTCAGGAACCATCCCTGGAGCCTCAAATACGCGCCCCCGGAATACAGGCAAAACGACGAGCTCATCCGCAGATATTCGTCGGGCGACGGCTCAATCCTGCAATACGCCTCCGAATCGCTGCAAAACGACCGAGACTTCTTCATCCGCGCAGTCAGGCGCAACAGCGGCACTCTCAAATACGCCTCTGAGCGGCTCCGGGACGACCCGGAAATAGCAGAGGCGGCCCTGGCCTCGCCGGTGAAACGCACGGGCTTCTACAAGTACCTGTCGCCGGGGCTCAGGGACGACAAGGAGCTGCTGCTCAAAGCGCTCAAAGCGGAGCCCGACTCGCTCAGATACGCCTCGGAGCGGCTTAGGGGCGACCCGGAAACAGCAGCGGCGGCCCTGGCCTCGTCGAAAGACCCGGCGCTGCTCTACCGGTACCTGTCTCCGGAGCTCAGGGACGACAAGGAACTGCTGCTGAAAGCGCTCAAAGCGGGGCCCGGCTCGCTCAGATACGCCTCGGAGCGGCTTAGGGGCGACCCGGAAACAGCAGAGGCGGCCCTGGCCTCGCCGGAAGACCGCACCGGCTTCTACCGGTACCTGTCTCCGGAACTCAGGGACGACAAGGAGCTGCTGCTGAAGGCGCTCAGGTCGGAGCCCGATGCGCTCAGATACGCCTCGGAGCGGCTCCGGTGCGACCGCGTTTTCCTCAAGGGCCTCATCCTTCAGCTTCCCGAATGCTACGACTCGGCGGAGGAGGAGACGAAAGAGGCCGTGCTGCGCGAACTCTCCGGACAGCCGAGCCTGCTCCGGGCCCTGTTTGCTCCGCCGTGGACAAAGAGGACGCTGCCGCAGGGGCTTTTGAAAGACCGGGAGTTTCTGCTCCGCTTCTCCTGCGCCCACCCATCGCTGCTGCGGTTCTGTCCGATGGAGTTCCGGGCCGACGAGGCCTTTGCGGAGGCGGTTCTGTCCAGGCAGGGAGGGGCCTGGATCTGGATAAGCCCCGAGCTGCAGCAGGGCAGCCGGAGCCTTGCCCTGACCGCCGCCTCCGGCTGCGGGCCCATCCTGCGTTTCTTTCCCGAGCGGTGGAGAGCGGACAGGGAGGTCGTGCTGGCAGCCGTCCGGCAGTCCTGCCGCTCCATCCGCTTTGCGGCGGAACCGCTGCGCGAAGACCGGGCCCTGGCGCTGGAGGCGCTGCGGCAGGACGGGAGGGCGCTCGCCTTCCTTCCGGAAGCCATGCGCGGCGACGCGGAGCTGGTGTATACGGCGGTTTCCGGGAACGGAGGGACGCTTCGATTCGCCTCCGAAGCCCTGCGCAATGACAGGCGGATAGCGCTCGCGGCCGTGAAACGCTGCGGCAGAGCGCTTGAATACGTCTCCGAGCCTCTCAGGTCAGACCCGGAGCTCAGGGGCCCCGCGGTTGCACGCTGCCCGAGGGCCGGCCGGTTCGCACCCGCTCCGGATAAGGAAATGTGACTTAATCAACGAATGAAAGGAAGTGCGCAGATGCAAAACCGCATCATCGTCATGGGCGGCTCCTTCAACCCGCCCACCATCGCCCACCTGAGGCTGCTGCTGGCAGCCGTCGAAGCGGCAGACGCAGCGCGGGGCATCTTCGTCCCGTCCTCACATACGTACGTGAGGATAAAAATGCGCAGGGCGAAGCGCCCTGCCGAGGTGATACCCGATGAGCTCCGTCTGGAGATGTTGAGAGCCATGGCGGCGGAAGACCCCAGGCTGGGTGTGGACGACCTGGAGTTCCACCGCACGGAGAAAGGCTATACCTATGAGACCATGGATGCCATACAGGCTGAGAACCCCGACTCCGAGCTCTGCTTTCTCGCCGGAGGAGACAAGGTGGAAGCCATCGCCCGCTGGCACCGCATCCGGGAGTTTCTCCCGCGCTTTACCATCCTGATGGTGCGGAGGGACGGGGAAGAACCTGAGTCGGCCATAGAGGCCCACCCCTTCCTGCGGCAGTATAGGGACAGGTTCCGAATGATGGAGGCGCCCGACGGGCTGGACGGTATCAGTTCCTCTGCGCTCAGGGATATGCTCCGTGTCGGCGACCCCGGAGCCGAAGCGCTCTGCCATCCCGCCGTCTGGACGCTGCTGCGGGAAAACGGCTACGTGCTGCCTCCGACGATACCGGAATTTCAGGGCGAATACCGCTTCCTGAGCAACTTCTGGGATGCGCCCGTGACCTATGAAGGGCTGACCTACCGGAATAACGAGGCGGCGTTCCAGGCTCAGAAATGTATCCGGGCCGAGGACAGGGCGGCGTTCACGTCGCTGCGCTCCGACGAGGCGAAGCGCCTTGGCCGCCGCGTAGAGCTGCGCCCGGATTGGGAGCAGGTCAAGGTTGGAATAATGGAGGAACTTGTGCGGGCCAAGTTCACCCAGAACGAGGAACTCAGGGCCCTGCTGCTGGCCACCGGCAGCCGTGTGCTTGAGGAGGGGAACAACTGGAACGACACCTTCTGGGGCCTCGACTCCAAGACCCGCAGGGGCCAGAACCACCTGGGAAAGATCCTGATGGACGTCCGCTCAGAGCTGTCCGGAGCCGAACCCGGAGAGGCCCGGAGCAGCGGTGCAGGCATAGAATAAAAAAACACCTCGCGCAATAAAGCGCGAGGCGTCAACGGGCCCTACCCGCTGGTGCCGCTAAGTAATCCAAATCCGAACCTGTTTTTTCCTTATCCAGCGCCGCTTTCAGGTCATCAAAAGTGATGGTGTCCGTCCCGTCCTTGTAATTGAAGGTTATCACCATTTTATCGTCGTACAGGAAGATGGCGTTGACAAAGGTATCAATCAACATCTTCCGGTGGGAATTCTGCCGCACATCCAGCTTGCGGAAGCGGTGGAGCCAGAAGGCCATAAACTCGGCACTCACCTTGGGCTTCGCCAGTTTCTCGCAAGCAATCTTGGTTTCCAGTTCCTCTTTCGTGGCTTCCAGTTCTTCCAGACGTTCTTTCGTGGACTTGGTCAAGATACCCTGCTGGATGGCGTTCAGCAGGTTTTGAATGGCTGTGTCCGCCTCCCGCAGCTGCTGCTCATAGAGGGGCAGGTTTACATTCTCCCTGTCCTGTAAGTCCATCAGCATGGACACGATGGCCTCAACCGCCTTATCGTCCATCACCATCTTCATGGTTTCGCTGACCACCAAATCTTCAATCCATCCTTTGCGGACAGATTTCTTGTGGCACTCGGTGCGCTTCTTCTTGACGGACACGCACTTGTAGTAGTGATGGACATTCCCCGTGTGGCTGGTGCCGCTCTCCCCGCAGAGATAGGCCCCGCAATAGCCGCAGAATAGCTTGGTTGTCAGCAGATAATCGTCCTCAGCCTTGTGGCGGGCCGGAGCCTTTTTGTTCTTTGCCAGTTTCTGCTGCACCCGGTCAAAGAGGTCTTGGGGGACGATGGCGGGAATGCCGTCCGGTACCACAATTTCCCGGTAGGTGTATTCTCCGATATAGCGGCGGTTATTCAAAAGGTGCTGGACGCTGTTATAGGTCATCTTTTGGCCTCGCGTGTTCTTCACTCCCTGCTCGTTGAGCCAGTCACGGATGGCTGTCATTGTAGCTCCCTCGTCGTAACGCTGGAATGCCTCCCGGACAAAGGGAGCGGCAAGCTGGTCAAGCTGGAAGTGCTGGTCGCTGTCAATCAGATAGCCGATAGGACGGGTGCCGCCGTTATACTTGGATTTCAAGGCATTCTCCGTCATGCCCCGGACTACCTTTTCGGACAGGTCGGCGGAGTAATATTCGGCGTAGCCCTCCAGTACGCTTTCCAGAATGATCCCCTCGGCCCCATCTGAAATGACCTCAGTGGCAGACACCACCTTAACCCCGTTCTTTTTCAGAGCGGTTTTGTAGCGGGCGCTGTCGTAGCGGTTGCGGGCAAACCTGTCCAGCTTCCAAACGATAATCATATCGAACAGGCGCTTGCCGCTGTCTTTAATCATGTTCTGAAATTCCGGGCGGTTGTCGGTCTTAGCGGAAAAGGCCCGATCTATGTAGTGACGCAGGATGGTGATACTGTTCTTCTCGGCAAAGGCAGTACACTCCTGGATTTGGCCTTCAATACTTTCTTCTCGCTGATTATCGGAGGAATAACGGGCATAAATAACTGCTTTCATTTTCTTCAGCCTCCTTGTTTCTACGCATTTTAAAGCCGTTCTAGCAATCAGCGTAAGGAATTATATTACCGCAGTGCTGACACACCGCCAGAAGCCGCATAATACTTCGCCTTTTGCGTCTGAAATGCGTAGATATGATACTAATTGGTGGGCGCAAGCAGCTTTCTGCTTGCACCCACTTGGTTACTGCATAGCAAAACAGGGGAATGACGTCAAGGGCGCGAAGCGTTCAGCTTGACCCTTACACGGTATTCCCCGGCTTTGCTATTTCTTCGTAATGGCCTGCATCAACTTGCTTTGCAAACGGCCTTTCATATATGGGTCTACCTGCTTATGAGTCTGCCCGCTCTCATCGACTATTGTCCGCAAACACAGCTTGTTGATATAAGCATCATAGTGCTGCAAAATCTGTTCCATTGCATCGGCCTCTCCTGCGCGGGCTGCCTCGATAACGGATAGAAGCGGTGGGGGCTTGTATTTGCCGCTTGATTTTTTCATGGCAGTTTCCCCATCAGTTGTTCCCGAATATTCCGCAAAACACTTGTACGGCGGCGCTGAATGGCACTTCTGGAACAGCACATCCTCCTGCCGATTTCCCGGTCGTTCAGTTCCAGCACAAAGCACAAAATCAAAAGTCGTCGCTCTGGCTGCGGTAGCTCCTCAATGATATTGGCCAACTGCTCATTACTGATTTGCAAGGTATAACCATCCGCTGAAAAGGCTATGTAATCGCTGGGATACTGATCTGTCGTGCAGATTCCGTCCATAATAGGCTGCAGCAAATGATTCAGAGATACCAGCCATTTGTTTTGACAGGAAAACTCCCGAAAACAGTCCAGCATTGCATGGCGCAGGACAACTTTGCAGAAGGAATCAAAGCGGTGGCGCTCCGCAGTATCTTCATAAACCATCATGGGACTCTCCTTTGCATAACGGTTGCAAACGATCAATTCTCCCGGCCTGAATATCTGAAATATGCTGCTTTATTTTTTCTTCGGGCCAGTCCCACCAGTTAATTTGCAGTAAGGTCGCGATGGTATCATCCGAGAAGCGTTTGCGGATTGTTTTGGCGGGAACGCCGCCGACAATCGTATAAGGCGGTACATCTTTTGTTACGACGGCGCGAGTGGCGATGATTGCGCCATCTCCAATGGTAACACCAGACAGAATCACCGCCTCATATCCAATCCACACATCGTTGCCGATGATAATATCGCCTTTATTGTCCCATGCGCTCGTTATGTTCTGGACATCCAGTCCCCATTCTTCGAAAAAGATTGGGAACGGATAGGTAGACAAGGATGCTTGTGTATGGTTGGCGCTGGTGAACAAAAACTTTGCACCGCAGGCGATGGAACAAAATTTTCCAATGATAAGTTTGTCATGGTTGATCGGATAGTGGTACAGTACATTGTTTTTCTCAAACTGCCGTGGGTCATAGACGAAGTCGTTATACATGGTAAAGTCCCCGACAAGGATGTTGGGATTTTTGATGACATTTTTCAGATATACGGTTGCGTGGTCGTTGGTGCGAGGATAAATGTTCTCTGGATTCATGACGTTCCCTCCTCTCGAAGTTATGAGAACTCGTATCTCTCAATCCGTGAAAAATGGTTGTTCTCCACATAGTAAACAGCGTGTTCCCTTGCCGAATAAACGAAAGAAACTCTGGTGGCCCAGATCCCTTCCTGTCGGACGGCTTGAAGTACAGAAAACGCATCGGTGACAGTAAACTGCTGTCCGTAAGTGTTCAGAAGTTGAACAGCCCTTTCGTATCGGTCATCTCCCGGCACAAGGAAGGGCCTTGTGCTTTCGGGGGCAAGGACAGAGTAATTGGTAATCAGCGAGTAGCGCCCATGATCTTCCCGCCAGCCAATACCCGGTTCAACGATCAGAGTGCGGCCCTGCTGGTCGGACAACATGGCCTGCATGGTGGCATCCGGGGCATAAACAATCTTCCGTTCCTGCACGATTTGCAGTGCATCGTCAAAACTGATTTTTGCCTGCACAAACTGTTCTGTCAGGTCTGCGATTGTCATGCAACCTTTGAAATCCTGATAGGCACCCTTCGGGTTTCCGTGAACATACAACAAGGTTCCCACATTTCCGTTGCGGTTCACGCCATGATAGGAATGACGCACCCCATCGGGCCGTAGGATGCCGATATAAAAGCGGTCTTTTTCTGTTATGATTTTGTGATCCCATACGGCAAGGTCAATCTCAAAATTAAAGCCGGTGATGGTATCGTCACCTCGGTAGACAAATCGAGTACACATGGTCTTTTCCTCTCTTGTGATGTATTTGTTATTTTTATCGTACTGCCGATATGAACACTTTTCCATCCACCAGACAATACCGAATCAATCTGTATCAAACAAAAAGCAGGGGCTGCATTTCTGCAACCCCTGCCGGTTCATTTCTGATAAATGATTTTACGAATGGCTGAAACGGACAAGAAGTATTTTTCCGCTAACGCCTCCATAGAGTTTCCGTTCTGAAATTCCTCTATGATTTGGCGGTTTCGTTGCTGCAATTCCTGCCGGTAGCCCGAAGCTTCTCCCCATCGTTTTTGCTGCGCTTGATCGGCGGGAACATAAAGATAGCCCCCTTGAATATAGCTTTGCAATTCCTTGACCAGCGCATCGGGAAGAAGATTTTTTGCATTGATGTATTTCATGCAGGCTTCCTCCTTGAGATGATCGTCAAGCAGCAAAGCCAGCATATTGATTATGCGACGATTTTTACTCCATGCAAACGTCGCAATCCACTGGCTTTGCATGGAGCCGCACTTCGTTGAGTTTTGTCATTCGACACCACTTCTTTCTGTTTCATAGCATCTTTATCATACCACGCAACTTGAAATCGCTCAACGATTTTTTTGTAAATAGCGGGTAGAAACGTCTAGTTTGAGCGTATTATTAGCGAAGCAATCATGAGAGGGTTTGGGATACTCCCAACAAGAAAAAATCTCCGCTCCGGCAGCAGGCCGAAAACGGAGATTTTAAGGGAGTGTAGCCACACTCCCTATGCTTGCTCTCTTTTAGTTCACCCGGAATGGAAAGGAAGGGGATGTGGGATTTTGTAACGGAATTTGAAGGAGTATGGTGGAAGGCGCAAAGCCTCCGACGGATTGACAGCAGCAATGTGACCAGTAACTTGAAGCTGACAGACCGGATGGAGGGATTCTTTGTGCCGAAAGAAAAAGCTAATCAATAACACCACCATACCACAACATCAGATCGAGGCCATTGCTCGTTGCATTTTACCTGACATTCTAGCTTTCTATGAAAGTGAAGAGGGGCAGAGGGAATTTGCGGATTGGAAAAAACAGTTGGAAATGGAGAGACTGACCACAAAAATAGAATAAAGGTAAAAAAGAAGGACGAACTGTTTTAAAAGCGTTCGTCCTTCTTTTTTTACTTTTGTTTTGCTCCAGCTGTTCCAACATTTCTGCCTTTTAAAACAATGTTGTCAACAATGTTGACATGTTCAAATAAAAGCATTATAATTTAAACAAAACGATAGGAGTGATTACCAATGGCAGATAATGTAACTATTCAGCTTAACATGACGAATGGAGAAATACACATCCAAGCTCCTGCAGAGTCACTTGACACTATCTTCGATAAATTAGAAGCTTTTTTACCAAAATTAGCGGATATACGTACCGAGTATGTACCTGATAAAGCTGATTCCATTACAGTTGAAGAAGATGATCATTCAGCTTCAACTGCAGAAAAAAGTGAACACACAGATGTACTATCCAAAAACTCAACTAAGCGCAAACGCACATCTTCTTCTAAAAAAACCGAAACATTTAACATGGTTGAATTGGGGCTGGATGAAAACAGCAGATCTGCTCTGCGCGAATTTTATAGCGAAAAAAATCCTAAGAGTCAGAATGAACAGTTGTTAGTTGTTATGGATTGGCTTAAACGTAATGCGGGAAAGAATTCTGTAACAAAAGATGAAATCTATACTGCGTTGAGAACCGTTGAAGCGAAGATACCTGCCAGAATTTCTTCTGTACTTTCCAATCTCGGAATAGAAGGTAAGATTACGGGCGATGCTGACGGTTACAGAATTCATCACACAGGTGAAGATTTTGTCAAGTTTAACCTCCCCAAAAAAGAAGGCTAAGATAGATGTTTAACACATTTGCACATAGTTGCTTACTCTCTCTCCACACAAAGGAGGAACAGGCTGAAGCTATTATGTGGTTTTGCCAAAAGGACACTGGCAATCCTGAAATCTCTTTAGCAACCATTAATCAATATTTTGAAGCCGCCTGTTTGCCAAAGTTGAATGTAACCCGAGCGAAAACATCCTTTGCTAAAAGCAAAAATGTATGTAAAGGTAGTAAGTCTGGCTTATACAAGCTAACACTCCCTGCAGTTACTGCTTTTGAAAAAGAGTATGGATATTTGTGGGAAACAGAACCGCAAATTGAGGACGCTGCCGGAATTTCGAGAACACCATATCTTTCTGATGAAGAGATAAGCCAAGCTCAAAAAATGGCCCAATTGTATATGGTTTTGCATTGTTATGAAAACTCTGCACGCAAACTGGTGGAACTGGTGTTACACCGGAAACTAGGGGATAATTGGTGGGAAATTGCGGCAAATTCCGCTCAAAAGAGTAAGGTGAAATCCAGGAAAGAAACAGAGAAAAAGCACTGCTGGCTTACTCCTCGTGGCGATAATCCATTATTCTATATCGACTGGGCAGACTTACTTTCCCTTATTCGAAAATATGAAGCGGATTTTCTTCCTTATATCAAAGATATTAAATTTGTAGAACTTCGTTTTGAAGAGCTAGAAAGAGTTCGTAATATAACTGCTCATAACGGCTTTCTCCCTAATAGTGAAGACTTTCAACGTGTAATACTATCTTTTAAGGATTGGTGCCGACAAACAACAACTATCCAATAATCAGATCGCGCACTTTCTCACGATTTTCCTTTATTCAGATAACGCAGCAAAGGTTTTCTCTTTGTTGCGTACAAAGCCAGGAAGCTTTTATAAAAGACTTCCTGGCTTTGCTTATAATTTGTTCCTACGAAAATGGTATCTATCGTGCGCCGCAAAATCGCATAGTGAAAACACTTTGGTAAGATCTAAAAATCTTGATTTCCTCTACGGCACCTCTGTTTAGAGGAAGTTTTTCGCTTCACTCCGTTGCGGAAATAGGTGGTTTCGTAACGGTCAAAGAAAACAAATAATCCGAACCCATCTCCTATCGGAAACAAGTTCGGATTATATTGGTTTGGTGCCGGTGACGGGGCTCGAACCCGTACATCCTTTCGGATATGGGATTTTAAGTCTTTACCGGCATTTGGAACGCAGAGGATATTTAAGTACTCTTCTGGAACCTCGCGCCCCTAAAAATCCAGCAAAATCAAGGGTTCCAGCTGTTGGCGCAGCCCAAAGTACCGTGGCAAAAGGAAAAACGCAACGGGGCTGTATTTACAAAATTCCTGCAAGTTGGAGGGATATTAGGAGGGATATGAACCAGCCTGCCCACGCCATTGACACACGTTATTATACGGCAAACTACCCCTCCATCTGAAATCAGATTTAACACGCAGGCGGCAACCCGGTATTTGGGGTGCCGCTTGTCGCATAAGGAGGATGAATGAAGCCAGATAAAGTAGAAGGACTTTTCCAGTTGAGCACAAGCTGCCTTACGCCATTCAGCAGGCACCCGTACAAAGTGCGCGACGACGACGCGATGCGAGATATGGCCGAGAGCGTGAAGCAGTACGGCGTCCTGTCCCCAGCCATCGCTCGGCCTTTGCCGGACGGCGGGTACGAGCTTGTATCCGGCCACCGGCGCAAGCGGGCGTGTGAGCTGGCGGGGCTGGAGACCATGTCGGTCATCGTCCGCGAGCTGGACGACGACGCGGCGGCGATCCTCGTCGTGGACAGCAATTTGCAGCGCGAAGGACTGTTTCCGAGCGAGCGCGCATTTGCGTACAAGCTCAAACTGGATGCGCTGCGGCATCAAGGCGAGAGGACGGATTTAACTTCTCGACAACTTGTCGGGAAGTTAGAGGCAGCAGATACGATTGGAGAAAGCACCGGAGAAAGCGGGCGACAAGTCCAGCGCTATATCCGTCTCACAGAGCTGATACCGCCGTTGCTGGACATGGTGGACGAGCGCAAAATTGCGTTCAATCCTGCCTACGAGCTGTCCTTTCTCACCAAGGACGAACAGACTATGCTACTCGACGCGATGGACAGCGAACAGGCCACGCCGTCGCTGTCGCAGGCGCAGAGGCTCAAGCAGTTCTCCCAGCGCGGCGAGCTGACTGCCGAGGTCATGCGGGCGATCATGTCCGAGGAGAAAAAAGAAACGGAGCGCGTCACCCTCAAGGGCGATACACTCCGTAAATACTTCCCCGCCAGCTACACGCCGAAACGCATGGAGGAGACTATTATAAGGTTGCTGGAACAGTGGCAGAAGCAGCAGAAACGTCGGCGGGTGGCCGATAGATAGATAAAACTAGAGCCTCGGCGCTAAGCCAAGGCCCTTACAAAACAGCCGAACTGTTTTTCCTTATGGTTACATTATATGTCGCAAAGTCTCAATTGTCAAGGCAACATCACGTAAGCGAATTAACTATTTCACTGAAAGCTTCATAAGTAGATATTATTATTGGGTTGTCCTTAAAGTAATCCTTATGTTCTTTCATTCGGACATTTACAAGCTCCTTTATCATAGCGAGAGACTGTTTTCGGCTGTTATCACTTTGTACCACGCTATCATATACGTATAGCATATATATAATTTGAACAAAACGAGGATTAGACATCTTCTTTGTCCTAACATGTTTACTAACACCACAACGGGAAACGAATGTAGTTATGGGAAGCTGATGTTCTGCCATTGAACTACACCCGCAATGCCCGATTAGTATGGCACACTTATTCAGGCCATGCAAGACATTTTTCTAATTATCGCATCTGCAAATTCGTCCGTGCCGAGTTCTCCGCCGAGGTCGCGGGTCGTCTCCCGGCCTTCCTTTATCAGCTCGAGGACGGCTTTCTCTATTCTATCCGCCGCCTCCGTCTCGCCTGTGTGGCGCAGCAGCATAACCGCCGACAGGATGAGCGCCGTTGGATTCGCGTCGTTCAGGCCCGCGTGCTTCGGCGCACTGCCGTGCACCGCCTCAAATATCGCGCAGTCCTTGCCTATATTTGCGCTCGGCGCAAGGCCCAGGCCGCCTACCAGTCCGGCGCACAGGTCGGATACGATGTCGCCGTACAGGTTCGGCAGTACCATCACGTCGAAGGCCTCCGGCTTCTGCACCAACTGCATGCAGGTCGCGTCCACGATCTTGTCCTCGAACTCTATCTGCGGGTACTCCGATACGACGCCGCGCGCTACTTCCAAAAACAGGCCATCCGTGCATTTCATGATGTTCGCCTTATGCACTGCCGTGACCTTTTTCCGCCCGTTCTTCACAGCGTAGTCAAATGCGTACCTTATTATCCTCTCCGAGCCTTTGCGCGTGATGAGCTTGATGCTCTCCGCCGCGTCACGCCCGCCGTGCTCACCTTCGACACGCACCCGGACACGCTCGTCAAGGGCGTCGAGGTGCCCCTCATCAACTCGCCCGAGGGCCGCGCGGAGATAATCCGCCGCGTTTTCGGGATTGACAGCGTCATTTTCATCCACTTCAACCGCGCGGTCATGCAGATGCCTTGGCAGGACTTCATGGGCTCGCTCGTAAACGAGCTGCACGCCGTCCACGTCGTGGTCGGCTACGACTTCAGCTGCGGCTACCGCGGCGAGGGCAAGGCGCTCAAGATCGCGGGCTGGTGCTCCGAACACGGCATCGGCTGCGACATTATGGACGCCGTCAAGCTCGACGGCGACGTCGTGAGCTCGACGCGCATACGCAAGCTGATCGCCGATGGCGACATGGAGGAGGCCAACCGGCTGCTCGGCCACCCGCACTGCCTCGTGGACACCGTGCATTACGGCTTCCAGCTCGGCGGCAAGCTCGGCACTCCGACCATCAATATGCGCTTCGCCGAGGGCGTGCTCGTCCCGCGCCACGGCGTCTACGCCGCGAAGGTGTTCCTCGATAACGGCGCGGAGCACATGGCGGTCACGAACGTCGGAGTGCGCCCGACCGTCTCGGGCAGCGACCGCGTGAGCGTCGAGAGCTACATCCTCGACTTCGAGGGCGACCTCTACGACCACACCGTCCGCGTCGAGTTCCACCACTTCATCCGCGACGAGCGCAAATTCAGCGGCGTCGACGAGCTGAAGGCGCAGATACTTCGTGACGCGGAGACCACCCGCGAATACTTCGCCAAAGCGTAAATTTGGCCCGGGCGGCCGAAAATTCGGCCCGCCCGGGCTTTTTGCGCGCCCGCACGGAAAAAAGCCCCGGTCGCCCGGGGCTATTCCGCGCTTACGCGCTCTCGAGAGGTGATGTTTAAAGCTTGATGGAAAGCTTGTACGCGGTGTAGATGGCGTCCATGATCTTCGCCGGGCCTTTCGCGTCGCCGACGAGGTAGACCTCCTTGCCGGAGCCCTTGAGCTCGTCATAGAGCGCGTGCTGCGCCGCGGCGCCGAAGGCGTAGACGACGGTATCGGCCTCGATCTTGCGGACCTTGCCCTTGAATTTGACCATCACGCCGCCGTCGACTATCTCGAGCGGGGTGGTGTTGGTGCAGACGGTCATGCCGGCCTTGGCGATGCGCTCGTTGTAGGCCAGGGCGTCAGTGGAGGCTACGCCCTTCATTATCTGCGGGCCGCGGCCGACGAGCGTCACGTCGTGGCCGTTCTCGGCCAGCCAGAGCGCGGTCTCGCTGCCTACGAGTCCGACGCCGAGCATTACGACCTTGTTGCCGACCTTGACCTTGCCGTTGAGGACGTCGGCGGCGTCCACGGCGTGCTCGGCGCCGGGCAGGTGGCAGGCCTTGGGCTTGCTGCCCGTGGCGCAGATGACGGCGTCGTAGCCGTTCAGGTCGTCGGCTGTCGCCTCGCGGCGGACGATGTTGACGCCCTGCTTGTTCACGGCGGTGATGAGGTAGTCCTTCAGGCCGCGGATGTCGGCCTTGAACTCGGGGACGGAGGCCTCGTTGAGCTGCCCGCCGAGCTCGCCCTTCTCAAAGACGGTGACGGAGTGCCCGCGCAGGGAGAGGACGCGCGCGGCCTCGAGGCCGGCGGGGCCGCCGCCCACGACGGCGATGTTCTTTTTCACCGCGGCGGGGGTGATCTCCAGCTCGCCCTCGCGGCTGATCTGCGGGTTGAGCGCGCAGCTGACGGCCTTGTAGCAGTAGAAGGTGCGCTCGAGGCAGCCCTCGTTGCAGCGGATGCAGGGACGGATGTCCTCGGGGTGGTCGGCCTCGGCCTTCTTAGGCCACTCGGGATCCGCCCAGAGCGGGCGCCCCAGCCCGACGAAGTCGCCCTTGCCGGAGGCGATGACCTCCTCGGCGAGCTCCGGCGTGTTGATGGAGCCGGAGGCGATGACCGGGACGGAGACGACCTTCTTGATGGCCTCGGCCGCCCAGACGTTGTGCCCATGGTCCATAGCCATCGGGGAGGTCTGGTGTATCATGGTGTGGTGGTCGCCGCCGGAGATGTGGAAGGCGTCGATGCCCTCGTTCTCGAGCGCCTTGGCGAGCACGAGCGTGTCCTCTATCGGGAAGCCGTCGGGCTCGTAGTCCGTGCCGCTCAGGCGGATGGTGACGGGGAAGTCGGGGCCGACCTTCTTGCGCACGTCGCGCGCGATCTCGATGTAGATGCGCATGCGGTTCTCAAGCGTGCCGCCGTAGAGGTCGGTGCGGTGGTTCGTAGTGGGGGAGAAGAAGTTCGTCAGCAGATAGCCGTGTGCGCCGTGGATCTCGACGAGGTCGAAGCCGGCGACCTTCGCGCGCCAGGCAGCGTCGCCGAAGGCGTGGACTATGTCCTGGATCTCCTCGATGGTCAGCACGTGGGGCACGGCCTGCAAGCCGTACTGATCCCACAACTTCGGCCAGGGGATGGCGCTCGGCGCGCACATGGGCTGTGTGCCCAGGAACTTCTGGCGGCCGCAGTGCTCGATCTGGATGCCGGCGGCGGCGCCGCACTCCTTGATGTTTTCAGCCAGCCAGGTGAGGCCGGGGATGTGCTCGTTCTGCGAGATGCCGAGGTGACAGTGCGCGCTCTTGGCGCCGATGTCGTCCACGTAGGCGTACTCGACGATTATCATGCCCGCACCGCCGGAGGCCTGGTTGCGGTAATAGCGTATGAGGCGCTCGGATACGGTGCCGTCCTTGTTGCTCATGCCGGACGACTGCGGCGCCTTCATTACGCGGTTCTTGAGCTCCAGGGTGCCTATGCGGCCCGGCGTAAAGACATGCGGAAACAGTTTGCTTGCCATGGTTTTACCTCCTTAGCTGGCTGTACTTGAATTGACTGCGGTTAATTTATTAACCACCAAGTGCAGTATAAGGCATTGACAATAAATAAACGATATCGTATGATACAGTAAAAAAGAATTTTTTGGAGGCCGCCATGGAAGGACATAAAATCAACACCGCGCCGGAATTTGTGCTCACCGACAACCTGAAGGCGCACCGCGGGCTGACCATGAGCGAGGTGCCGGAGCGGCGGCGCTTCAGGAAGGGGCAGCAGCTCAGCCGCGGAGGCACGCCCTCGCCGCAGGTGTACTTTATCCTGGAGGGCGCGGCGCGCGCGAGCGTGGTGAACGTATACGGCTATGAGCGCACGCTCGGCTACCTCCGGCAGAACACCATCTGCTGCATGGACGCGCTGCGCCATGACGCCGGCGTCTCCGTGACCATAACGGCGCTCACCACGCTGCGCGCGGTGCCGCTCACGCTCGCGGACATGTCGCGCCTCATGGGGCTGAGCTCCGCCTTCGCAGAAGACGTTATGGTATATTATTCCGACGTACTCAAGCTCATGTGCCTCGACGCCGAGTCGCAGAGCAGCAACTCGGTGCTCAACAAGCTGGCGAATTTTATCGGGCTGTATGTGCTCAGCGAGGACTACGCGCGCTTTGGCTTCCTGCCCTTTTCGCAGCAGGAGCTGGCCTCGGCGATAGGCGCCTCGCGCGTGCAGGTCGCGAGGGTGTGCGAGAAGCTGAAGGCCCAGGGCATAGTTGACATAAAAAAGCGGCGGCTCTACGTACTCGACCGGGCGGCGCTTGCGGAGATGGCAAGCTTGGAGGTGAGTTCTTGAGCTGCGCGGCGAACGGCGGCGCGATATGTTTTAAAATCTAATACGCCGCGCGTCGGCGTGGCAAAGCCCCCGGAAAAGTTTCCGGGGGCTTCGCGTATTGTGAGGAAAGAAGAGAGAACGTGAAAGCGTATATTAAAGGCTGTCGCCGAAGTCGTCGCGGAACTTTTTGACGAGCTTCTCCTGCCAATCACTAGTGGGCTCGAGCCTGCCGAAGAAGAATCGCAGCGAGCTCGGCTCCTCGACCCAACGCAGGCCGCCGACGAGGTCGCGGTTTTCGTGCAGCCAGGTTATGCGGTCGACGGCGTAGAGCACCTGGCTCATGGTGAACACGCGCCTGGGCATCGCGAGGCGGAGCAGCTCGACCTCGGCGATGGGCTCGGTGCCGTCCGGCTCGCGCTGTTCGCTGAGCGTGCCGCGCTCCATGCCGCGCACGCCGCCGGCGAGGTAGACCGCCGCGGCCAGCGCTCCGGCCGGGTACTCGTGGTCGTCGACGTGCGGAAGGAATTCGCGCACGTTCAGGTGGCAGCCGAGGCCGCCGGCGGGAGTCACGACGGGCACGCCGCGCTTCATGAGCTCCTTGCACATGAAGTCGATGAAGATGGGGCCCTGGCTGATGACGTCTTCGTCCATCGTCTCCTCCAGGCCGACGGCGATGGCCTCCATCTCGCGGACGCTCATGCCGCCGTAGGTGAGGAAGCCCTCGAACATGGGCACCAGCTCGCGCATTTGGTCAAAGAGCGCCTTGTCGCGCATGGCTATGCCGCCGCCGCGGGCGAAGCCGAACTTGCGCGCGGAGAATGGCTTTTCCAAAGCTGCTGGCAAAAAGCGGCCTTAAAAGGATCCGTTTTCACGATTTGCGCCATTCATGTGCAAGCTTGCGTTATGCTCACGGCGTAAGTCTAAAGGATATTCAAGAGTGGCTGGGGCACAGCACTATATCTACAACAGCAAACATCTACACGCATTTGGACTACAGCTCCAAAGAGGCTTCTGCCAATGCGATACTCGACGTGTTCCCAACAAGGTAGCCGTATGCGAATCTGCTAAATTTTAGAAGATAATTAATAAACGTTATTATTGCATCAGCCGACGACTTATCAT
>CABVBV010000019.1 GCA_902496595.1 uncultured Eubacteriales bacterium | reverse complement strand
CGATGGAGCCCGTTATCTTGTCCTCCAGGAACCTGTTCGTTATGAGCGAGTTGAAGAGCCCGTCGATGCAGGTCTTCTCATTGCCCCTGCCGTCGCCGGCGGCGTAAGTTCTGGCCTGCCTCGCCGCGGTGAGCACGCCGGCAATGTCCATGAGCTCCCTGATATTCAGACAGCCGCCCATATCGGCGCGGGACAGGCTGGCCCGCACATCCTTTACGCCTGAGAACGAGGGGCTGCCGCGCTTTACCATCATACCTCGTGCGGCGCTCGTCTCGGCCAGCAGCCTAACGGCCGACGCCCTGTCCGTGGTGGGCGAGAGAGCCAGGGCGCGTTCCTTTGCCGCGTCGCTGACCGCCTTTTTCGCGAGCATTTCGAGTATGGCGGGCAGCTCCAGCGTCGCGGCGGATTTTTCGTATTGTGTCATCTTATTTCCTTACCCTCTTGTAGTAGTCGAGGCTGGCGAAGCCCCGGTCGAGCTCATAGAGCAGGTAGGCCTCGCAGACCTGGCCCAGCCGCCGCAGGGCCTCTGGATCCAGCCTGAAGGAGAACACTTTTTTCGGCTCGGCGTCCACGATATATCGCATGGCGCGGATGACGTCCCAGTCCACGGCCAGGCCGTCCGGCCTGGGGCAGTCGGAGCAGTAGAGCTCGCCGTGCTCGGGCAGCAGCCAGCCGCTTTCCATCTCCGCCTTGCCGCAGTTGGCGCAGCCCTCCAGCTCCGGACGGTAGCCCGAAAGACACATGAGCCGCAGCTCGAAGGCCGCCTTCACCTGCTCGGGCGGATAGAGTCCGGACGCGAGCGCGTAGAGGCTGTTGAGGCCGAGCTGCAGGATCTCCGGCTCCGGGCAGTCCTCGTCCGACACCGCCTCGAGCAGCTCTGCAATGTAGCTGCCCAGCGCCAGCAGTTCCAGATTCCCGCGCAGGCCCCGGAACTGCTCCACCGTCGTGGCCTCGTTTATCGTCCAGTAGCCCTTATTGCCGAAGAGCGTCAGCTCCGAAAAGCACAAAAGCTGAGTCGCCGCAGAGAGCTTGCTCCTTGTCCGCGCCACGCCCCGGGCTTTTGCCGTTATCTTGCCCTCCGTCTCCGTCAGGATGGTGAGTATCTTGTCCGATTCCTTATACTTTGCCTCCCGCAAGATGAGGCCTCTTGTAGTGTGGTACATATGTATCGCCTCGCAGTCTCAGTGGGAGCGGCAGGGTTTGCGCCGCTCCTTCGTCTCCTTTTGCCTGTTTTGAGTTTGATCCTCGCGGCTCAGCAGCCAGTACACCGGTTCGCCTGTCTCACGAAAAAGTATCCAGAAGCTGTCGCATTTCATCGTATCACCTCTGGCGCTAGTTTTTGCAGAGAGCGCCGGTTTAGCGATGGGAAAATTTAATCGTTGAAGCCGAAATTCCTCAAAAGCGGCTGGGAATCGCGCCAGTTCTCCTTCACCTTCACCCAGGTCTTCAAAAACACTTTCGTACCCAGGATGTCCTCCATGTCCTTTCTGGCCATCTCGCCGATCTTCCCGAGCATGGCGCCGTTTTTTCCAATGATGATGCCCTTGTGGCTGGCCTTCTCGCAATAGATGGTCGCGTCCAGCTCTATGACGCCGTCCTCGCGCTCGTGGAACCGCGTTATCTCCACCGCCGTGCCGTGCGGCACCTCTTTATCCAGGCACCAGAGCAGCTTTTCACGCAGGAGCTCCGCGCACAGCTGCTTTTCCGGCTGGTCGGTGTACATATCCTCGGGGAACAGGTGCGGCCCCGGCTGGGCGAACTTCTCGAGCTCCGACATGAGCGCCTCGAGCCCGTCTCCCTTCTTCGCCGAGATGGGCACGATGGCGTCAAAGTTGTGCGCCTGCGCGTAGGCCGAGATGACGGACAGGAGCTCCGGCTTCTCCACCGTGTCTATCTTGTTGATGGCGAGCACGGACGGCGACCTGGAGGCGCGTATCTGCCTTATGAGCTCCGTCTCCTGCGGCCCCAATGAGGCTATCGGCTCCACGACGAGGACGACGGCGTCCACGTCCGCGACGCTCTCGCGCACGACCTTGTCCATGTACTCGCCCAGCCGCGTCCGCGCACGGTGGAAGCCCGGCGTGTCCATGAGTACGAGCTGCGTATCGCCCCTGTTTATTATCGCCGTTATCCTGTTTCGCGTCGTCTGCGGCTTGTTCGAGACTATGGCCACCTTCTCGCCCACGAGGGCGTTCGTCAGCGTGCTCTTGCCCACGTTGGGGCGGCCCGCTATGGTTATCATTGCATTTTTATCCATCTGTGCACTCCACCTTTGCCCTTCTCCTCGCTATCTCGCCGCCGGCGACGAAGACTATCGTCGCAAGCCACACGCAGACGAAAGCCACGGTCATGGCCGGGCTCATCGTCTCATCGTACAGCAGCACACCGCACAGCAGCTGCAAGGTCGGGTTTATGTACATGAGTATGCCCGAGAGCGACATCGAGGTCGTCCTGATGCCCGCCGAGTACAAAAACAGCGGCAGATAGGTCACGACGCCGGCCAGCGGCAGGAGTATGAGCCGCCAGCCGCCTATGACGCCCGTGCTTATCGGCCCGCCGCGCAGCTCCATGACCACGATGACGGCCAGCGCTATGGGCGAGACCAGCAGCGTCTCGAGGAAGGTGGACACATCCCCTGGCACGTCGGCCTTCTTCTTTATCGCGCCGTAGACGGCGAACGACAGGCCGATGAGCACGGCGAGCAGCGGGAACTGCCCCTCCATCACCATGGGCGCGGCCACGCCCGCCGCAGCCAGCGCCACGGCCGTCCATTGCGCCGCCGTGAGCCGTTCCCTGAACACGACGAAGCCCATGAGTATCGCCAAAATCGGGTTAATGTAGTACGCCAGGCTCGCGTCCAGCACCCGGTTCGAGGCCACGCAGTAGATGAACGCGCCCCAGTTGAAGCTGATGAACAGCCCGCAGGCGAGCATATACCGCCGCAACCGCCTGTCCCTCAGCACGCGCATGGCCTCGTCCCACTTGCCGCAGGCCGGCACCACGATGAGGCTCACCACCAGCGAGAACACGATGCGGCAGCAGAGCACGTACACCGAGTCCACATCCGCCAGCAGCTTCCAGTATATCGGAAACACGCCCCAGAGCACATAGCTCAGGAGCACGGCCCAGGCCCCTTTTTTCATACCTCTCTCTTTCTCCCCAAAGACGGCTCAGACCCCGAGCCGCGACATTATTACATCCTCTCTGCCGCGCATCTGACGCTTCATCTCCGCCTCGTCCACGTGGTCGTAGCCGAGCAGGTGCAGCGTGCTGTGTACGGTGAGGTACATGAGCTCCCTCTCGAAGCTGTGGCCGTATTCCGCGGCCTGCGCCTCGCATTTTTCAAGCGATATCGCCATGTCGCCGAGGAACAGCCGCCCCGTCTCCGGGTCTTCCTCGCACAAATCCGCGTCGAACTTGCCCGGCACGAGCTCGTTTGCCGGGAAGCTCAAAACGTCCGTGGGCCTGTCCACGCCTCGGTAGTCGCGGTTAAGCTCGTGTATGCCCTCGTTGTCCGTCAGCAGTACGCTGACCTCGCAGGCCGCCGGGACGTTTTCCTCCCTGAGCGCCGCCGTTATCGCCCGCTGTATGAGCCGCCGCGCCTCGTTGTGGCCGAGGCCGGGCCGCGTGCGGCTGAGCATCACCTTCACGTCCATCAGAGCTTGTACACCTCGCGCATTTTGGCCTCGAGGTAGTCCGTGTAATAGCCCGGGTCGAAGTCGCCGCCCAGGGCCGCACGGATGAGCTCCGAGGGCTTTTTGAGGCTGCCGTACTGCCAGATGCGCTCGCCCAGCCAGGCGTTCACGGGCGTGATGTCGCCCGAGGCGACAGCCGCGTCCACGTCCACGCTCTCTTTCATGCGCGAGACGAGCTGTGCGCCGTAGGCGCTGCCCAGAGCGTAGCTCGGGAAGTAGCCGAGATCGCCGCCCGACCAGTGCGAGTCCTGCAATACCCCATGCGCGTCGTCCGGCACGTCCACGCCCAGGTACTGCTTATACAGCGCCCTCCAGCGCTCGGGCAGCTCGCTGACCTTCGCCTCGCCGTGCATGAGCGCGCGCTCGAGCTCGTACCTGACCATTATATGCAGGCTGTAGGTGAGCTCGTCCGCCTCGATGCGGATGAGCCCCGGCTTCGCCGAGTTCACGGCCCTCCAGAACTGCTCCTCGTCGTACCTCTCCAGCTCCGGGCAGAGCCGCGTGAGCTCCGGCCACACGAGGCCGCAGAAGGCTTTCGACCTGCCTATGATGTTCTCGTAGAACCTCGACTGGCTCTCGTGTACGGCCATGGACACGCCCCGGCCCAGCTGCGTGAAGGCGTAGTCCTCGCCCGTGCCGAGCTCATAGAGCGCGTGCCCGCCCTCGTGTATGACGCTGAACATGGACGACGCGAAGGCGTTTTCATAATACTTTGTCGTTATACGGACATCGTGCCGGGAAAAGTCTATCGTGAAGGGGTGCTCCGTCGTGGTGAGGCCGCAGCGCTCGGGGTCGAGGCCCAGAAAGCGCATGAGCCAGCCGGAGAGCTCCGCCTGCTTCTCGAGTGGGAAGAGGACGCCCAAAAGCGAGGTATCCGGCTGCTCCGCCGCGCCGACGCGGGCTATGAGCGGCACGAGCTTTTCGCGGAGCCGGGCGAAGAAGCTGTCGCAGAACTCCTGGGTCATGCCCTCCTCGTAGTTGTCGAGCCAGAAGTCGTAGGCATCCTTGTCTGGCTCGACAAGCCCGGCGAAGCGGCGCTTGGCGGCGACGATCTTCTCCAACACGGGCTGGAAGAGTGCGAAGTCGGACTTCGCCTTGGCCTCGCGCCAGACCGTGGCGGATTCGTTGAGCAGCTCCTGGTAGGCGACGTACTCGTCCATGGGCACGCGGCTGCGGAAGCGCAGGGCCTTCTCGCGCAGCTCGACGATGCGGCGCTCGGCCTCCGTGAGCTCGTCCATGCGCTCCGAGAGCACGCGGAGCGTCTCATGCGCGGCCTCGCTGCTCGAGAGTTTGTATATCTCCTCGTTGAGCACCGAGAGCGTCTTGCCGCGGGAGACGTAAGTCCCCTTCGGCGCCGCCGTGACGCCGTCAAAGTAGAGCATACCGGCGGCGTGGTTATACGCAAACTCGCGCAGTTCGAGGTCTTTTAGGTTTCTTCTGGCTTCTTCAAATGTCATGTGAATGTCCTCCAAATATGTGATGGCGACCCCTCAGTCAGCGTTCCCTTGCGCGAGGTGAGGCGGCGCGGCGCATCGGGGTCGATGCGCCCTACGTGTGGGTTTTTCCGAAAATCCGACGGCGGGTCGTCGAGGACGCCGACCCCTACGGATGGGCGGTAAACGCACCGTCAGCGTTGGCGTAGGTGCTTGCGCTTTTTAACGCCCCTCTCTCTTACTTTTTCCTCTTGAACTTCGCCGGGTCGATTTTTGGCGGGGGATTGCGGCGTTTTTCGTCCTTTTCGTAGGCCTCGATTATCTTCTGCACCAGCTCGTGGCGGACTACGTCCGCGCCGGTGAGCTTGCAGATGGCAATGTCGTCTATGCCCTTCAAAACCCGCATGGCTTCCTTCAGGCCAGACACCTTGTCCCCAGGCAGGTCTATCTGCGTCACGTCTCCGGTGATCACCACCCTCGAGCCGAAGCCTATTCTTGTCAAAAACATCTTCATCTGCTCCCGCGAGGTGTTCTGCGCCTCGTCGAGGATGATGAAACTGTCGTCCAGCGTCCTGCCGCGCATATACGCCAGGGGTGCGACCTCGATATTCCCGCGCTCCAGGTACTTGTTATACGTCTCCGGCCCAAGCATCTCAAAGAGCGCGTCGTAGAGCGGCCGCAGGTAGGGGTCGACCTTGCTCTGCAGGTCTCCCGGCAAAAAGCCCAGGCGCTCGCCCGCCTCCACCGCAGGGCGCGTCAGGATTATCCGGTTAACCTTCTCCGACCTGAACGCCGCCACGGCCTCGGCCACAGCCAGATAGGTCTTGCCCGTGCCCGCAGGGCCTATGCCCAGCGTTATCGTATTCTTATTCATCGCGTCCACATAGGCCTTCTGCCCCAGCGTCTTCGCCTTTATGGGCTTGCCCTTTGCCGTTATGCACACGACGTCGCCCGAGAGCTCGGAGATCTTCGCCTCCCTGCCCTCGGACACCAGCTTCAATATATATCTCACGTTCTGCGCGTCTATCGCCTCGCCCCGCGAGGCCAGCTGCAAAAGGCCGTTAATCGCCTTCTCCGCCGTCATCACGTCCTCGGCCTCGCCCGAGATGCGCAGCTGGTCGTCCCTGTCCGTCACGCGCACGCCCAGCTCCGTCTCGATTATCCGCAGGTTCTGGTCGAAAGACCCGAACACGCTTATGACGTTCTCCATCCTGTCTATGGGCAGAGTCCTCTCTATCATCTGTACACCTTCCGTCTATTCCGCCCAAGTTTCGGCGATGTCCTCCAGGCACTCGGCCCTGAGCGTAACGTACAGGACGCCGTCCGATTCGCCAGACGTATACGTCTGCGACAGCGTCTCTCCCCTGCCGTCCAGCAACTCATCGAGTTCTTCGCTGAGGCTCTGCTTGAGCCTCTCTGTCAGGGCCTCTTTATCCGCACTTTCGGCTACAACATCATACTCCAAAATCTTCTCCTGCACAAGAGCTATGGGCAAACTAAACACGCCAGGCCACTCGAGTTTGTGTTCCCTTGTCTCCTTCACGCTGTTTTCCGGCAGTTCCGAGCCGCCCAGGTACAGGTTCAACCTTCCGCCGCCCACGACCAGCGCCCAGCGTGTGTGTCCGCCGCTCTCCTCGGTGAAGTGCTGCTCAAGCTGAGCGGCTGCTGTTAGCTCGTAGTACGTCCGGGCCTCTATCTTTGCCGAGGCGTGGACATATCGCACCGTGCCGAGCGTGCTCTCCACCCGGCCCGAGACCAGCGTCTCGCCCTCGAGCACCGCGTCGCCCGGCTGAACCATTGGCACTCCTAGGTAAACCTGCACCGACTCTATTATTCCCGTCCTTCGCGCCCTCACTGAGTACGGCGCGTCATTATCGACAAGTTCCGGCGCCGCCTCGCGCTCGCGAACCCGCACAACGGCCTTTGAGCTGTCCACGCTGACGCCCAACCAGGCGAGTTCCGGCAGCTTCAAGATCACCTCATTTTTTATCGTATCCGACGACCAGGAAGGCCAGAACGAGCCCGGCTCCACTCCGCTCTCCGCCAGGGCCCGCAATATCTCGCCTTTCGTCAGCGTCTCGTTGCCCTCCACTTCTATCTCCCAAACGAAGAGCCGGGACAGGCCGAGCACGGCGAAGCAGGCCGCGAGCCCTATCATCAGCGCCAGCCTTCTGCGGAGTTTACTGCGCACGGCAGGAACGCCTCCGGCTTTCAGCACCTTGACCGTACACTGGCAGCGGGCCGCGAGGCGCTCCGCCGTCTCCAAGTCTTTGGAGCTGAGCGATACCCTCATTACGAAATCGTCTTCCGGCTCAGCGTCCCAGAAGGTGAGGCCGGACTCTGTGAGTCTGTTCAGCAACGCCGAGGGTTCCGCGCCCTGCACCTCCAGGCGCAGGTTCCCGCGCAGCATGAGCCGCCGCTTCATTGGAACTCCACCGAGAGTATGCGCCCCGTGACCAGCAGGGCCTCCCTGTCCATGGCCGCGAGCCTCAGGCCCTCGCCGTGTATCGTGAGCTTTGTTCTTCCAGCGTTTACGTCTATCCTTTGGCTCGTATAGCCCGCGAGGCCGCGGTGGTCTTCGATGAGTGCGCGGCTGCTGCCCATTACCGTCAGCTTCGTGAGCCCCGCCGCGCCCGCCGGAAGCTCCAATCTGTCTGCGATATCCTCTCGGAAGCCCTTGCCGGACATCGTATCACCCCCGTAAGGTGATTTTATGTCCCGGGCGCAAATATAATTCTGAGACAAGGCTTCTTTGGGGGTGTTACCATGAAAAAGGGCGCGTCCGCGCTCATGACCATTACCGCCGTCTGCGCCGCTCTGGGCCTCATCGTCTGCTCCGCCGAAGCCATGGAGGGAGCAAGGCGCACCCTCTCGCTCTGCTACGAGGTGCTTATCCCCTCGCTCTTCCCCTTCTTCGTCATCTCGGCGCTCGTGCAGGAGCTGGGCCTGCCATCGCGTCTCGGGCGGCTGGCGGCTCCGGCCATGTCGCGGCTCTTCGGCGTCTCCGGCTCCGGCTGCGCGTCTCTCATTCTGGGCTTCATGGCCGGGTATCCTCTCGGCGCGGCCTCCGTCGCGGGCCTTGTGCAGCGCGGTGAGCTTTCCAAATCCGAGGGTGAGAGGCTCCTAGGCTTCTGCAACAACTCCGGGCCCGCCTTCATCCTCGGGGCCGCGGGAGCCGGGGTCTTCGGCTCGGCGAAACTGGGCCTTTTACTGTACTTTTCTCACATCTCTGCTGCATTATTATCCGGTTTCCTGCTCTCCTTCGGCCATCGCAGCCGGGCATACGCGCTGCCCGAGCCCTCGCCTATCGGCGCCGGTGCGCTGCCTGCGGCGGTGCTCGCCTCCGTGCGGAACATACTGAACGTCTGCGGCTTCGTCCTGGCTTTCGGCGTTGTTGTCGCGGTGCTCGATGCCGTGGGCTTTCTGCCCTCGCTGGCGCTGTGGCTCTCTGAGCTGACTGGTCTTGAGATCTCCGCCTCCCGTGCGCTCGTTGTAGGCTTCTTCGAGCTGGGCAGCGGAGTTGGGGCTATGCGCGGCCTTGCGGCGACGCCCCTGAACCTCGCCCTCTGCGCCGCCGTCATCGGCTGGGGCGGGCTCTCCGTACACTTCCAGACCTCAGCCGTGGCCGAAAACATGAACACCGCCCGACATTTCATCGGGCGGTGCATGAGCGCATTATTCTCTTTTCTTATCGTCCTCTGTCTCGCCTAGGCTCCGGCGAATGAGAACACTATTCCAACGACGGCCGAGGCCGCGATAAACACCACTGGGTGCAGCTTCTTCGTCGGCTTTACAACGTTCGTCAGCACCCAGAGCACCGCGGCAAGGAGCACCGCCTTCACCGACACGAGGTCGGTCAACTTCCCCGTCTGCTCATACAGCGCTGTATTGAGCAGCGCGATGCCGACCACCGAGACTCCCGCGGCGGCGATGAGCCCCGTCGAGGCCGGTCTGAGCCCGTAGAAGGCCGCGTCCACGTACTTATTCCCTCTGAACTTGGCCAACATACTGGCAATGATGAGAACGATGACGGTGCCGGGCAGTATCGTGCCCAGGGTCGCAAGCACCGCGCCGCCGAAGCCGCCGACGGTATAGCCGACGTAGGTAGCCATATTGATGCCCACCGGCCCCGGTGTTGACTCACTGACAGCGAGCATATCCGCCAGCTGGGCGTATGTGAACCATCCCGTCTTGTCGGACAGGTCGTACAAAAACGGCAGTGTGGCCATGCCCCCGCCGACGGAGAACAGGCCGATTTTTAGAAACTCCCAGAAGAGCTGCAAAAGTATCATTTGCCGCCCTCCTTCTTCGCCCTGTGCCATTTTATCTGGCTGAAAACTATACCCAGCACGGCGGCGGCGACTACCAGGATGACCGGAGATATCTTCGTAAACAGCGATAGCGCACACACCGGTGCGAAGATGAACACGAGGCTCAGCCAGTCCACGATGGCGCTCTTCCAGAGCTTCACAACCGCGTTCACTATGAGCACGACGACACAGACCCGAATGCCTGCAAAAGCGTTCTTCACGACGGGATAGTCAGCGAAAGCGTTCAGGCACATGGCTATGATCGTGATGATGATCAGGCTGGGCAGCGCGGACGCGAAGCCGGCTATGACGCCGCCGAGTATGCCCTTATGCTTCCTGCCGATGAACACCGAGGTATTTATCATGATGATGCCGGGCAGGCACTGGGCCATGGCGTAGTAGTCCATGATCTCCTCTTCACTGGCCCAGCCGTACCTTTCAACAATGTCCTTCTGCAAGATGGGCAGCATGGCGTAGCCCCCGCCGAAGGTAAGGGCCCCCACTTTCATGAAGGCCCATAGGATTTTCAGATATTCTCTCATTTGTCAGTTCTTGAGGCTCTCCGCAAAGTCTGTGTATTTTGCGATCCTGCTCTCGCAGTCGGCCCTGTCCTCTCCCTGGGCGAGTATATAGACCTTGATCTTCGGCTCCGTGCCGGACGGCCTTATGATGAACGCTGTACCGTCCTCGAGCTCAAAGTACAGCACGTTCGAGCCGGATATGTGCGTCTTGCCGACTACTCCCAGTTCGGCCACCGACACGGTGCCGCTCTGGTAGTCCCGCATTCCGAGGACGGACGAGCCGCCTATCTCACGCGGCGGCTTTGCCCTCAGGCTCGCCATCAGGTTCTTCATCTTCTCCAGCCCGTCGAGGCCCGGCATGACCAGATTCAGCGTCTTCTCCATGAACCAGCCGTACTTCTCGTACAGGCCCTCCAGCGCGTCCGCCAGCGTCATGCCCTTCGAGAAGTAGTACGCCGCCATCTCGGCTATCATCATCGAGGCCGTCACCGCGTCCTTGTCGCGCACGTAGTCGCCCATCATGTAGCCGTAGCTCTCCTCATACGCGAGGATGTAGTCGTAGCTGCCGTCCCTCTTGTACTCGGCCAGCTTCTCCGCCATGAACTTGAAGCCGGTGAAGGTCTCGTCCACGTGGACGCCGTTCTTCTCCGCGATCTCACGGCCCATATTCGTCGTGACGATGGTCTTGAGGAAGGCCGCGTTCTTCGGCAGGGTGCCCGTCTCCCTCTTCGCCGTGATGATGTAGTCGAGCAGCAGCACGCCCATCTGGTTGCCGGTGATGGTGCGGTACTCCCCGTCCTTGCCCCTGACCATGGTGCCGACCCTGTCGGAATCCGGATCCGTGCCGATGATGAGGTCGCTGCCGACCTGCTTGGCCAAGTCGACCGCGAGGTAGAAGCCCTCCGGGTTCTCCGGGTTCGGGCTCACGACCGTCGGGAAGTTGCCGTCTATGACCATCTGCTGCGGCTCGGGATAGAGGTGCTTCACGCCCAGGCGCTTCAGGGCCTCCGGCACCAGCTTGTAGCCCGCGCCGTGGAACGGAGTATACACGATCTTGAACTCGTCCGCGACCTTCTCAACGACGGACTTGTTGACGGACATGGCCATGACGTTCTCCAAAAAGGCCTCGTCCGTCTCCTTGCCGATGACCTCGACCAGGCCCGTGGCCATGGCCTCGTCGAAGCTCAGGCGCTTGACGTCGTGGAAGATATCTATCTTCGCCATCTCGGCCGCGACCGCAGCCGCGTGCTGCGGCGGCAGCTGCGCTCCGTCAGACCAGTAGACCTTGTAGCCGTTGTACTCCCTCGGGTTATGGCTGGCGGTGATGTTGATGCCCGCCGTGGCGCCGTAGTGGATGACGCCGAAGGAGAGCTCCGGCGTGGGCCGCAGCGCGTCGAAGATCTTCACCCTGATGCCGTTCGCGGCCATGACGCCGGCGGCCTCTCGGGCAAAGCGCTCGCTGTTCAAACGGCAGTCATAGCAGACGACGACGCCCTTCTCGCAGGCCGCCTCGCCCTCGTTCTTTATGACCGTCGCAAAGGCCTGCGTCGCCCACCTTATGACGTGGATATTCATCCGGTTCAGGCCCGTGGCCATTATTCCCCTCAGGCCCGCAGTGCCGAACTCCAGAGGCGCGAAAAAGCGGCTCTCTATCTCCTTCTCGTCCTCGGCGATGGCGGAAAGCTCCTTCCACTCCTCCTCGCCGAGCGCGGGGCTGTCCAGCCAGTACTGGTATTCTTCCTTATAGCTCCTCTTCATCTTCCGACTCTCCTTCAAGTATGTTCTTGGCATCCTCGAGCATGGTCTCGGGCACGAATATGTCCACGCCCTCTGCGCTTATTCCAAGCATGAGATTTCCAAATCCGCCGTAATGCGGGAATTTCTTGACATACGGGATCTCAAAGGAGTCCAGCATCCCCGTGACGATGGCGTCGCTCATGTCCACCTGAGAGCAGCTCGTGAGATACGCCGCCGGGACGTATTCGCCCCGCTCGTCCCTAGGCCATTTCTTCGCCATCTTGCCGGGCAGGTCACGCGCCCAGTCCAGTTTAGGCCCTTCCATTTTGTGTTTCCCCTCTCACTTGTGATAGCGTCCGCCGTTTTGTATCGTGAACGCCCTGTATACCTGCTCCGCCAGCATCACCCTGGCAAGGTGGTGCGGGAAGGTCAGCTTCGACATCGACAGCCGCAGATCCGCCCTCTTCTTCACGCTCTCATCCAGGCCGAACGAGCCGCCCACGATGAAGCACAGCTTCGGCTTGCCCTCAAGGGCCCGCGCCAGCTCCTCGCTCGACATTTCCCGGCCCTCCACGCAGAGCGCAACCGTATAGGCACCCTTCGGTACGGCCTTTTCTATCTCTGCGGCCTCCCTTTTGAGCGCCTGGGCTATCTCCCTTTCCGATGGCTGCTCAGGCAGCCGCTCCTCCGGTATCTCCTTCAGCTCGGGCTTTGAATACGCGCCCAGCCTCTTGAAATATTCCTCAAATGCGTCGATATAATACCGCTCACGCATCTTCCCCACGAACACGAACGTCAGGCCCGGCATCCAGCCAACGCCTCCATACGCACCGTGCCCAACGGCGGCGCTGCCGCGAGCTCCAGGCTCTCCCCAGCCTCGTCCAGAGCAGTCGCCACTGCGCGAAGCGCCAGCTCGGGCCGGTTGTTCTCCCGGCTCAGGTGCCCCAACACGACGCTTCTTGCGCCGCATCTCGCCAGGTGTACCGCAAGCCTGCCCGCATCCTCATTGGACAAGTGCCCGTGCTCGGACAGAATACGCCTCTTCAGGTACACAGGATAGTACCCGTCGCAGAGCATACGCTCGTCGTAGTTCGACTCTATCACCGCGAGCTCCACGCCGGACATGGCGTCTACGACCTCGTCCGTCAGGCAGCCCAGGTCGGTACAGAAGCCGAAGCTGCCCTCCGCCTCTATCCTGTAGCCCACGCTCTCATCCGTATCGTGCATCGTATGAAAGGCGCAGACCTCCGCCTCGCCTATGCGGAAGCCCTCTCCGGCTCTGATGACTTCTATGTAGTCCTCCGTTACAGGCAGGGCGCCGCGCAGCCTCGCCGCCACCGTCCTCGGCGCAAGTATCTTCACGCCGTGCTTCTTCGTAAGCATTTCAAGGCCGGAGACATGGTCGCCGTGCTCATGCGTAATGAGCACCGCCGACAGCTCGCCCGGCTTAAGTCCCTCCGCCGCGAGAAACGCCGTTATCCGCCGCAGCGAGATGCCCGCGTCTATGAGCAGGCGCTCGCCCCCGGCCTGTACCAGCGTACAATTGCCCGTCGACCCGCTGGCAAATACGCTTATCCGCATCAGCCCGCGTTCACCGATTTCATCCGCTCCGGCTCGTCCGGCTCGTGTACCAGGGCGATGTCCGCGCCAAGGCCGCGCAGCTTGCCGACAAAGTCCTCGTACCCGCGCTCTATATAGTGAACGTCCTCGACCTCGGTCGTGCCCTCGGCAGTGAGCCCGGCTATGACCATGGCCGCGCCCGCCCTGAGGTCGCAGGCCGCCACCGGCGCGCCGCAGAGCTTCTCCACGCCCTCTATCATGGCAGTACGCCCGTCCACCTGTACCTGGGCGCCCATCTTGCGCAGCTCCGTCAGGTACTTGAACCGGTTGTCGTAGATGCCCTCCGTTATCGTGCTCATTCCGCCCGCGAGGCAGAGCGCCGCCGCAAACTGCGGCTGCATATCCGTCGGGAAGCCCGGATACGGCATGGTCTTGATGTTGACCTTCCGCAGCCGTCCGGAGCTCTTCACCGTCACCGAGTCCTCTCCAGCAATGACGTTAACGCCCATTTCCCTCAGCTTCGCCGAGATGGACTCGAGGTGCCTCGGTATGACGTTATTGATCTTCACCTCGCCGCCGGCGGCGGCGGCGGCGACCATATAGGTGCCCGCCTCTATCTGATCCGGAATTATCGTGTAAGTCCCGCCGTGCAGGCTGTCCGTGCCGTTTATCTTGACTGCGTCCGTACCTGCGCCTCTGACGTCAGCGCCCATGGAGTTCAAAAAGTTCGCCAGGTCGACGATGTGCGGCTCCTTTGCCGCGTTCTCGATGACCGTCCTGCCCCGGGCCATCGACGCCGCGAGGATGATGTTCATCGTTGCGCCCACGGAGACCTTGTCGAGATATATCCTCGTCCCATGCAGCTTCCCGTCCAGCGCCTTCGCGTAGACGAAACCGCCCGTGACCTCGACCTCCGCGCCCAGCGCCGTCATGCCCTTTATGTGCTGGTCGATGGGCCGCACACCGAAATTGCAGCCGCCGGGCATCGTCGTCTTCGCCGCGCCGAAGCGGCCCAGCATCGCGCCGATGAGATAGTACGAGGCCCTGATCTTCCGCATGAGGTCATAGGGCGCGTCCGTATATCTGACCTCGGTGCAATCGATATCGACTGTATTTTTATTCACCAGCCTGATTTTCGCGCCAAGATGCTCCAAAATGGTCATGAGCATATCGGCGTCGCTTATCTGCGGGATATTCTCCAGCCGGCAGACCCCGTTTACCATCAAAGCGGCCGGTATTATTGCAACGGCCGCATTTTTTGCGCCGCTGACCTCTACCTCGCCGTAAAGAGGCTTGCCGCCTTTGATTATATATTTATCCAAATTATCTCACCTTCTGCTGGCGGCAGCACCCTGCCGCCGGATAGATCACAGAGATATTTTATCCCTTTGCGCACTTTACTAACAAAACATTTTAACACAAGGCTTCCATTTTTTCAAGATAATTAGCTCACCGTCTCCTCCTTGCCGCTCAGGGCGTTGATATAGAAGTAACCGGTATCGGTGCCGAGCCTCCACACCGGGACAAGGCTGCCGCCTCCGGAGGCGGAACCGTTATACACATAGCACAGCTCGAGCTCATCGAGGCTGCTGCAAACGTGGCCCTTCTCCTGAGTCAGCTCGATGAAACGCATGAGTACGGTCGGCACGTCTATAATGTTCTCCTCCTGCTCCGAAGCCGTCTCTCCCAGGGGGCGCGAACCGTTTATATACAGCAGTTTTCCGCTCTTGAAGGTGAAGCTCAGGCTGCAATTTATTATCCTCGACCCCTGCCAGTTACAGCCTACCGTTACCACCGTGGTGGGTTCCTGGGTTCCGGGGCTGACGCTCGTTTCTGAACTCAGGTCGTCTTCCGATACTTCGGCGCCCAGTTTCCGGCTGAGTTCCAGAGCCATCTGCTCCGGCTCTTCCGGCTCCGGGGCCGCGTAGCCGTAATACTGGAGCTCAAGGCTTCCGGTGCTTCGGAACGTCACTTCTCCTACCGTACTGCCATACATGAATATTCCTCCGCCGCGGTCTGTGACCTCGCAGTCGCCGAGGATATCCGCTGCGGCTTGACGCTCGGCTTCCTGGTTCCTCGTGACGGTATAGCTGCTCGCTTCGCGTGCGCTCAGGTCTGCGTCCTCCGAGACGCTTATGCCGTAGCTGAGGAGTATCTCTCTGGCTCCTTCTATCGCCTCGTGTCTCTGCTCGCTGCCGAGCATATTGTCCCTCACGACCACCACCAGCAGAGCCAGATTGACTATGATGAGCACCAGGATTATAAAGTTTTTGACCTTGACAGAGTCCATCTACACGATCCTCCATTCCGAGGACACGCCCTCCGGTCTGTCTACATAGCAGAGCCTGGGTTCCCCTCCGCCCTGGGACTGCACCAGCGTTGCGGCGATGAGGCTCGGGTACGGAGATGGACTCTCGTTCCTGCCGAGCAGCTCATAACTGCGGAACAGCATGGTGGCGGACACGACCGAGTTGCCGTATACCGTCAGCTCCACGGCGCTGTCCCTGCCTGAGATGCTCACAGGCACCCCGCCAAGGACGTAGTCGAAGTTCAGCGTATACTGCTGCGTCTCCCTGTCGTAGTACATATAGCTCAGCCAGAGCTCCGCGTCGCCCGCGGCGGCGCCTACCGTATCCTGAACCAGCTGTCTCGCGAGCTCTATTGCGTCCGACGGCGAGAGCCTCGAAGGCTCCTCGTCATCAAGGATGCGCCGGGTATATCTCAGCTCCCCGTCTGCGCCCAGCTTCAGCGTCGCCTCCCCCTCGATCTTGACCGTGCCTCCGTCCGACTCAGGGTAGCTGAGAGCCAGGTAACTGTTCATGCCGAGCTTGGCCATGATGGAGTCGGTATTCGCGGCAAGCAGAGAGTTCGCCGCGCCAGCCGCCTCAATGGTCAGCTCGTCGTTCAGTATTATCATGCAGCGGTCAATATCCTTGTACGGGCTCTCCAGCTCGAAGTTATATTCCGCCCCGTTTGGCATACTCTCGGATATCCTGCCCGAAAGTTCCGCTGCCGGCACAGCGGTCTGGCAGCGGTAGCAGCCGCCCTCTCCGCGCTCCCGGATATAATAGAGGTACACGCTCTCGTCCTCTACCGCAAGGCAAAGCCTCCTGGCGGTGTGGCCCGAGGCCTCTCCGCTCATCTCAGTGCCCAGCCATATCGCCAATATTGACAGCTGGAAGTCTCCGTAATAGTCGAAGTACACCCCGGGCCCGTGGAGCGCTGCCTCCCACTGTTCCTGCGTTATCTGCTCCGGTTCTCCGGAAGAACCCAGAGCCTCTGCCATAGTCGAAGAGTAGCGTTCATATCCCAGCTGGAGCGCTTCGTCGTTATACATGATCGCGCAGTGCATACCCTCATCCGGAGTCAGCACTATGCAGAGCGGCTTCGCGGCGGCCTCATATCCCGAGTGGCCCAAAGCAGCCTGCCCCGAGTCTCCGCTCAGCTGCTCCGTGAGGCTCAGAACCCCGCTCTCCACCACCAGGGCGACGGCTGAGACCAACAGCAGGACTATTACAAGATCCTGCATATATCCCAGCAGTCTTCTCCGGCTTCGTTTCGCCGCGTTCTCCTCCGGTTTACGCATCTTCCGGCCCCTCCACGGGCAGCCACATAGTTATTTTCGTGCCCCGGCCCAAGGCGCTCTGGAGCTCTATCCTGCCCCCATGCCGGACTACTATCTCCTGCGCTATCGAAAGGCCCAGGCCCGTGCCGCCGGATTCGCGGCTTCTGGCCTTGTCCACGCGATAAAATCGGTCGAACACCTTCTCCGCATCCTCCTGCGGGATGCCGATACCGTTATCCGTCACGCTGCACCAGGCCATATCGTCCTTCCAGCCTGCCGTTATACATATCCGGCCGCCGTTTTTCGTGTATTTGATGGCGTTCGACACCATGTTTATGAGCACCTGCTCTATCCTTTGCTTGTCGCCGCGAACCTTCGGCAGAGGTATCTCCAGCTCCAGCAGGAACTCATGTTCGTGCGCCTGCGCCTCCATGCGCATGGCATTGTACACATCGCGCACGGATTTCTCGAAGCTGAACTCCTCAAAACTGAACTCTATACTGCCCGCGTCGAACCTTGACAGAGTCAACAGATCCTGGACTATCTTAGTCATCCTGTCGGATTCGTTCAAAATGACGCCCAGGAACTTCTGCCGCATCTCCTCCGGCATCTCCGGCTCTCCTTCCAACGTCTCCGCATAGCTCTTGACGCTCGTTATCGGCGTTCTCAGCTCGTGCGAGACGTTCGCCACGAACTCTCGCCGCATCTGCTCGGATTTCTTGAGGTCGGAGAGCGTGTCCTCAAGCTGCACGGCCATGTCGTTGAACGTCCTCGTGAGCACGCCTATCTCGTCTTTCGACTCATTGTCCACCTTGTCGGTGAAGTCTCCGCCTGCGACCTTCTCCGCCGCCCTCGTCAGATCCTGTATGGGCGCTATCATGGTCTTCGCCAGCAGCAGGCTCAAGAGCACGGAGATGATGAGGCCTACGCCCATGGCTTCAAAAATTATTGTCAGCAGCTGGCTGTTCAGATCCTGCATTGTGGCCCGGTTATCAATGATATACACGATATATCCGGTCGAACCGCCCTCTATCGGGAGGGCGACGTCCATGTAGTCCGCCGCAGGGTCGCTCGCATAGCCGCTCTGGCCCGAGAGAGCTGTGATGATATTTGGAGTTATGGAGATCATGCCGTTTTCGGGCTCCGTACTGCCCGTTATCCACGCCCCCGTGTCTCCGGTAAGGATGTGGTAATTCCTCGTGCCCGTGTCGATGCCGAGGCGTCCGGCGTAGGCCGCCAGCACCTCGTCCATATGCCTTGGGTCTTCGGCCTCGGCGTCGGCTCTCAGCTCCGCAGCGAGCTCCGCGCTCGAGAAGACCTCCTGCATCCGGTCATAAAATTCGTTCAAATAGAAGCTCCGAACTCCACGCGTCAGAAAAACGCCCGTCACCGCCGTCAGCGCTATGATGAGGAAGATGATGATGAGCACGAGCTTCGTATACAGGCTCCGGTTCATGCTCCCGCCCTCAGTCGGCAAAATAGTAGCCCGCGCCGCGCTTCGTCATGACGTAGACCGGCTCGGATGGGTTGTCCTCCAGCTTCTCTCTCAGCCTTCTCACCGCGACATCCACGGCCCTCAGGTCGCCGAAATAGTCGTACTGCCACACGGAGCCCATGAGCTCCTCCCTTGACATGACCCTTCCAGGGTTCTCAGCGAGGTACTTTATGAGTTCGTACTCCCTCTGAGTGAGCTCCAGCTCACGGCCGTTTTTGTAGACGGCTCTCCTCGTCCGGTCGATGACAATGTCCTTCGTCCTTATCTGATCCCCCGGCTCCTCTGCCGCCGGCGCCATCGACGCCGCCCGGCGCATATTAGTCCTTACCCTCGCCAGGAGCTCTCTCATCGAAAAAGGCTTCGTGATATAGTCGTCTGCGCCCAGCTCCAGGCCGAAGACCTTGTCGGTCTC
Source organism: uncultured Eubacteriales bacterium (assembly GCA_902496595.1). Classification (GTDB taxonomy): domain Bacteria; phylum Bacillota; class Clostridia; order Oscillospirales; family Oscillospiraceae; genus Scatomorpha. Next base: position 3,762 of record CABVBV010000019.1, on the reverse strand, counting down.
CTCTTCTCTTGCGGTTATCATGATTATGGGCACGTTGTTGCCCTCGTCCCTCAAGGTTCGGCAGACTTCAAAGCCGTCCAGGCCGGGCAGCATCACATCCAGCAGTATGACGTCCGGGTCGCTCTCGCGGGCAAGCCGGAGGCCCTCTATCCCGTCATAGGCGCAGATGGCAGTCATGTCGTTCTTTTCCAGATTATAGCGCAGAATATCGACGATGGAACGTTCGTCATCGACGATAAGCACCTTTCTGTTCATTTCCTGTCCTCCAGATATTTCTTCGCCTTGAGCACTGCGATAATGGTCTTCGCATCGTCTATCTCTCCGGACATGACCTTATCCGTCAGCTCGTCAAGGCTGTATTTCTCAACGTTCAGGAACTCGTCCGGGTCTAGGTGCATCTTCCCGCTGTGCAGGCCGAGAGCGAGGTAGATGTGCAGCACTTCGGTCGAAAAGCCGGGTGAAGTGCAGCAGGGCCCGAGATAGATGAACTCGTCGGCGGTAAGGCCCGTCTCCTCCGAGAGCTCCCTGATACCGCACTCGTAGGGGTCTTCGCCGCGCTCCAGCTTGCCCGCCGGAACCTCGAGCATCTCGCGCCCGAAAGGATACCTGAACTGACGCACACACCAGACCATGCCGTCCTCCTCGACCGGGATCACCGTGACCCCGCCGGGGTGCTCAACGACCTCGCGGCCCACTACGTTGCCGTTCACAAGCTCAGCCTTGTCCCTGCGGACGTTAACGATGACGCCCTCGTATACCGTGTTCTTTTCTATCGTTTTCTCGTATGACATTTTGACGCCTCCGTAATGAACATATTGATCCGAATACCATATTACCATATATTACGCCGCATTGCCAGCATTTTTGACTTGACCCCGCGCCCAGCCCGGGCCATCATTGTTTAAGGAGGCGTTGAAATGGAGATACAGACGATAGGCGCGGGCTGCGTGGCAATAAGCGTACATATGAAAGTGGACAGCTCAAAAGCGGCGGCGCAGCTTGTGCGAGCCGCGCTCCGGATGCGCGGCGCCGAGCCATGGAGGCGCATGGAGCTGGAGCTGTTCCAAAGCGGAAACGGCACTCTCATACTGGCCAGACAGGCCCCGGAGCTCCGGGTGGAGATAGCGGATTGGGCGCTGCCATTTTTCGGTTGAAAGGCGCTTGACAGCTGTGGTATACTCAATTACAATGAAAGGGGATGTGGCCGTGGCGCGTGCGCAGGGAATAAAACAGATAGCACAAAACCGCAAGGCGTTCCACGACTATTTCGTCCTGGAGCGGTACGAGGCGGGCATAGAACTCTTCGGCACCGAGGTAAAGTCCATAAGGGCCGGCACCGTGAACCTGAAGGACTCGTTTTGTACGGTGAAGGACGGGGAGCTGTTTGCCCGCGGCCTGCACATAAGCCCCTATGAGAAGGGCAACATCTTCAACCGCGACCCCATGCGTCCGAAGCGCCTGCTGATGCACAAGCGCGAGATCATGAAGCTGAACGCTAGGGTGATGCAGGACGGCGTCGCGCTCATACCGCTGTCGCTGTACTTCAAAGACGGCCGTGTGAAGCTCGAGCTGGGCCTGTGCAAAGGCAAGAAGCTGCACGACAAGCGTGACGCCGAGGCCGAGCGCCAGGCAAAGCGGGACATGGACAGGATGATGAAGGAGAGGAATTGAGCGGACTCAACCATGCTTTGCCGCAACCGGCAGGAGGGAGAAAAATGAAAAAAGTAATATCCCTGGCGATGGTCTTAGCGCTTGTGCTTTCACTCAGTGTGACCGCTTCGGCGGCGTCCAGTCTTTGTGATGTGAATCCCGGAAATTGGTTTTACAACGAAGTGAGCGAGATGGTGTCCTCCGGCGCCATCGACGGTTATGAGGACGGTACGTTCAAGCCCGACAAGCAGGTCTCGGTCGTCGAGGCCGTCACCATGACGGCGCGTATGGTAGGTGCGCCGACCGGTGCAAACGAGGCGCATTGGGGCGGCGTACAGATGGAATACGCCTACTCCTCCGGTTGGATAACCGAGGCCGAGGTGTCCAGGAGCGATTACGGCAAGCTGGTCAGCCGCGAGCTCGCGTGCAAGATCATAGCCTCCGCACTGGGCCTGAAGACCATCGAGGGAGTGGAGACGAACTATGCGGACATCGGCTCCGTGAGCGAGGGCTGCCTTCCGAGCGTGCTCGCCATGTGTACGAACGGGCTGCTGACCGGCTATGAGGACAATACCCTGAGGCCGCAGTCCATTCTGAAGCGCTCCGAGGCCGCGGCGCTACTCTACCGTGCGGCGCACTTGGGCGAGCCTGCGGTGGATGACAGTCTCATAAGGGCCGCGGGCTATACGAAGCAGCAGATAGTGGATTACTACCTCGAGGTCGGCGTCGGCTCCATGTACGGCGACAAGGGCCAGTCGGTGAAATGGGGAGTGCCCATCCGCTATTTCATTAAGGGCAGCCCGACGCAGGCTGACACTGAGCGGATCGAGACCATCATCGCCGCGCTAAACGGCGTGCCGAACTGCCCGGGCATCAGCAAGGCCGTGAGCGAGAGCCAGGCCACGCTGATAATAAACTTTGAGCCCTTAGAGGTCGTGAACGAGGCTTTCGCCGAGTACCTGAAACTGGATCCCGGAGACGGTATAAACGGTTTCACGTACTTCAGCGAGAATCCCATAACCTCCTGCAAGGTCTATATCAGCAACGAAGCGACGCAGACGACGCGTGATTTCGTCATTTTGACAAACCTGTTCAGCAGCATGGGCCTGTTCAATTCCAGCACCGAGTACGCGGACAGCGTGTTTTACAGGGGCGCAATGAGCGAGGGCCAGACTTGGCCGACCTGGCCGAGCACGCTGGACTGGGCGCTGGTGCAGCTCGCGTTCAGCGACAGTGTGCGCGCCGGCATGGGCGCGAGCACGGCCCGCAGCGTGGTGCAGAACCTTGTAGCGTGAACAAAATAAGAAAGGAACAGATGATATGGCAAACCCGGTAGTTACCTTTGAGATGGAAAACGGCGGTGTGATAAAGGCGGAGCTGTACCCGGAGATCGCGCCGAACACGGTGAACAATTTCCTGAGCCTTGTGAACAAGGGCTTTTACGACGGCCTCATATTCCACAGGGTCATCCCCGGCTTCATGATCCAGGGCGGCGACCCGCAGGGCACCGGCATGGGAGGCCCGGGTTACAGGATCAAGGGTGAGTTCAAACACAACGGCTTCAGCCAGAACAACCTTAAGCATGACCGCGGCGTGCTGTCGATGGCCAGGTCGATGATGCCGGACACGGCGGGCAGCCAGTTTTTCATCATGCACGCGAAGGCGCCGCACCTGGACGGCGAGTACGCGGCCTTCGGCAAGGTCATAGAGGGCATGGAGGTAGTGGACGCGATAGCGAATACCGCGACGGACTATAACGACCGCCCGAAGACGGAGCAGAAGCTGAAAAAGGTAACGGCCGAGACCTTCGGCGTAGAATACCCCGAGCCGAGGAAGCTTTGAGCAGTAACTGCCCGGAGCGATACCGGGCAGCTGCAATATGGGGTCGTACTGGTTTCGACGGGGGTGCGGAAACGGGGATAGCGGGCGGATGCGCCTGGCATCCTAAAAACGGGCAATTATAAATTAAAGAACAGCAATAAGACTGCTCTTCTCGCTGCCTAAGCAGTGAGCGTCTCCTCCGGGAGGGCCGCGGCCCGGATGTGAGGCGTCGATCAGCGGCGAACGTGAGTGCGCAAAGCTTTGAGCGCACCATGCACAATGAAGCTACCG
>CABVBV010000018.1 GCA_902496595.1 uncultured Eubacteriales bacterium | reverse complement strand
GGAGCGCATCTTCCTGCCGACGGTGCGGGCGATGAACGCCGAGGGCCGCACCTTCCGCGGCTGCCTCTACTTCGGTCTCATGCTCACGAAGGACGGCCCGAAGGTCATTGAGTACAACTGCCGCTTCGGCGACCCGGAGACGCAGGTCGTGCTCCCCCTGCTCGAGACAGACCTGCTGGACATCATGGAGGCCGTCGCGTCGGGCAGGCTCTCCGAGCTGGACATAAGGTGGTCTGGCAAGTCCGCCTGCTGTGTCATCCTCGCCTCGGGCGGATATCCCAAGGCTTACAAAAAGGGCTTTGAGATATCGGGCCTCGACGCAAACGGGCAGCTTCCCGACCATTCCGCCGAGGTGTTCCACGCGGGCACGAGGGCGGAGGATGGTCGGTACTACACGAACGGAGGCCGGGTGCTGGGCGTAACCGCGACGGGGGAAACGCTCGCCGAGGCCGTGGAGCGAGCCTATGCCGCGGCGGACGGGATAAGTTTCGAGGGTATGCACAGGAGAGCCGACATAGGCGCGAGGGCGCTCGCAGCCGGGAAATAAATTCGGAACGGAGGTCGGAACATGGCGGTCTGCCGGATATATGTCGAGAAAAAGCCACCTTTTGACGTTGAGGCGCAGTCCGTGCTCTCGGAGCTCAGGACGCTTCTGGGCGCTGAGGGCCTGCGCTCGGTGCGGCTGCTGAACCGCTACGACGTGGAGGGCCTTGACGCCCGGACGCTCGAGCGGGCGCTGCCGGTCGTGTTTTCAGAGCCGCAGGTGGATCTTCTGCACGAGACGCTGCCGGAGGCGGGCCGGGTCTTCGCGGTGGAGTACCTGCCGGGGCAGTTCGACCAGAGGGCCGATTCCTGCGCCGAGTGCGTGCAGCTGCTGACGCAGGGAGAGCGGCCGAGCGTCAGGACGGCGAAGGTCTATCTGCTGGACGGGGACGTGACGGACGAGGAGCTGGACAGGATAAAGCGCTACCTCATTAACCCGGTGGAGAGCCGCGAGGCCTCGCTGGCAGAGCGCGTCACGCTCAGGGAGGACTACCCGGAGCCGCCAGACGTGCGCGTGCTCGAGGGCTTCCGGGAACTCGACAGGGCCGGTCTCGAGCGCCTCGTGCGGGACATGGGCCTTGCCATGGACGCGGACGACGCCGGGTTCTGCCGCGAATATTTCCGCGCTGAGGGACGCGACCCGAGCCTCACGGAGTTGAGGGTGCTGGACACCTACTGGTCGGATCACTGCCGGCACACGACCTTCGGCACTATAATAGACGAGGTCGAGATAGAAGACTCACGCGTGCGCCGGGCCTATGAGCGCTGCCGGGAAATTCGCCGCGAGCTGAACAGGGAGGACAAGCCCCTCACGCTCATGGAGCTGGCGACTCTGGGCGCAAGGTATTTGAAGAAAACGGGACAGCTCGAGGGCCTCGACGAGTCGGAGGAGATAAACGCCTGCTCGGTGAAGGTGACGGCGGACGTGGACGGGCGTGATGAGCCCTGGCTTCTCATGTTCAAGAACGAGACCCACAACCACCCGACGGAGATAGAGCCCTTCGGCGGCGCGGCGACCTGCATAGGCGGGGCCATCCGCGACCCGCTCTCGGGCCGGGCCTATGTGTATCAGGCGATGCGCGTCACCGGCGCGGGCGACCCGCTCACGCCGGTGTCGGAGACCCTGCCCGGCAAGCTGCCGCAGCGCAAAATAGTGACGACCGCCGCGGCGGGATACAGCTCCTACGGAAACCAGATAGGGCTGGCGACCGGGCTGGTGGACGAGTTTTACCATCCCGGCTACGTCGCCAAGCGCATGGAGATAGGCGCGGTCGTGGCGGCGGCGCCGGAGCGCAACGTCGTGCGCGGGACGCCGGAGCCGGGCGATGTGGTCATCCTGCTCGGCGGGCGCACGGGGCGCGACGGCTGCGGCGGCGCGACCGGCTCCTCCAAGGCCCACGGCGTCCACAGCCTCGAGACCTGCGGCGCCGAGGTGCAGAAGGGCAATGCGCCCGTGGAGCGCAAGCTGCAGCGCCTGTTCAGAAACCCCGAGGCCACGCGGCTCATCCGCCGCTGCAACGACTTCGGCGCGGGCGGCGTATCCGTCGCCATAGGCGAGCTCGCCGACGGCCTCGACATCGACCTCGATACGGTGCCGCGCAAGTACGAGGGCCTCGACGGCACGGAGCTGGCCATCTCGGAGAGCCAGGAGCGCATGGCGGTGGTCGTCTCCGCCTCGGACGCGGCGCATTTTCTCGACCTCGCGTCGGCGGAGAACCTCGAGGCGACGGTAGTGGCGCGGGTGACGGCGGAGCCGAGGCTCCGTATGCGCTGGCGCGGCAAGACGATAGCCGACCTCAGCCGGGAATTTCTCGCATCCAACGGCGCTGAGAAGCACGCCTCGGTGAAGGTGCCGGAGAGCGCCGTCGAAGACCGCAGCCCCGCCGTGTCGGGCACGCTCTCGGAGAAGCTCGCGGCGATCATGTCAGACCTCTCGGTCTGCTCGAGGAAGGGTTTGGGCGGCAGGTTCGACAGCACGATAGGCGCGGGCACGGTCGTCATGCCCTACGGCGGCAGATACCAGCTCACGCCCGCGCAGAGCATGATAGCCAAACTGCCTGTCATGGGCGAGACCACGACCTGCTCGGCGATGGCCTTCGGCTTCGAGCCGCGCGTGTCGGAGCAGGACCCGTATCAGGGGGCATACCTGGCCGTGGTAGAGAGCGTCTCGCGGCTCGTGGCCTCCGGCATGGGGCACGAGCGGGTGTACATGAGCTTCCAGGAGTATTTTGAGCGCCTGCGCACGGAGCCGGAGCGCTGGGGCAAGCCGTTCGCGGCCCTGCTCGGCGCGCTCGACGCGCAGGTCGGCCTCGGCATGGCGGCGATAGGCGGTAAGGACAGTATGTCCGGCAGCTTTGAGGATATGGATGTGCCTCCCACGCTCGTGAGTTTCGCCGTGACCTGCGGCAGCGTCGACGACGTGGTGACGCCGGAGCTGAAACGCGCCGGGGACAGGCTGGCCCTGTTCCATGCCGACCCCTTCGACGCCGAGGCGACGCTGAAAATGTTCGCCGAGCTGGAGGCGCTCATGTGCTCCGGAGAGGTATGCGGCTGCTGGGCCGTAGGCAGCGGCGGTGTGGCCGAGGGCCTGTGCAAGATGGCTTTCGGCAACCGTCTTGGAGTCAAGGTCGATTCGGATTTCGACAAAGAGCGGCTCTTCGGCTTCGGCTGCGGCTGCATGATAGTTGAAACGGGGCCCGGCTGCGGCGCGGGAGAGACGATAGGCAGTGTTATCGAGAGCTATACCTTCGAGTGCGCGGGAGAGCGTGTCGACCTCTCCGAAGTACAGGCCGCCTGGGAGGGCAAGCTGGAGCCTGTGATGCCGAGCCTGTCAGCCCCGGGGCAGGGCCGCGAGAGGTTGGAGAAGCTGGAGTTCAAGGCCGCCTCAAGGCCTGCGCCGAGGACGAGCTTCGCCAGACCCAGGGCGCTCATACCCGTGTTCCCGGGTACGAACTGCGAGTACGACACGGCGCGGACGCTCAGGAGGGCCGGAGCGGAGCCGGAGATCCTGGTGATAAGGAACCTCAGTCCGCAGGACGTGGCGGAGAGCGTGGAGCGCGTTGCGCAGGCGATAGGCAGGAGCCAGATGATAGTTCTGCCCGGCGGCTTTTCGGGCGGCGACGAGCCTGACGGCAGCGCGAAGCTCATGGCTGCGTTCTTCCGCTCACAGAGGCTGACGGACGCGGTACACGAGCTGCTCTATGCCCGCGACGGGCTGATGCTGGGCATCTGCAACGGCTTCCAGGCGCTCATAAAGCTGGGCCTCGTGCCTTTCGGGCGCATAGTTGAGACAGACGCGGGCTGCCCGACGCTGACCTACAACATGATAGGCCGGCACCAGAGTATGCTCGTGCGCACCCGCGTGGCCTCGAACCTCAGCCCCTGGCTGTCGAAATGCGATCCGGGAGATATTTACACAGTGGCAATATCTCATGGAGAGGGCCGCTTTATCTGCCCGGAGCCGCTGCTGTCCGAGTTGAAGGACACAGGCAGGCTTGCGACCCAGTATGTGGATGATACGGGCGAGCCGACTATGGACGTCCGCTTCAATCCGAACGGCTCGGTGCTCGCGGTAGAGGCGATAAGCTCGCCAGACGGCAGAGTCCTGGGCAAAATGGGCCACACGGAGCGCAGCGGCCGCGGCCTCTATCGCAACGTTCCCGACACCTGCACCCAACCCGTCTTCGAGAGCGGAGTCGACTATTTCAAATGATCGCAAGCCGAAGCGCATCAGCTTACCGTCAAGGCATTCCAATAAAAAAACGGAGGTCTTCTCCTCCGCACAAAATCCATGTCATCTTACGCTAAAAATCAAACCGCCGTCGTATAGACGCGGCGTCGAGGTAAAAAAACAGACCGCGCATGAAGCGCGATCTGTCCGCGGCGAACCGCCGCTGGCACGCCGTGAGGGATTCGAACCCCCGGCCTTCTGGTCCGTAGCCAGACGCTCTATCCAGCTGAGCTAACGGCGCTTATTGAGCGCCTTAATATATTAGCACGCAGCGTCCGGCTTTGCAAGTGTTTTTTCGGTTTTTTGGGGAATTATTTCATCATCGCGTCGGTGATGTTCTCCGCGAGCTCCCCGGCGGCCTTGAGGGCCTTGCCGACGACGTTCGTGTTCTTGCGCTTCGGTGCGAGCGCCATGCCCACGGACGCGCCTATGGCGAGGCCCATGCCCATACCCTTCAAAAATGAACTGTTCTGCATAATTTTGCCCTCCGTTTGTTTCTTTTTGCACTGGTATTATGCCCGGGCGGCGGAATAATATTTGCGGTGCGGCAGAGCTTGTGTTATACTCTAATATTGTGATTTAAATTAATTGGGCAAAGGAGCGATCCTATATGCTTTTTCGTGTGCTTGCTGTCGGCGACGTGGTCGGGAATCCGGGGCTCGATTATGCGGCCAAGAATTTGAAAAGGATCAAAAAAGAGCTCGGCGCCGACTTCGTCGTAGTGAACGGAGAAAACGCAAATGTCGTCGGGGTGACGCCGAAACAGTGCGACGCGCTTCTGGCTGCCGGAGCCGACGTGGTGACGCTCGGCAACCACACATGGACGCGCTGGGAGCTGCAGCCGTACCTCGACGAGAGCGCCAGGGTGCTCAGACCGGCGAATTACGCGCCGCAGTGCCCGGGCAGGGGCTATGCGAGCTTCCAGACCCCATTCGGCAAGCTGCTAGTAGTCAACCTGCTCGGCAAATTCACTCTCGACCCCAACACGGACAACCCATTCCTCACCGTCGACGCCATACTCGAAGGCTGCGAGACGCAACTGATCGTCGTGGATTTCCACGGAGAGGCGACCAGCGAAAAGCTCGCAATGGGCTATTATCTCGACGGAAGGGTCTCCGCCGTCTGGGGCACGCACACGCACGTCCAGACCTCGGACGCGAGGCTCCTGCCCCGGGGCACGGGTTACATCACGGATCTCGGCATGACCGGGCCGTACGAGTCTGTCATCGGCATCAAGCCAGAGCAGTCAATAGGCAAGTTCCTGGGCGACGTGCCCAGGCGCTACGACTGCGCGTCGGGGCCTGCGAAGCTCGAGGGCGCCGTCTTCGAGCTCGATACTGAGACGGGCGCCTGCCTCAGAGCCGAGGCGGTGAGATATACATGATCCGAATACTTCATGCGGCAGACCTGCATCTCGATTCGCCCTTTGAGGGCCTTTCCTCGGAAAAGGCGGCAGTACGGCGATCGGAGCAGAGACAGCTGCTGCGGTCGCTGGCGCAGATCCGGGCCGAGTCGGGAGCCCAGCTGGTGCTGCTCCCGGGCGACCTCTTTGACAGCGAACTGGGTTGGCAGGGCACGGAGGATCTGCTCCGGCTGTCGCTCGCGGAGATGGAGGCACCTGTCTTCATCTCGCCAGGCAACCACGACTTCTACTCTGTGAACGGACGTTGGAGCAGGCTGAGCCTGCCGGAGAACGCGCACGTCTTCCGCTCTCCCGAGCTCGAGCCGGTGGAGCTCCCGGAGCTGGGGGCAAGGGTCTGGGGAGCCGCGTTCACCGGCACAAATTCCGGGCCCATGCTCAGGGATTTCCGGGCCGAAAGAGAGCCCGGGCGTTTGGAGCTGCTCTGCATCCACGGAGACGTGGGAGTGCCCGGCTCCAGATACGACCCCATTTCAGAGGCCGAGCTCGCCGGCAGCGGCATAGACTACGCGGCCCTGGGCCATGCTCATATGTTCAGCGGGCTCCGGAGGGCCGGGGACTGCTTCTACGCCTGGCCCGGCTGTCCCGAGGGCCGGGGCTTTGACGAGACCGGGGAGAAGGGCGTCATCATTGCCGATGTCGAGCCGGGCAGGGTAGAGCTGAATTTCGTCCCGGTCTGCACAAGGAGATACGAGAACCTCAGCGTCGACGCTTCGGAGCTCGCGGATTTCCGTCTCCCCGAGGGCTCGGAGAGAAACATATACAAACTCACCGTCACGGGTGAGACCGACGAACCCGTGGATATGTCGGAGCTCCGGCGCAGGCTGGAGGACAGCTGCTTCGGGCTGAGGCTGCGGGATGCCACCAGACTCAGGGAAGACGTCTGGGCGAGAGCCGGGGAAGACTCGCTCAGAGGCTGTTTTCTGCGCCTGTTGAGGGAGAAATACGAGGCCGCCGGTGACGAGGAGGAACGCGAGGCCGTCACAAGAGCCGTGCGCTGGGGTCTCGCCGCACTCGACGGAGGGGAGGAGGCCGAGCAGCTGTGATCATAAAAAGCATGACCGCGAGCTTCGGCCGACTCGAGGACGAGACTCTGGAGCTCAAGCCGGGCCTGAATGTAGTGACCATGCCGAACGAGAGCGGCAAGAGCAGCTGGTGCGCGTTCATAAGGGCAATGCTCTACGGCATCGACACCTCGGAGCGGGCAAAGAACGGCTATCTGCCGGATAAGTTGAGATATCAGCCCTGGTCTGGCAAACCGATGTCCGGAAGCATGGACATCGAATTTGAAGGTCGGGCCGTCACGCTGACCAGGCAGACAAAGACCGCTTCCGCACCCATGCGTGAGTTCCGGGCCGTGTACAGCGGCACCGCCGAGCCTGTGAAGGGCATGACCGGAGCCGCGGCGGGCGAGATGCTGACCGGGGCAGGGAAAGAGGTATTCAGACGCAGCGCCTTCATCGGCCAGGGCGAAGCCGCAGTCACGGGAACTGCAGAGCTGGAGCGGAGGATCGCCGCGATAGTCTCCACCGGTGAGGAGGGCACCAGCTGTACCGAAGCCCTGGCGAGGCTGAAGGGCTGGCAGAACCGGAGACGGAGCCGGAACCGCAGCGGAGCCTTACCGGAACTCGAGGCAGAACTGGACGTCGCCGGGAAGAGGCTAGAGGAGATCACAGACGCGGATTCGAGACGAAGCGAGCTCGGAAGAGAGCTCGAACGCGCTTCGGAAGAGGCCGCTGCGCTGTCATCCGGCCTGGAAAAGAAGCGGGCGGCCGAGCGCGAGGCGGCGAGACGCGACTTTGACAATGCCACGCACGACATCGCCCGCCTGGAGGCTCTGAGCGAAAGGACGGCCTCGGGATACGAGGAGAGGCTCGCCGAGCTCCACGCGAGCGCGTTTTTCGGCATGAGCGCCGAAGAGGCCGAGGCCAAGGCTTCAGAGGCGCTCGAGAGGGCACGGGAACTTCGGCAGAGCTCAGAACTTCCGGAGCGCGGACGCTGGCAGTATATCGCGTTGGGCGTGCTGCTTGCCGCCTGTGCGGCGCTCTCGTTCTGGTCGGTATATGCGCTCGCGGGCGCTGCGGCCGCGCTGGGCCTGCTCGCCTGGAAACTGGCCTCCGGTAAGAAGGCTGCAAAGACCGCGAGCGACGCGGCCCGGGAGCGGATGCGCGTCCTGGACTCCGTGGGCGCCGGGAGCGAGGAGGAGCTCAGGCAGAATCTTGAAAAGTACATAGACCTGTGCGCCCGGGCGCGTAAGGATGAGGACTCGCTCAAAGACCTGGGGAGAAGGCTGGCGGACAGCCGCAGAGCTCAGCATGAGGCGGAGGCCAGGCTGTTTGAACAGCCGGGCAAGGCCGTGGAAGTCGCCCGTGCGGAGCAGCGTTGCGAGCGGCTGAGAACCGCAATAGCGGAGCTGTCGGGAAAGATAGCGGCGACCGGCGACCCCATGGCTCTGCGCAGCGGGCTGCTGGAAAAGCGGGAACGGCTCGCAGCGCTCGAGGCCCAGTACGAGGCGATAAGTCTGGCGTCGGAGACGCTCAGGCAGGCGGACGCCGAGCTGCAGAGCAGGTTTTCGCCCGAGCTCGGCCGCAGGGCTGCGGAGTACCTCTCGAGACTGAGCGGAGGGAGGTATACGTCCGTAGCCGTAGCCAAGGACTTTTCCGTGCTGCTCAGGCAGGAGGGCGAGAGCGCCCAGAGGGAGGCGATCTACCTGAGCGCGGGCGCGTCGGATCTCATGTACCTCTCTGTGCGATTGGCAATTGTTGATCTGACCCTTCCCGCAGACGAGCCCTGCCCTCTGATTTTGGACGATGCGCTCGTGAATCTCGACACGGAGCGAAGAGCCCGGGTCTTGGAGCTGCTCGGCGAGATAGCCGAAAAGAGGCAGGTAATACTGTTCACTTGTACATAAAGGAGAGGATAATAATGAGGTTTGAGATTTCCCCGAAGGTGTTTGAACTGCTGCCCGACGCCTGCTTCGGTGTGGTGGCGGTGAAGGGAGCGGACAACACTCGGGCGATACCCGAGGTGTCCGAGCTGCTGCACGAGAGCATCGCCGCCTGTGAGAAGGCACTGGAGGGAGTGAAGGTGAAGGAGTCGCCGGAGATAGTGCCGTACAGAGAGGCGTTCCGGGCACTGGGCATAAACCCGAACAAGTTCATGTGCTCGATAGAGGCGCTGCTGACGCGGATAGCCAAGGGCAAGGGCTTTCCGGAGATCAGCCCGGTGGTGGACTTCGGCAACGCCGTGTCGCTGAAGTACCGGCTGCCGATAGGCGCGCACGACATGGGCACGGTCTCGAGGGCGCTGGAGGTACGGCACGCCGAGCCAGGCGACAGTTTTGTCCCCTTCGGCGGCGGAGAGGCGGAGCTCCCCGAGCCGGACGAGGTGGTGTATGTGTCCGACGGCCAGGTGAGGACGAGGCGCTGGACTTGGCGGCAGAGCGAGATAGGCAAGATAACTCCGGAGACGACCGATCTGCTCTTCCCGATAGACGGTTTCACGAGCCTCAACCTGGAGAGGGTGCTCTCAGCAAGGGCAGAGCTGGCCGAGGGCCTGGAAAAATACTTCGGCGCCAGGACCGCCGTAGGCCTGCTGGACAAAAACAACACGGTCTTCGAGGCGGAACTGTGAGCTGCGAAAAATGACATTTTAGTGAAGTTAAATGCGCACCCCGCTTGACGGCAAGTATGTTACGCTGCCGACAAGCGGGGTGCATTATAATGAATATGACAGGGACTGGAGGTGCTAACTTTATCAACCTTTATCTTTCGGCGGATGATCTGCAGAATTTTCAGCTGTTCATATTTTTGACTGAATCTCCGTATTTTATGGAAGAGTAAACAATTAACGACTCGACATCGTATTTCTCATTGTTTATACATTGCCTTATCCTACGCAGAGCAATTTTACCTGCGGTCTCACCTATTACCTCCGCCTTTCGGGAAACACAGGTGACTTGCGGCTTGAAAAAAGACGGTAGAGACATTTCTCCAAATGACACTATGGAAATATCATCGGGAATTGATAGACCCAGATTGTAAACAGCGCCCATTGCCCCTTCGGTCATGGAAGTGTTTGTGGAGTAGATTGCAGTTGGCCATTCACTGCGCGGGGTGTTTGACAACAACTGCTGAACGGCATAATAAGCAGATTCAGAGGTGAAGTCGCAATCAAGCTGAAGCTGAGAATTGAGCTCGATCCCGTTTTGATTCAACGCATCTATATATCCGGAAAGTCGATCCTTCGTTATTGAAAGGTCGTTAACTCCTTTTATTATTGCAACATGACGATGACCCATTTGAAATATATAGTTTACAATCTGAAACGAAGCCTCACGGTCGTTGCTGGCAACTAAATCGAGTTTTGCTTGCTCAATGCGTCTGTCAATTAGGATAATGGGTATACCCTTGTTTATTTCTGAAAAAAACGATGCGTCTGTTGACGAAGATGCAACCAGAATGGCGTCTACCATTCTGTATTGTAGCGATTCAAGCAACTCTTTTTCCTTTTGGACATTGTTTTCTGTGCCGGCGATCAGCAGGTTGTAGCCGGTATTTTTTAGTGCATTATCAACTCCGCTGATGATCCTGGAATAAATTGAATTGGCAAGGCGCGGAACCAGCATCCCTATCGTTTTTGTTTTTCTGCTCCTGAGCCCTGCTGCAATTGCGTTGGGCGTATATTGCAGTTCCAGAATGTGTTAGAGAGTATGAAATCGACGCAGTTTATGCGGCTGGATATCTAAGCCTATCAGAAAATCAAACATATGGAGTATTTGCTTCGGAGGGACGAAGCGGCTCCTGCTGTTTGATGGATGATTCAGGCGCTTTAAGTGAGGTGTGGAATGAACCCGGAGGGACAATGGCGGTTTCTCAGAGCGATGACAGTGGATTTTTTGCGGTTCAGAAATTTTTCCCCGTTTTTGACTCAAAAGAGGCCTGCATTGTTTTTGCAGCCAGGCGCGGTTCTGACTGGCAAGTAAATAAAGTGTTGGATGCTCCGTATGTACACCGGTTTGATATCGTCAATAACAAAACCGGACGTTACTTGTTAATTGCGCAACTGACACGTGGAAAGCAGTACAGGGAGGATTGGAGCCAGGCAGGAAGCGTCTACTTTGTAAAGCTGAATGAAAACAACAGACCGTGTTCAGAGCCAATGTACGTTATTGATGAGATTCATAAGAACCACGGCTATCACAGGTGTGTGCTGGGAGGAAAAGAAGCCGCACTCATTTCTGGAGCTGAAGGTATGTATGCGATATATATAGATGAGTCAAATCCTCCCAAGAATTGGACAATAGACAGGCTGATATCCCGGGAAGTATCTGATATGTTTGTATATGATCTGGATGGCGACGGCGAGGACGAGATTGTGACTATCGAGGGGTTCCATGGTGACAGCTTGATTGTAAATAAGCTGATAAGCGGAAAGTGGGAGCCGGTTTACGCTGAAAAAATATGGTTTGGGCACGCCCTTTGGGCTGGTGAGCTCTTTGGAATACCGTCCATAATAATCGGTTATCGTCGTAATGATTGCGCCCTGAAAATACTGCAAAAAGAACCTGGAGTTTGGAAATTCAGCACCAGGGTCATAGAGTCAGAACTTGGGCCAACGAATATTGCAGTCTGCAAGAAAGCCGACTGCTATGAGCTTTTGTGTGCAGGGCGTACTGTTAACAAAGGGAAAGTGTACAACATTAAGAGAAAGGGTGATAGAGCTGATGAGGAAGATATTTGAAATAACTCGCGAGGAATGGCTGCATGAAATGTTTCCTGAATGGGGGAATTGGCTGCTGGAAGACATTGAAAGCCATGTAGTTGAACCGTCGACATTTGCTGCTTGGTGGCTTGGGTGCACAGGAATATGGCTAAAATCTGAGGGAAACACAAATATAGCTGTGGATTTGTTTTCCGGCCGTGGCAAGTCAACCCACAAATGTTCAGAATACGGGCAAGGAAAGGACTTTCAGCTCAACAGGATTGCTGGCGGGTATGACCTTATGCCCAACCCGCGAAACATCCCTTTCCTTTTGGATCCGTTTAAAATTACTAAGCTCGACGCTCTCTTGGCGACGCACGACCACAATGATCATATGGACATCTATACGGCTGCTGCTCTGGAAAGGCTCCCTGGCGTTAAATTTATCGGCCCCAGATTTGCCACAGACAAATGGAGAAATTGGGGAGTGCCGGAAACACGTCTTGTTACAGTGAAGCCGGGCGACAGAATCGTTGTGGGAGATATGGAAATCATAGTTCTTGATTCCTTTGATAAGACGGCGTTGGTGACTGCTCCGCCTGAAGGCAGTATTGTAGGGGTAATTCCGGACATGGACGAAAGGTCAGTGAACTATCTGATCAAAACTCCGGGTGGATCATTCTATCACAGCGGGGATTCACATTTCTCAAATTACAGCTTAAGGCATGGAAAGCAGCACCAGATAGATGTGGCAATTGCTCCATTTGCGGAAAATCCTCCCGGAGTATCTGACAAAATGACCTCGTCAGATGTTTTGCGCTTTGCAGAAAACCTGCGATGCAAAGTGATAATTCCAGTGCATTACGATATTTGGTGCAATTTCTTGGCTTCACCGGATGAAATAGAATTACTTTATAATTTTAAGAAAGACAGGCTTGATTATCAGTTCAATTTGTTCATATGGCAGGTTGGAGGAAAGTTCGTTTATCCGAACGACAAGGACAAGAGGAGATATATGTATCCACGCGGATTCAGAGATGCAATGGAGAATGAACCCAATATTCCGTTTAAATCATTTTTGTGATTAGAATACATTATGAAAGGGAGATATCAATGAAAAGAGCGCTGTCTATTCTTTTATGTGCGGCAATGTGTTTTGCATTTGCAGCTTGCGGGACAACAGACATAGTCGAACCTACCGACACAGCTGCCGGTGATGAACAGCAGACCGAAAAAACTGATTATCCCACCAAAAAGATTGAGCTGGTAGTGCCATATGATGCCGGAGGAGTAAATGATGTGCCGGCAAGATTGACTGTAGAAGTTGCGAATAAGTATCTGGACTACCCGATTGAAGTTGTGAACATACCTGGCTCGGCGGGTACTGTCGGAGGGAATGAAGTAAAAATTGCGGATCCAGATGGCTATACTTTACTTGTTGCACCCCCGGGATATGCATTGCAATATGCGCTAGGAACGTGCCCTTTCACATATGAGGATTTCCGACCGATATGTGTATTTGCCGAGACGTATCAATGCATCGTGGTCAATAACGATTCTCCGTATGAAACTCTGGACGATTTTGTGAATGCTGCAAAAGAACAGCCGGGAGAATTGAGGGTGGGCGCCGTTAGCGGCACTCTGCCTGTTTTCTCAGCTCTTGCTCTGGAGTCACAAAAAGGAATTGATGTAAATATAGTCGATATGGAGACAACAGCCAAGGCTTCAGAGTTGATGGGCGGCAGAGTGGATGCATATTTTGACTCAATTGGAAATGTCACACAATACCTTCAGGGCGGGCAGTTCAGGTGCCTGGGCATTATTGCAGAAGAAAGGCTTGACTCGCTTCCTGATGTGCCGACATTTAAGGAAATGGGTTTTGTCGACTTGGAGTTCTTGAGGCAGATGTTTGCGATTTGGGCGCCGGCCGGAACCCCGGATGAGGTTTGTGAAGTCATTGAAGAGGCCTTTAGACTGGCGACTGAGGATCAGGAAGCGTTTGATTCCTTGAGCGCAACCAATAATTTCCCATGCTTCATCGGATATGATGAGTATATGGAAATGCTTCCTGAGATAAACGAGTCGTATGCAAATTACGCGTCAGTTGTAATAGGCTGACACATTTCCAAGTTCACGAATGCGGAGGCTGGTCGTGTGGGTGAAATTGTATTCTTGACAATATTAGGCCTGATTTCCATTGGTTTGTTTGCCCTTACTGCGACATTCCCGGTAAACAACATGGATACTACCGGCGGAGCGGCAATGTTCCCACGCGCAGTAATAATACTACTGGGCATTCTCTTGATCGTGAGATTGGTGCAGATAATCAAGTCAAAGAAATTTCATGCACATTTTGCGTTCATTGAGTTGTTTCAAGGCTCGACCGGAATATTTCTGCTGGGCATATTTTTGTACATTCTTCTATTCAGTGTTTTGGGCTATATTCTATCGACGCTTATATACTCGTTTGCTGCCGTGACCTATTGTTACAGCAAAAAATATGGAAACATTGGGAGCGCAAAAGCCATTGCAATCAGAGGGATGGCGTCGATAGGAGGAACCCTTTTGTTATACTGGTTCTTCTCGTATGTGCTCATGGTAAGAATGCCAGAGGGCCTTCTGGGAATATAGGAGGTATGCTGATGGATGCTGTTATGCAGGCGGTTGCTGAGGTGCTGAGTTTTCAAAACCTTATGTTCATACTGATTGGTGTAATAATCGGCATTATATTTGGTATGATACCTGGGCTGAATACGCCTATTGCAGTTGCATTGATGTTGCCGCTGACTTTGTCTATGGAAGAGGTCGCATCAATATGCCTGCTGATGGGCATATATTGCGGCGGTATGTCTGGAGGGCTGATTTCTGCAGTGCTGCTGAAAATCCCAGGAACGGCTGCTGCTGTGGCGACCACTTTTGACGGGTATCCCATGACATTAAACGGCAGAGGCGGCGACGCACTTTCTTGGGGAGTATTTGCTTCTTTTTTCGGAGGAATTTTCAGTTGCGTATTTTTGGTTTTACTTGCTGAACCGCTGTCGAATATTGCGCTTGAATTTGGGCCATGGGAGTATTTCGGCACGATGATTTTGGCTTTAAGCCTCGTATGTGCGCTGGCTTCCGGGCGACTACTCAAGGGCTTGATTTCCATGTCGGTTGGCTTGTTGTTGGCAACTGTTGGCATCAGCCCGATAGATGGCGTTGCTCAGAGGTTTACTTTTGGAGTCTTGGAACTCGGCAGCGGGTTCAATATGGTCATTTTGATAATTGGACTGTTTGCTTTTCCGGAGGTTCTTACAGTTGCACATGACTTCAAAGAAGAAGCCAAACCTGCAAAGTTTAAGGGAAAGATATTTTTTGCCCCAAAGCTGAGCGAGATAAAAGGAAAGCTCATAAATCTAATTGGAGCGTCAGTAATTGGTACAATAATTGGAATACTACCTGGACTGGGTGGCGGGCCTGCCTCTATGACCTCGTACGCCACTGCAAAAAAGTTGTCAAAAGATCCGGACAAATTTGGAAAAGGCTGTGAAGAAGGGGTTATTGCGTCTGAGGCGGCAAACAACGCAGTAGTTGGTGGGGCGCTGATTCCGATGCTTTCATTGGGTGTTCCTGGCGACACAGTAACGGCAATAATTATGGGAGCGCTGACTCTTCAGGGGATTATCACCGGGCCGGTACTTGTGTTAACAAAGCCCATACTCTTTCGCTCAATACTGGTCGCCGTGCTGGTTGCAAACATTTTGATGTTCATAGTTCAAGCCTTTTCAATAAAACCCTTGGCAAAGATAATACAGATACCACGCTGTTATTTGATTCCCATGATAGTTGTTTTCTGCATCACGGGAGCATATTCAATAAACAGCAGACAGTTTGACCTGTGGGCTATGTTTGCATTTGCAATTATAGGTTATGTCTTCGAGAAAAACGATTATCCTCTCTCACCTATGCTTTTGGGCTTCTTGTTGAGTGGCATGACAGAAAGCTATTACAGGCGATCCATTATGTATTACGGTTCTTTGGGTGAGTGCCTGAAGCTGAAATCATTTGGGACTTTATTTATGGCGATTGGCATAATTGTAATTCTGGTTTCTGCAATTATGGAAATACCACAAGTAAAAGCAAGGCTCGGCCGCAGAAGCAAAAAAGAGCAGGGTTGAGCAGTATTAATTTGATATACTCCAAATTCATTTAAATTGGCCTGGGCTTAAAACACCCAGGTCAATTTGTATACCAAAAGCAAACAGCACGGCCAAAAGTGCGACCATTATTACAAACAAAATCCAGACCGGACAGCTGCTGCGGCAACGTCCGGTCTGGATAACGACTATTGCTTTTTGTTCTTGTGCAGACCCCTGTCTCTCAGCCGCACAGGTAGTCTATGGCTACTTGGGCGTAGAGGGCGGAGCCGGTTTCCAGGGCGGATTCTTCTATGCAGAATTCGTCGCTGTGCTGCGGGGCCTCGCCGCCGCCGCCGAGAGAGGCGAAGGCGCTTGGTACGTGCGCCGTATATTCGGCAAAGTCTTCGCCGCCCATCGAGCGCTTGTACGGCAGCTGCTTGTCCTCGGGCACCAGCTTTGCCGCAGCTCCCCGGGCTATCGCCGTCATCTTCTCCTCGTTCACCAGTATCTCCGTCTTGAACTGGTAGTCCAGCTTCGCCTCGCAGCGGTATGCCGCCGCGGTATTCTCCGCTATCCTGCCCAGGATCTCAGGCATCCGCTCGTGCATCTGCTTGTTGAACACCCGCGCCGTGCCCTCCAGCACGGCTTCGCCCGACACGATATTGAACCGCGCGCCCGAGTGCAGTGTGCCCACCGTCACCACCACCGGATCCAGCGGGCTGTACTCGCGGCTCGACACAGTCTGCAGCGCCAGCACTATCGCCGACGCCGCCACCGTCGCGTCTATGCCCTCGTCCGGCAGCGCACCGTGGCTCGCCTTGCCCTTCACGTCTATCCTGAAATAGTCCGCCGCAGGCAGCAGCGCACCCTCGCCTATCGCGACCGTCCCCGCGGGGATGCCGGAGAATATGTGCTGCCCGAAGGCCGCGTCCACTCCGTCCAGCGCCCCCTGCGCCACGATGTGCTTCGCTCCGCTCGCCAGCTCTTCCGCAGGCTGGAATATGAGCTTCACCGTGCCGCACAGCTCGTCCTTCACCGACATCAGCATCTTCGCCGCGCCCAGCAGCATCGCCGTATGCGTGTCGTGCCCGCAGGCGTGCATATAGCCGTCATTTTTCGACGCATAGGGCAGGCCCGTCTTCTCCTGTATCGACAGGGCGTCTATATCCGCACGGAGCGCTATGCACTTGCCCGGCTTTCCGCCCTTTATCTCACCTATGAGGCCCGTAGGCTCGAACAGCCTGTACGGTATGCCCATCTTGTCCAGTTCTTCCGCTATCCGCTTCGTCGTCCTGTGCTCCTCGAAGCTCGGCTCGGGGTTCATGTGGAAGTCCCGCCGCATCTCAACGACGTAGGGGAAGGTCTCATGCGCCAGTTTCTTGATATCCATGCTCATCCTCAGCTTTCCAGTATCTTCAGCGCCGTGGCGCACATGGCGGCGACGCCGCACTCGAGCGCCTCTTCCTTGAACGTGCAGCGTGCATCGTGCAGCGAGTGCGGCGCGTCGCCCAGGTATCCCGCGTTCAGCAGCAGGAACAGGCAGGGCGTGCCGGTGGCGTTGCCGTAGTAGCTGAAGTCCTCGCTGAAGGAGAGCGGCTCCTCGAGATAGTCCACATAGTCCGCGCCCAGGGTCTCGGTAATGGCCGCGTCGGAGAGCCTCAGCAGCGCGGGGTCGTTCTTTACCGAGCCGTAGCCCTCGATGTGCTCCACGTCGAACTTGCAGGCGCTCAGCTCACCGATGCCCCGGGCGAGGCGCATGACCTCGTCGTAGATGACCTTGCGGGTCTCTTCGCCGTAGGTGCGGCAGACCATCTCCAGGCTCGCGGTGCTCGGGATGATATTCACGGCTTCGCCGCCCTTGATTACGCCGATGGAGACGATGGCGGTCTTGAGCGGGTTCACGCGGCGGGCGACGATCTGCTGCGCGTTCACGATGAACTGAGCCAGCGCGAGGATGGCGTCGTGCCCGTTGTGAGGCTGGGAGCCGTGAGCGTTCTGGCCGGTGACTTTGATGTTGTAGAGGTCGAAGGCGGTCGTGGCGATGCCGTTATAGAAGCTCACAGAGCCGACCTTCGGGCCTCCCGGCGAGATGTGCGTGGAAATTATCGCGTCAACGTGCGGGTTTTCCATCACGCCCGCCTCGACCATCGGCTTCGCGCCGCCGCGGGGGGCCTTTTCCTCCGCGGGCTGGAAGATGAGCTTCACCGTGCCGGGCAGCTCGTCGCGCATACCGCACAGCAGCTTCGCCGTGGCGAGCAGCATGGAGATGTGCGTGTCGTGCCCGCAGGCGTGCATTACGCCGGGATTCTCCGACGCGAAGGGCAGGCCCGTGTCCTCCGTCACCGGCAGGGCGTCGATATCCGCCCTTATCGCGACGCATTTGCCGGGCTTCGCGCCCTTTATGAGCGCGACCGCGCCGGTGGGCAGGGGGCGCTCCACACTGTCGCAGCCGAAGCTCTCGAGCAGCTCCACGATCTTCTCCGTCGTCCTGAACTCGTTGTTGCTCAGCTCGGGATGCGCATGGAAGTCCCGGCGCCAGGATATCATCTCGTCGTATATTTCATGGGCTCGGCTTCTAATGTCCATGTCATTTAGTCCTTTCTAACTTTAAAAATGGGTTTAGGGGAGACGGTTGCCGTCTCCCCGTTATGTGGTTGCGGTATTGTCAGGCTATGAGCAGGTTCACCATGTAGCCCGCGATGAGGATGCTGGTGATGGAGACGGAGACCATGCCCGCGATGAGCATCTTGGGCATCATATGGTCGAGCATCAGCTGCTTCTCCTCGTCGTTCGCGGCGGTGGCGTTCACGACCTCGGTGGTGACTATGTAGGTGCCCGGGAAGCCGAACAGGCAGGTACTGCCTATGGCGCAGCTCATCTGCCAGCTCACGCCGAAGATCTTGCCGACGAGCGTGGAGATGACCAGGAAGGTGATGCTGCCGGTGACGACGACGACGAGCAGGGGCCAGAGCATACCGGCGACCATGTCGGGCGTGGACTGGGCGAGGTTCGTGAAGATGGAGAGCGTGACGACGACGAGCATGAAGCCGTCCGCGCCCGCACGCTTCATCGGGTTCTCCTCAATGAAGCCCAGCTCCTTGGCGGCGATGCCGTAGATGAGGGCGAAGATGAGGGCGCTGATGGTGAACGCAGTGTCAAAGGTGCTGGCTATCCAGCCGTTTATCGCGTTGGCCGTGATGGTGGCGAGGAAGGCGAAGAACGCGACCTTGGCCATCATGATGTTGGGGCCGTTATACTTGTCGGGGATATAGGGGATGAGGCGCTTCTTGGGCTCGGTGCTGGTCGCGACCTTCGCGGTCACGCCCTTGAGCTCCGCGCCGGACTCGACGAGGCGGCGCACGCGCTTGGCCTCGGACTTCAGGCAGAGGGAGCAGACCGGGTAGCCGACAAAGCCCTGCACGACCATGACGAGCGCGGCAAAGACGCCCAGCTCGACGGGCAGCCCCAGGTCGCTGACGGCCGTCTGCATGGTGATGGTGGCCACAACGCCGCCGGAGAGGATGGGCGCGCCGACGACGACGTAGTTCCTGTCCGCAACGAGTAGGCCGCCGATGAAGTAGATGCCGAGGCTTATCGCGATGCAGGCGAGGCCCGCGATGAGCACGGTCTTCCACTGGTCGGCAAAGTCGCGCAGCTTGATGGTCGTGCCCATGTGTACGAGCAGCATGGAGACCAGCACGCCCGAGACGAGCAGCAGCGTGGAATCGTCAAACATCGTGTTCGGGAGTATCCCAGTCCAGAAGCCGATGAGGAACAGTACCGAGGACAGGAACAGCATCGAGACGATGGCCCTTGTCTTCGTTGCGACCATGTCGCCTATGCCGAAGACCAGAAGTATTACGAATGTTGCAAGTATTGGTAGCATAACAGCACCTCCAAATTTTTCCCCGCAAATCCCCCCAGATTCACGGAAGACCCTTTTACCGGGTTTCATGCGCAAGATAATACTACGTTTTTTTCATGAATGCAATGCGTTAAATCGAAAATGAACGAGGTTTGTGAAATTTTTGTGAACACGAACGAATTTTAATTTATGCTCACTGTATAAATTGCAAAAAAACACAACGCATTCCCTACAACTGTTACAGGGAATGCGCTGCGTATAAAACCCTGTCGGCCCGCCTATCTGCCGTAGAGCGAAGACCGCATTGGTTTTGGTCGGTATTTCACACCGGAAACCAATCCCATCGCCGCGAACATGGAGAACAGCGACGAGCCGCCGTAGCTGAAGAACGGGAGCGTGATGCCGACGACCGGGGCGATGCCTATGCACATACCCACGTTCTCGAATGTCTGGAACACCACCGTAGACGCGACGCCCATACAGACCAGCATCGACATCGTGTTCCCAGAACGCAGCCCCACCTGTACGCAGCGGACGACGATGATCATGAGCAGCAGGAGAACCAGGCAGGCCCCGATGAGCCCCAGCTCCTCGCCGATGACCGCAAAGATGAAGTCCGAGTGCTTTACAGGTATCGCGCTCGACTGGCTCTGGGTGCCCTGGCCGTAGCCCTCGCCCGTGAGCTGCCCGGAGGCGAGGGCGATCTTCGCCTGGTACTGCTGCCAGTTTATGCCCGTGTTGTTCGGGTCGATGGAGCTGTCATACGGAGCGAGGATGCGCTGCTGCTGGTATTCGGACAGCATATACGTCCACATAAAGGGTATGACCGCCGCGATCGCCGCCGCGCCTATGACGAACCAGTAGATTTTCACGCCCGCCATGAAGAGCATGACTGCAAAGATAAAGAAGTACACCAGAGCGCTGCCCAGATCCTGCGCAGTGAACAGGATGACGCCGAACATAAGGATGAAGTGCCCTACGATCTGGGCGACGGAGGCTACGGAGTTCAGGTTCTTGTATTCCTTGAGGTATGCCAGCTGTTTCGCCAGAACGATGATGAAGGCGAGCTTGACGATCTCGGTCGGCTGTATGCCTATGCCGAAGAAGCGGAGCCAGCCGTTGTTGCCCGTCTCGCTCTGGCCGCCGAAGATCAGCAGGGCGCCGAGAAGCAGCGCACTGAGGATATACAGGATGCCCCAGTGCTGGGCAAAGATGTCGACGTCTATTATCGTCATGCCGATGAAGAGCAGTACGCCGAGGCCGAGCGCCAACGTCTGGACGATGACATACTGCGCCGAGCCGTTCGTATATGACTGCGTCGCGCTGGCGATCATGATGATCCCGTACACGGCGCAGATGACGCTCATTATGAATAAAAACAGATCCGCCCGCTTAAAGAAGTCCCGCACGAGCGGAAAGAATTTTTTCAAGCGCATTCACCTCGATTCCCGCTGACATTGAATTATATCACATTCTTTGACTTTACGCAACGCCGAAGCTGGTGTATAATGTTGAGCCGCACAGGAAAGGAGGCGGCTCATGTCTGAGATAGTTTCAAAAAGCGAAATGGAGACGGAGCTTGCGGGCGAGCGCTTTGGTGAAAGGGTACCCGACGGCGCCGTCGTCGCCATGTATGGGGAGCTCGGCTCGGGCAAGACCGCCTTTGTCCGGGGAATGGCCAGGGGCATGGGCATAGATTGCCGCGTCTCGAGCCCTACCTTCACTATCGTGAACGAGTACCTTGGCGAGAGGGAGCTCATTCATTTCGATATGTACAGGCTCGCCTCGGCAGACGAGCTCTGGGACATAGGTTGGGAGGACTACCTCGCGAGAGGGGCGGTCTGCGCCGTAGAGTGGAGCGAGAACGTGGAGGACGCCTTCTACGGAGACGAGATCAGGGTCGTTTTTGAGAAAACCGGAGATAATTCCCGTATAATCAGGATAGAGGAGGGAGCTGAGTGCTGATACTGGGACTTGAATCCTCGGCGAAGGCTGCGTCGGTCGCACTCTGCCGCGACGGTGAGCTCATAGCTCAGTATGCCCAGTGCTCGGGCTTGACACACAGCAGGACGCTGCTGCCGATGGCGGAGGACATTCTAAAAAACACTGAGACCAGGCTCTCGGACGTAGACGCTGTCGCGGTGGCGTGCGGGCCCGGCTCGTTTACCGGCATACGCATAGGCGTTGCGGCGGTGAAGGGCCTGTGCTGGGGCGCGGACAAGCCGGCGATAGGGGTTTCAACCCTTGCTGCCATGGCCTGGAACGGCGTGGCGGCGGGAGAGGGCGCGGTCGTCTGCTGCTGCATGGACGCGAGAAGGCAGCAGGTGTACAACGCGATGTTTGAGATAAAGGACGCAAAACCCGAGAGGCTTGTTCCCGACCGTGCGATCTCTGTTGAGGAGCTTGCAAAGGAGCTGGAAAAATGCGAAAAACGCGTTTTTCTAGTTGGAGACGGGGCCAAGCTGTGCTATAATCGTCTGGGCGAGCTGGGCGTCGCCTGTACGATAGCGCCGGAGCCGATATTGCAGCAGAGCGCCTATGGAGTGTGCAGGGCGGCCGAGAGCGAGACCGCTGCTCCCGCGGCGGAGCTGCTGCCGGTGTATCTGAGGCTTTCCCAGGCTGAACGCGAGCGGCAGGCGAGACTGTCGCGGACATAAAAGAATAAAAGGAGACGAACCCCCATGAGCAATGTGCACGTATTTGACCATCCCCTCATCCAGCACAAGCTGGCGATCCTGAGAGATAAGGAGACCGGTTCGAAGGCATTCCGCGAGCTTGTGAGCGAGATAGCGATGCTCATGTGCTATGAGGCGACCCGCGACCTGCCTCTCAAGGAGGTCGAGGTAGAGACGCCGATGGGCAAGGCGCAGTGCAGGCACATAGCCGGCAAGAAGCTGGCGGTAGTGCCCATACTCAGGGCCGGCCTGGGCATGGTGGACGGCATGGTAGCGCTGATGCCGAACGTCAAGGTGGGCCACATTGGGCTTTACCGCGACCCGAACACGCTCGAGCCCGTGAAGTACTATTTCAAGATGCCGCCCGACATCGAGGAGCGGGACGCGATAATAGTCGACCCGATGCTGGCGACCGGCGGAAGCGCGGCGGCGGCGGCGATGTTCCTGAAGGAAGTCGGCGTGAAGCACATAAAGCTCATGAGCATCATAGGTGCGCCCGAGGGAGTTGAGCGTATGCAGGCCGAGCACCCGGACGTCGACATCTACGTCGCCGCCATGGACGAGTGCCTGAACGACCACGGCTACATCGTCCCCGGCCTCGGCGACGCCGGCGACCGCATCTTCGGCACAAAGTGACGAGACTCCGCTGATAAAAGAAAAATGGCAGCCGCCTGCAGTCAGTCTGCAGGCGGCTGCTCAGTCTGACGAAAAAGCCTCGCAGAGTTTCGCGGCCGCAGCCGCGAAATAAAATATAATCATTTTCGGCGGCGGCGTGTACGTCGCCGAAAATACTTCTCGCGGAGCGGAG